>NHEP01000039.1 GCA_002171515.1 bacterium TMED88 | reverse complement strand
CCGCCGCTCATGTCGATGGTCTCCATGCGAGCCGACGAAAATGCCCGCGGACGCGTGATGGGCGTCTTTCAATCCAGCGCATCGCTGGCTCGCGTTGTGGGCCCCATCGCGGCCGGTGCCCTGTTTGACTTCCGAGCCCCGAGCCCTTTTTACCTCGCCGGAGTTTGCCTTCTTCTAGGCGGCTGGCTCGCGCTCCGCACTCGAATCAGCGGCGACCCCAATCCCACCTGATAGAATCCGGGCGGGGGGAACGAGGAGTGGATCGCCGGCCGGAATCAAACCGACCACTGATGCGCGCAGGCTGCGGATGGTTCGCAACAGGCGAAGCGAATGGGGCGAAGGCCTCCTTGGCCGAAACGGACAGGGTTGAGACATGACCGCCCACCGCCGCCCTGAAATTCGCTTCACTGACGCCCCCCGCGGCGTCTGCCGTTGGTGTGGCGAGCCGATCCTCCACCCGCATGGCGCCAAGGCCGGAGAGCCAAACCTCCGGCGGCGATGGCATCCGAAATGCGTGGAGGAGTACAACGACAGCGATCCGCGGGAAGTTCGCCGACGCCTTCGCAAGCGGGATCGCGGCCGGTGCGCGTCTTGCGGACTGGATACCCTCGCTCTCAAGAAGTCCCTGAAAGGCCGGGGCATGGCCCGCGCCCTGCGCGAAAAAGGCTTCGTCCCCCGCCGTTCGCTCTGGGAGGTCGACCACATCGTGCCCTTGGTGGACGGCGGCAGTCACGAAATGAGCAATCTCCAGAGCCTATGCACCCCCTGCCACAAACGAAAAACCGCCGCTGAGGCGACGGCCCGCGCATTCAAACCCAAGCCAGTCGCCGAAAGAAAACCGGAAACCTCCTTGGCGGCAGACACCCACGAAGGCGCACCCACGAAGCCACCAAATCTCGATCAGGACGCCAAGCTGGACCCTCTCCTGCGTCGAGCCGAGGCGCTGAATCATCGGATCGAGAGCTGGCTCAATGAAGGGCCCAATTCGACCCGCTCATCGGACGAAGCCTGAAGACCGGCAATTCGGTAACCTCCCGCGTCGCGGCTCAACGGAGACCGAAGGAGCACGACTTGTTGGATCACGATGAAACCCTGGGCCAAGCCCGCGAGGAACTTGAAGGTTGCCTCGACGTCGAGGCCACCCGCGCCGTCGAGCGTCGATATTTGGGTAAGCAGGGTGTCGTGCAGGGGCAGTTGGCCGAAATTCCACGACTTGAACCCGACGCACGTCGTGCGGCCGGACAAGCCGCCAACCGCTTGAAGCAAGACCTTCAGCAAGCGGTTCAAGAGCGGATCGAGGCACTCGAATCCGCCGACATCGCGGCTCAGCGAGCCGGAACGGGCTTCGATGCCACTCTACCCGCCCCTCACTCCCAAAGAGGAGGGCTCCACCCCATCACTCAAGTCACCCGGGAGTTAGAGGACCTCTTCCGATCAATGGGGTACGACGTACTGGATGGCCCCGAGGTAGAGCTCGACTACTACAACTTCGAAGCCCTCAACATTCCGGGCGATCACCCGGCTCGAGACTCCCATGACACCTTCTTCTGCCAAGGCGATGGGCATCTCCTGATGCGTACCCACACTTCGCCGGTTCAAGTCCGAGCCATGGAGCGCTTCGAGCCCCCCATGCGCATCGTCGTGCCGGGCAAGTGTTTCCGACAAGAGACGACCGACGCGAGTCACGACCATACCTTTCATCAGATGGAGGGCCTCGTAATCGACCGAAACGTCTCAGTTTCTCATTTAATTGGCGCCATGAAGACGCTCCTTCGCGGAATTTTCGGCCGCGATCTCGACGTGCGGCTTCGTCCAGGCTTTTTTCCTTTCGTCGAGCCGGGTTTCGAACTGGACGCTCGCTGCCCTTTCTGCACCGATGGCTGCAGCGTGTGCAAAAAAACGACCTGGATCGAGTTGCTCCCCTGCGGGCTCGTCCACCCCAATGTTCTCCGATCCGGCGGCCTTGATCCTGATGAATGGGGCGGCTTCGCTTTCGGTCTTGGCCTTTCCCGCCTTGTGATGCTCAAGCATGGCATCGATGACGTTCGCCATTTACTCGGGGGCGATCTCCGTTTTCTGGAGCAATTCTGATGTTGGTCTCCATTCGCTGGCTCTCTCGCCACATCGATCTCACAGGACTCTCCCCGGAGCAGATCTGTGAAGATCTGACCCTCTCGACGGCCGAGGTCGAAGGGCTCGAGCCCTTCGCCCCTCATCTATCCGATGTCCGGGTGGGTCACGTCCTTGAGCGAAACGCCCATCCGGACGCAGACAAACTCAGCGTTTGCCACGTTGATATAGGCGGGGAAGATGCCCTGACCATTGTGTGTGGTGCTCCCAACGTGTCCAGCGGACAGAAGGTCGCTGTAGCGCCCATTGGAACCGTGCTCCCCGGAGATTTCAAAATCAAGAAATCGAAAATTCGTGGAGTCGCCTCCCAGGGCATGATTTGCTCCGTGCGCGAACTCGAGCTCGGCGAGGACCATGACGGCATCTGGGTATTGGACGAGAACGCCGAAGTCGGTGCCTCGGTCAGCCAGGCTCTCGGCCTTGAAGATTTTGTGATTGAGATCGACAACAAATCCCTCACCCATCGCCCCGACCTCTGGGGGCATCGAGGCATTGCGGGCGAACTGGCCGCCATCTACTCCCGCCCCCTGAAGCCGCTGAACGTCGAGCTTCCCGACTGTGGGAACGGAGCGGCTTTCCCGGTTCAGATCGATACTTCGGCCTGCTCTCGTTATCTCGCCCTGCCGATCGACGGAGCCCGGGCAGAGCCTTCCCCGGATTGGCTGCGCTTCCTGCTGCTGGCCGTAGGCCAGCGACCCATCGATCAAATCGTCGACGTCTCGAATTTCGTGATGCTTGATCTCGGCCAGCCCAACCACACTTTTGACAGGCAAAAAATCTCAAGCGGGGTCAATGTGCGCATGGCCCGAGACGAAGAACGCCTGTTCACGCTCGATGGAGAAGAGCGCAGCTTGCAAGCCAGTGACCTCTTGATCTGCTCCGGCGACGAACCCATCGCGCTGGCCGGCATCATGGGGGGGCAGAATTCTAAGGTGGGCGAAGACACCTCTGCGCTGCTCCTAGAAGTCGCAACCTTCGACCCCGTGATCGTCAGACGGACCTCCGCACGCTTGGCACTTCGGACCGACTCTTCGGCCCGTTTTGAAAAGAGCCTCGATCCGACGCTGCCCCTTAAAGCCCTCGGCCACTTCGTCCAGATTCTGCGATCCTTTCAGCCCAAGATTCAATTCCCTGGACCGCTGACCGATGCAGGAGAATGGGTTGATCCCGCCCATCGATTGACCTTGCGCACCGAAAGGGTTCATGCCGCCCTGGGCAAGGCCCTCGACGAGCAAGAGATGGAAGACATTCTCCGCCGACTCGGATTCGGGGTCCAATCCAGTGCCACGGGCTTTTCCGTCGATGTGCCCTCGGCCCGTTCGACCAAAGACATCACCATCGAGCGCGACCTCATCGAAGAAATTGGACGCATTCACCGCTACCATAATATTCCCGAGCAAGCGCTTCGCGCCGAGATCGCCCCGCCCAAACCGGATCTCCGGCGAAACATGGTCCGCCAAATCCAAGACCGACTGGCGGGCGGCGCACGTTTTCGCGAGGCCCTCAGCTACTCATTCGTCGCCGATGAATCCCTTGAGCGACTCGGCCTGCTTGGGGAACCGTATGTCCAAGTCGTGAATCCCGCCGCACAAGGCATGGACAAAGTCCGGCGCTCGGTCCTCCCGAGCCTATTGCCTGGGCTCGAAGCCAATCGACGCCTCAGAGAGGATATTCGCCTCTTCGAGATCGGAAAGGGATACCACCCCGAGCAAGCCAATGATCGCGGGGAGCCCCTGGAATGCCATCAAGTCGGCCTTGTCTGGGCGGGTTGCCCTCCGGACAAAAGCGCTCGCTTTGATGCGTCCCGATTTCATCAACTTCAGGGCGTCATCACGGATCTCCTCGATCATCTGCAAGTTGAGTCGATCCAGTGGCGGCCGTCGACAGCGCCCCCCGCCTGGGCGCATCCGGCCAAAACGCTTGAAGTTTATGTCGAGGGTCAAGAAGAGCCGCTGGGCCTCGTCACGGAGCTGGACCCAGGACTGTGCTCAAAGCTTGGTCTTTCCGACGACTTAAGGAGCGACGTCGCCGCCTCCGAACTATCCATTGACGCGCTCCTCGGCGCTCCGAAGTTTGAGGGACGCTACCGGCCGATCCCACGCTTCCCGGGCATCAAGGTCGACGTCGCCGTGGCGCTGAAGGAGGAGACCCCGGCGGCCGCCGTGGAAGCGGCGATCCGCGAGTCAGGGAAGGGCCTTGTGGCCGACATCGAACTCTTCGACCTCTACCGCGGCGAAAACCTCGGCGAGAGTCGAAAGTCCTTGGCTTATCACGTTCTGCTGCAGTCCGCTTCCAAAACGCTCACCGAGAAAGACGAGCGCAAATTCCTCAAACGCTTCGAGCAGGCCATCACCCAGCAAGGGGGCGAACTCCGCAACGGCTAAGCGATTCGGCTCCAGTCTAGCGAAGCGCTTCCAGTGAAAGTCGCTGGTGCTTGTGCTTGACCGCAAAATCAGCGACATGGGAAGCGCACCAAGCGTGCGGCTTAACTAAAACGGGAAAGCCGCTCCCCGCAACCATCCCCGCCAGTTGCTTCACGTAGTCACTGGAGTCATAACGGGTGTCCG
Organism: bacterium TMED88; assembly: GCA_002171515.1. Classification (GTDB taxonomy): domain Bacteria; phylum Myxococcota_A; class UBA9160; order UBA9160; family UBA4427; genus TMED88. Next base: position 4,472 of record NHEP01000039.1, on the reverse strand, counting down.
GGTTCGCATCAACGTGCACCCAGATCTGTCTCTGCTCGGGCAGCAATTCAAACTCTTCATTCATCCGCAAAGCCAACTCAAGGCTTAGCCATGTCTCGAGGGAGAGTTTGTCAAACAGCGACATTTCCTTTTGTTCATAACGTCGCGTATAGAAAACTCGACCGCCCTTTCCCGGATTCAGAACACAAATCACCGTCACGAATTCCATTCGTCGAGAAGACTTCTGTGCGTCGGTCCCGATATGAACTACGTGCCCCTGTCGCAACAACTGCTCAGCGGTGGCCATAACGTCGAGCATTTCCACCCCGGCCAAAGTCCACCAGCGAGCGTCCTCACTCGGTGAGCCCTCTCCAGGCCGAGTCACGTCGACATCTCCGGCACCAAAAGCAGCGAACCCCGCGCATCCTGGGTCGGAAGGCGGGGGTCGTAGATCGTCGAATTCAGCGGAGACAGGCCGACTGGCCGATCAGGCCGTCCGGAGCCAGACAGCGGTTCCTCTTGAGGAATGCATGGTGACTGCATCTGTGCATGGTGCGGGCCCCTAGGCGGCTCGTCAAGTCCGCGATTCCGCCGGCAACGAAAATGGGATCAGCCAAGAAACAATTCCCGCGCCCCACGACGAATCGCTTCACTGGGTGCGACGGAGTGGCCCGCGAACAGATCGACATAGAGCCACTTCGGCCCAGGCGTCGATTCGCCGGATCTTAAAGCTGCCCAATCCGCATATTGGCCTTCCGAAGGACCGAATCGAAGCACACCTCCCGCAACGCCTGCAGGCACCCATCGACCACAGACGGCGACCAAGTCACCCTCCTTCTCGGCGGGTCCAAAGGCTTCGTCGAGCGAGAACCAGCGACCGATCCGCCCCTCTTTTTCGGATGAGGCACCCTCCCATGCGCTCCAAATCGGCGGAGAAGGCCGCTGATCTGGGGTGGGGAGGCAACGCAGACTGGGAAAGGACCAACGCCGCCCAGAATGAGAAAAGGGGCCCCCTGCCCACGCCTTGAGGACAATTTCAGTGGCCTCCTCTTGATCCGATTGATTGAGGCTCGCCGAGTCACCGAGCATCCACTCAAGACGACCCGCCGAGATGATGTCGATCATCGATAAGTCCTCAGCCAAGCGAAGAGGATGCAAGGTGGGTCCAGGCAACACTTCAACCCCGAGACGAAGACGCTCGGTCACGGTTGCGGCGGCCGCAGCAGCCTGCAGCGCCGCAGCCCCCGCCCGAGGCCCGCCTCGAAGGCAGATTCCATCCCAGCCCTGCTTTTCGGCCTCGCGGATCGTTTTGACAGCCTGGCCCACACCCCCCTCACCTTCGACGAAGAGCAAAAGGCCAAGCTTCAACGGTTCAGTTTGAACGCCAGGTGCCAACGATGAGCCTCTCTTTTGCAATCCGAAATCTACCGGAACCCTCCAGATGGAGGCTATGGCTTTCAGCCCTTCAAAAAGTAGACTGTTCCTTCGAAGGCCGCCTCCATGGGAGACGCGCGTGATGCAGAAAAAAACACTTGCCATGGTCCAAACCGACCTGCGCCGTCTTGAAGCGAAGGAGCTTCCGCTTCCCTCGATTGGCCACGACGATGCTCTTTTGAGGATCGAAGCCTGTGGGATCTGCGGCAGTGACTACGAGCAATTCGAAGGCGTCCTCCGAACCCCGATGCCCGTGGTGCCAGGCCACGAACCCCTGGGCACGATTGCCGAGATCGGCGATGGCGCGGCGAAGCGCTGGGGTGTGGACGTCGGAGACCGGGTGGCCGTTGAAACAATGATTGCCTGCCATCACTGTTCAACCTGTCGAGATGGTCGGTACCACCTATGCCCCACAAGACGGATCTACTCCTACATCCCACTGAAAGATTCACCCGGCCTCTGGGGCGGATACGCGCAGTTCATGTACCTCGATCCCCATAGCATTCTTCACCGCGTTGACCCCAGCTTACCAGCCCACCTCGCCGTCATGTTCAATCCATTGGGCGCAGGCTTCCGATGGGGCGTTGAAATTCCTGAAACCCGCCCGGGAGATCGGGTCGTCATCATGGGACCCGGGCAACGCGGACTCGCTTGCTTGCTCGCCTGCCTGGAAGTCGGTGCCCGCCAAGTCATCGTCACCGGCCTCGAAGCTGACGAGAAAAAACTGGGCTTAGCTCGTGAATTTGGAGCCCACGCCACGATCGACGTTGAAAATGAAAACCCGGGGCGGCGCATCCAGGAACTGACCGATGGGCATGGGGCCGATGTGGTCATTGATGTTTCTTCGTACGCAACCGAACCTGTCGCTCAAGCACTCGATGTGACTGCGCCGGGGGGGCGCATCGTCCTCGCCGGCACGAAAGGATTTAAGCCCATCCCGGATTTTGTTTCCGACAAAGTCGTGCTCAAGGAAATTTCTATTCGTGGAGCCATCGGGGTCACCTCGTCGGGCTACGCCAACGCGATCCGTATGCTGGAATCTGGACACACGCCCATTGAGCGAATGCATACCCACCGCTTCGACCTCAGAGACGCCGAACTCGCCATTCAGACCCTGGCCCGCGAAATCGAGGGAGAGGAATCCATTCACTCCTGCCTCATTCCTGAGTAGGTCTCACTGGCTCGCGCTTCGACTGGATGGCGACTGCAGTGCGCCCCTTGCCGCGTACGTCCAAAATCGCAAAGATGAAATGATGAAAGACTGGAAATCATGCGAATTGCCCGCTCTTCCAATAACAGAGGGACGGTTCGTCCGGATTTCCATTCTCCAACCAAAAGAGGATGGTCAAGAACTTTTCCTCGCCGTCGCCGGAGCCGGCAACGATGAGCTTTGGCGGTACATTCCCTTTGGGCCACCCTCATCGATCGAAGAACTCGTCGCGATCTTGGAGGCCATGGCGACCTCTATGGGCTGGCAGACACTCGTCATTCGTGACGTCCACTCAGGGGATATGTTGGGAATGGCCAGCTATATGCGGATCCGTGCTGATGCGGGATCCGCCGAAGTCGGCTGCGTGATCTTTTCAAAAGCCCTGCAGAAAACGGCCGCCGCCACCGAAGCCCTCTTTATCTTGGCGCGCCATTTGTTCGACGACCTCGGGTATCGCCGTTTCGAGTGGAAGTGCGACAACAAAAATGCATCCTCAATCCGGGCCGCTCTACGCTTTGGCTTCTCCGCCGAGGGTGTCTTCCGCCAAGACCTGGTGATCAAAGGCCGAAATCGGGACACCGCTTGGTTCTCAATGATCGATTCCGAATGGCCCAAAATCCGCACTGCATTTGAACAGTGGCTCGACCCCGCCAATTTCGACGATCAAGGTCGACAATTCACTGCCCTCGGTTCAATTCGAGAGCAACTCTCTTGAGCCATTCGACCGGAGGGCGTCATGCAACCCTTTGAAAAAATCGGCCAAAGGGTTCCTCTCATCGGACAGCCTGTCCGGAATTCAGTCCGACCGACACATCAAGGAGAATCCGTGCCCGGTGTATTCGCACGCCTCGCGAAGCGTAGGAAAGCCGCCCTCCGTAGCCTTGCCTTGGTCGGGCTGACCCTTCCGATATTCTACAGTCCTGTGTCCTGGGCGGAGTGCCAGCCGACACCCCCCGCAGCCGGAGACACGGTCACGTGCAGCGGTCAAATTACCGAGCCGTTGATCGCGCCTGTAGACGTCGACGACGTGACTGTCCTGATTGAAGCGGGCGCGTCCTTCGATACGGCCGGCGACAACCTTCAACTCAACGACGAGAGCTCTGTCGGCAACTCGGGTGAAATCAATGCCTCGGGACCGAACGCCACCGGCTTGACAATCGGAAGCTCAGCGGAGTTCAGAAACCAAGACGGCGGCCGACTCACGGTCAGTGGCGAGCAAGCAGTGGGCGTTTTTGCCACACCGGGCTCTGAAAATGTTCGTTTCTTCAATCAACAAGGCGCCACAATCGAAATCTCGGGTCAGTCTGCGATCGGCATGCTGGCCGAGGGAAGCAGTTCATTCAACAGTAACATCGGCGGCCGTATCACAGTGCAAGGGCTTGAAGCGGTCGGCCTCCGAACCGACGGGGGGGCGCTCTCCTTCAATGCAGGTGTCATCTCTGTCGAGCAGGGCGAAGCCATCGGCATCCTGGCCACTCAGTTCGATCCAAACGAGAGCCCTTTTTCGGCCAACGTGAATGTTCTGAATCGTTTTGATCCGGATGTGCTCGGCGACTCGGGGCAAATCGTCAGCACGGTTCCAGATGCCGGCCCTCTGATTCAACTGGAGGGCGCTACCGAAGGTCTGCTGAACCGCGTTCGAAATGAAGCCGAATCCTCGATCCGCGCCAACCTGAACGATCTCACCAACTCCAATCACGGCATCGCGGTTGCGGGATCGGCCGGGGTCGACGAAATCATCAACGCCGGAGAGATCCAAGGCCGAATTGAACTCGGTGGCGGAGATGACGAATTTACGGCGATCGCCGGGAGCACACTGGTCGACCTTCGCGACTTCACGGGAGGCGGG
>NHEP01000038.1 GCA_002171515.1 bacterium TMED88 | reverse complement strand
CAGATGATTGGATTTTTTTCGGACACGCTCATCCCCTTCCGCTTATTCGGCTGGAGCGCTGAAGAAGTGTAACCCGTCCGTCGATTTTCCCCGCTGGGGGCTCCTCGCATGGGGATTCATCCGTTTTTACGCACTTCTAGGCATTAGACGAAAGGGTTCGGATGCATCGGTGAAGGTTAGACTCAGGGGGTGCTCGATCCGAGGCGACTCTATCCCGAGGGAACCGAAAGCAGGGCTCTGGCGGAGGTCCTGGCTCTGGCTTTTCGTGACAATCCCTTGAATCGGGCCGTCATCGGGGGATCGGAAGCACGGCGATTGCGAGCCAATCGCGCGGGAATGAGGGCGAGTCTCATCGCGGCGCTGCCGGCTGCGGTCGTGCTGATCGCGCCAGAGGGGAGGGGGGCCCACGATCAATCGGTTTTGGGGGGTCTGATCGCAATGGAGCCTGGCCAGTGGCCCCTCTCGCCCCCACCCTGGGGCGAGCAGATCCGACTCTTGATGGGGCAGGGCTGGCGCACCGCGCGCCGATGGGGCGAAGTGTTTGAAGTCCTTCGAGAGAGTCATCCCGTTGAGCCTCACTGCTACCTCTCGCTGGTGGGCATTCGGCCCGATCATCAAGGTCGCGGCTATGGCGCTGGGTTGGTCGCTCACTGGCTGGAGGGCGTGGATCGACAAGGCTGCGCTGCTTACCTGGAAACCGATCGGCCGGAACTGCTTGCCTTCTATGGCCGCTTTGGCTTTGCTCAGGCGGGAAGCACGAAGCTCTTCGGCATCCCGATTTGGCGTTTGTGGCGCCCCGCCCGATGATTGGATCTCGGGTGGTTTCGCAAAACGGTGAAGCTGTCACTCTCTAGAAGGCGCTCTGATGTCTGGGCGGAAGCGGGTGGACTCATGCTGGGTCATCGATCGGACGGGGACCGAATCAGCGACCTCTCGAAAACTCGTCGCTTTATGCCGTTCTTGTCTCCGCGTCGGAACGCCTCACTCGTTTACTACAGCACTGAAATCCAAGTGGATGCCGCGCTGGCTTTTCTCGATGCACAGAATGCATCTCGTCAATCCGATCAGCCGATGACTCTCTTTCATCTTTTTTTGAGGAGCTTGTCCATCGCCTTGCACGAACGCCCGTGGGTCAATCGCTTTGTCGCGGGGGGGAGGATTTGGCAGCGCCGCGGCGCTTGGATCACGTTTAGCGCCAAGCAGGAACTGATTGACGGTGCCCCGGTGCTGACCGTGAAGCGAGCATTCGAGCGATCCGAGGGCTTGCGCGAAATGGTTGATGCCCTGCACGCAGAGTTGCTCGGCCGCCGTGCTGGACGGCAGAGTACGGCGGATAAGGAGGTCGGGCTCGCGCTGCGTCTTCCAAGCGGCTTGCTTCGGCTGGGGATGAATCTTCTCCGCCTCGGGGACCGTTGGGGGCTGCTCCCTCGAGCCATGATTGAGTCAGACCCCATGTTTTCATCCGTTTTCGTCGCCAACCTGGGTTCGGTTGGGCTGGATGCGGCTTACCACCATCTATGGGAATACGGGACGTGCAGTATTTTTGCGACGCTCGGTCGTATTCACGAACAACCCGACGGAACCCGGACCGTCGAGGTCAAGTACAGCTATGACGAGCGTGTCGCAGATGGTCTATATGCCGCGATCACCATGGGGGGAATTCGGGAGCGCTTGGAAGATCCATCGAGCCTTCTGTGAGAGGCTTGTTCGCAGCGATCGGCCAGGCTCCCCCGGGGCCGCGAGTGGGGTTTGGGCTGAATTCTGACCTTTTTCCGAGGCGGCGGTTTAAGCTGAGGGCAGCCGCCGTGGTTCTGGGAAGGGGTGCGGCGGAAGGGGGAATCGGACCGGGTGTCTGATTCCCCCAACTCTTATCGGCCTTTGAAGAGGACACATCACACCGGAATTCGAAGGCCGGTTTTGCCCGAGGATCGCGGTTCGGGATGTTGGCTTGGCCGAGAGCGGATGTGGGGACTGGCGAATGGGTGAGACCTTATGCGAAGCTCCATCGCTATGGCGTCTACGGGCGACACGAGGGCGGGGGGCCTCGTGGGTCGGTCGGGATCTTCTTCTGGATCTCGCCGCCCCTCACCAGAGCCGCCGCGTCTACGAGCAGACGACGGGCGGCTTGCGCGAGGCCGCCGAAGTCGCGCACGGATTCGTGAAGCCGCCCGCGCACTATTTGATGAGCGCGGATTCGACAACGCAACATTGCGTGCGATTGCTGAGCGAGCGGGCATGGGGGCCAGTTCGATCTATCGCCATGTCCGCAGTAAAGAAGAGCTGCTGATCGACGAGTTGAGCGTACTTCAGGATGAAGCATGGCGTCTTTTTCGCGAAAGCGATAATCGAAATGCACCCACCAGCGACCGGGTGCGCGCGTTTTTAGACCATCAAGATGCTCTTCTGATCGCTAATCGGGATCTAACGATGATCGCGCTTCGCGCCGCGACTAAGGCAGAGGCAAGGGTAGCCCGACAGGCGCTGGCCCTGAACGATCGGACCATTGGCTTGCTCCTTGAAATTCTTCAAAGAGGTCGGATGAGAAAAGATCTCGCCCGGGATGTCGATGTCCTCGAGGCGGCTCGTGTCATTTTTCATCTGACGCAGGGATCACGGTTGGCTTGGGCGAATGGCCTTGTGGGCGCTGAGGTCTGTCGAGCCAATATCCAGGCTGGGGTCGATTTGCTATTCCGCGGGCTTTCGGCGCGGACCTAAGGGGTTGAAGGTGACGCCTTCAATTTTTGGCTTTCGAGACGCTTGAGATCGAGGTCTTGGGCTACTTCTTCCTGAAGATGGCTCAACCACCGTTCATACTCTGGGCCCGTCCAGGCACGATGGTCACCGGCTCGATAGGCCTGGGCATTTCTGTGGTATTGCCATGCGTTCAGGCGGTTGGCCTGGGCGCTGTCTCGCTCCTTGATACGACGAGCCGGAACGCCAGCAATGATGGACCGTTCGGGGAATTCACTGCCCTCAGTGATAAAAGCTCCTCCGGCCACGATCGAGCCAGCTCCGATTACGGCTCCGTCCATCAAGGTGGCGTTGATTCCAATCAGGCACTGGTCTCCCACGGTGCAGCCATGCAGGATGGCGTGATGGGTGATTGAGCAGAAATCGCCCACCCGAGTGGGCGCGTCGTAGCCCACATGAATCATCACGAAGTCTTGGATATTCGTGTACCGACCGATCTCGACCTGCTGCGCTTCTGATCGGATGACCGCATTGGGCCAGACAGAGGATCCTTCACCGATTTGAACTCGACCATAGATTTGAGCGGTGGGCGATAGGTACACGCTTTCGTCGATGGTTTGCATCTCAGCCTCCAGGAAGGGCATGTAAGAGGGCCGAAGGCGAATAGCGTTTGACCGCGTAGCCTTTTTTCTGGAGTAGCGCTGGGATCCCTTGCTGGCCCAAGAGAAATCGAATGCCCATCACGACAAAGACACGTTCTCCCTCGTGTTGTTCGGCCTCAAGCAAGACACCGAGTTGCTCCGCCATGTTCTGGCTGCTTCGATAGGTGAAGAGATCCAAAAAGGCTTTTTCGGATTGATCCGCGTTTCCGTCCAGCGAAAACAGCCGAGCGAGCAATCGCTCGTCTCCCCGTCGCCAGGCCTGCACGACGGCTTGCACCTCGTCCTCGAAATTTTTGAAGGAGGTCAATGTGTGTCGCAAGCTGGCGCTCTGGACTTCCAGGGGCATTCGAATCAGTAGGGCAATCTGGAATTTGATGCTCTCTAATCCGATGATGCTTCGATCCCCGACTTTTGCAATGAAGCTTTCGTCGACGCCATTTCGCGAGGAAAGGCCGAGTTGCCTCATGGCCTCCGCCTGAAGAATCACCTCAACGAGCCAGGGCTGCATTCGATCGGCGTAGGCAATCGGCAGGTTTGCGCTGTTGAGCTGAGGTTCGAGTTTGGCCCAGAGGTCGCCGGCCAGTTCTTGTCGGAGCGACAGGCCTGGGGGGAGGGTGCCGTACGTCGCGACGAGGGCCTGGGTTTGATCGCCGGCCCACGCGGCAGGCTCCAATCCGACGACGAGGGCTTGAGCGCTGTCGAAAGCCTGCTCGATGGCCGGGGGATAAGACCATCCTCCGGGCGGTCCGCCCGCGTCGGGTGTACTGAGGATGTACAAATCGGCGCCTCGATCGCTCTGGACTCGCCAAAACAAAGGCCTTGTCTCGTTGGGCTTCAGGTCCGATAACGCGACACCCCTCGCGCTCCGATGCTGGCAGCCAAAGGTCATGAAGAGCATCAAGGTTCCCAGCGCAAGGCAAATGGATTGAGTGATGTCTGGCCGGACTGGGCCCATAGGTCCCTCTTTGTTTCGATCGATGGTTTGTCCGATGAGTCTTGAGCACCGAACGGAAAGAGTGTATCGGGCTCCTGTCTTCGTGCCTGCCGATCCGGGCTGGCGGGCTGCTATCTTTCGGAGCTTCTTACCAGGACTGGGTATTTGTCTGAGATGAGAGCCGTTGTTGTTGAAGAATTGATACAGCCGGAGGCCTTGGTGGAGCGGAGTGTGCCGGCCCCTCCGGTCCAGCCCGGTGAGGTTTTGATTGAAGTCCGTGCGGCCGGTTGCAATTTTTCTGATGTCTTGATGCTACAAGGTCGTTATCAAGAGAAGCCCGCGCTTCCTTTTATTCCGGGCCGAGAAGCCGCCGGCGTGGTGGCCGAAGTGGGCGCGGGCATCAGTGACCTCCATCCCGGTGACCGGGTGATGGCGTACACGCATTTGGGAGCCTTTGCAGAGTCCGTGGCAGTTGACCGGCGGAATGTGCACCGGATCCCCGAAGCCATGCCTTTTGAACAGGCTGCGGCCATGCCCATCGTCTACCCAACATCGCATGCGGCCCTGGTCGATCGGGCTGGATTGCGTGCGGGTGAGACGTTGCTGGTCCATGCCGCCGCCGGGGGTGTCGGCCTTGCGGCGGTCCAGATTGGTCGGGCGCTCGGTGCTCGGGTAATCGCCACCGCCGGTGGGGCCAAGAAGCTCGAGATTGCCCGGGCGGCCGGGGCAGACGTCCTCATTGACTACCGTCAGGAGGACTTTGTCGCCCAAGTCCTTGAGGCGACGGCGGGCCGGGGGGCGGATGTCATCTATGACTCCGTCGGCGGAGAGACAACAGACGGATCGCTCCGGTGCATTGCCTGGAAAGGGCGGCTGATCGTGGTGGGTTTTGCGGGGGGAACAATTCCCGAAATCCGAGCGAACCGCATCATGCTGAAAAATATCTCGGTTGTGGGCTTGCACTGGCCAGTGTATGGAGAGAAGGAGCCCGAAACCGTGCGCGGCATTTTCGAGGATCTGATGCGACTATACGAAGAAGGGCTTCTGACCCCGCTGATTCAGAAGCGTTATCCCCTCTCTGAAGCGGGCGCCGCTCTTTCTGCCCTGGCGACGCGTCGCACGGTGGGCAAGGTCGTAATCGAACCTTAGGACTTACTTGGAGTGGAGTGGCTCGAACGTGAAAGCGGCCGAACGGAGTGAATCCATTCGGCCGCTTGGTTGTGAGTGTTTTCTGACTTAAGCGAGATTGCTATTGGGTGCTGACCGCGAGATCGCCTCGCTCTCCCGTGCGGATTCGCAGAGCATCGTCCACGGGGAGTACGAAGATCTTCCCATCGCCGATGCGACCGGTCTGGCAGGCCTCTTGTAGGGCCAGGGCTACCTTCTCGGCGAGATCGTCTGCCACCACGATCTCAAGTTTGATTTTCGGCAGGAAATCCACGACGTACTCAGCTCCGCGGTAGAGTTCGGTATGTCCCTTCTGTCGTCCGAATCCCTTGACTTCACTCACGGTCAGTCCTTGGATCCCGATGCCGCTGAGCGCTTCCTTGGCATCGTCGAGCTTGAAGGGTTTGATGATGGCTTCGATCTTTTTCATGGGGTTCTCCATCTGTCGCGCGGTGTGCGCGATGTTCTAGGCGTTCCTTCTGCGGCTCCCCTTGAGGCGGTTCGAAGAGGCCCGGGAAGCTGATCCAGCTCGAATCAGCGTTCCCGGGCGGCTCTCGAATCAGCTTTCGGTGGCCGCTAAGGTCGTGGTCGACATGGGGGCCGGGGCACCTCGGAGGTGAGCATCTTCGAAGGGTCCCGTGCTCGGAGCGACGTCATAGGCATGCATGCCGTGCTCGCCGAGATCCAGCCCTTCAATCTCCTCCTCTTCGGAAACTCGAATGCCAATCGTGGCTTTGAGGATCCCAAAGAGGGCTCCGGCGCAGACGATGGTGAAGATCCCATACGCGCCGACGCCGATCAGCTGGGTGGCGAAGCTGTGCTCCGGATTGGTCGAGAAGATGCCAACCGCCAGGGTTCCCCAGATGCCGCAAGTCAGGTGAACAGAGGTGGCTCCGACCGGGTCATCGATCTTGATCTTGTCGAAAGCGATCACCGAGAAGACCACGAGGCCACCCGCGATCGCGCCGACCAAAATTGCCGAGAGCGGATTAATCACATCGGCCCCGGCGGTGATTCCGACGAGTCCGGCGAGAATGCCGTTGAGGGCCATCGAGAGATCGGGTTTCGAGGATACGAATGAGTAAGCCACCATCGCGCCGAGTCCGCCGGCTGCGGCGGCCAAGCAGGTGGTGACGAGGACAAAGGAAGTGAGGGCCGGATCTCCTGATAGGACCGAGCCTCCGTTAAAGCCAAACCATCCGAGCCAGAGAAGAAAGACTCCGATGGTCGCGGAGGGCATGCTGCTCCCCGGAATTGGCGTCATGCTTCCGTCCTTGCCGTATTTGCCTAGGCGCGGCCCGAGGAAGAGGATTCCCATCAGGGCTCCCCATCCGCCGACCGAGTGGACCAGAGTCGACCCAGCGAAGTCGTAGAACCCCATCGCGTCGAGCCATCCGCCGCCCCACTTCCAGGAGCCAGCCACGGTGTAGACCACCCCGACAAAGATCGCTGAGAAGATCATGAAAGCATTCAGCTTGATTCGCTCGGCCACGGCGCCTGAGACGATGGTGGCGGCGGTCGCGGCAAACATGGCCTGGAAGAGAAAATCAGTCCAATAGGTGTATCCGCCATCGGCATAGGCCGGCGTGTTCGAAGCGGGGTCGAAGCCTGCACCGAGGCCAAACCCTGCGAAACCGAAAATGCCCGAGCTGCCTTCCGCAAATCCGGGATACATCAGATTGAACCCGCAGAGGTAATAGGTGAGGATGCCCGCACAGATAATGAAGGTGTTTTTGAACAGAATGTTCACGGAGTTTTTGGCGCGAGTTAGTCCGGTTTCAACCATCGCGAAACCGAGATGCATAATGAAGACGAGGGCCGCAGCCATCATCATCCAAATATTGTTGGCGGTGAAAAGGCCAGGACTTACTCCGTCCTCGGCAAAGGCGACGCCGGGCAGCGCAACGGCCGCCGTCAGGGCAGTCAGGGCTAGCTTCGAATTCATCGATCAGTCTCCAACGGGGTAGAGGGTTTCTGTATGAAAGCGCTGGCTGCGCTTAAGCTCGGCGCCCGGCATCCCCGCGGCGAGGCGTTTTTCCGAGTTTGGGTTTCTGTTTTGATTTCGAATCGATCTCACGTCGGCTGTCTTGCTCCGACGGCCCTCATAAAAGCAATGGCCGTGCCAAAATTCGTCTCACTCGATCGGCGCTCTAAAGAGCTCGAATGGGCCGTTTTATGCTCATACGGAGGCGATCTGGAACCGATCTGGGCGACCCTGTGCACGCTGTCTGGGCAGAGCTGACCTCGCCGCGAGCAACTCGGGTCGATCCCGCCGAGGTGAGCGACCCGGACAAACTGGCTAGTGTGCGCGATCGGGCCTTCAGGGATTCGCCAGGTATCCCCCGGGGAGGTCTATGGAATCATGAGGAGGACCCGCGATGTCACAGATTCAGAGACCGGCCCTCGCCTTGGCGGCCGTTCCGCGCAAGCGACGCGCGGCCTTAGAACTGGCTCGAGAGGTCGAACGAAGGGACTTCGCCGGTCTTTATTGCGCGAGTGTGGGCGACAATTTGGGACTCTGTCTGGCCCTTGCCCTGGAGACCGAGCGGATTCCCTTTGGGACGGCGATCGCGAATCTCTACACCCGGGCCCCGAGTGACTACGCGGCGACGACGGCGCTGATTCACGAGCTCTCTGGCGGGCGTTTTCGATTTGGGATTGGCGTCAGCCATGCACCCCTTCTCAGCCGGATGGGCTTGCAAGCCGGACGCCCTCTGGCCGATACGAGGGCTTTTGTCGAGGCTTGGCGTGGAACACCGCGCACCGGAGAGCAAAGTCCGGTCGTGCTAGCGGCGCTCCGCGAGAAAATGGTTGCCTTGGGTGGTGAAATCGGAGACGGCATCGTCTGGGCAAATGGCGCTCGCTCGCACATGCTGGACTCGCTCAAAGCGCTCCCCGCCTCTGCAGTGCAAAGAGAAGACTTTTTTGTGGGTTGCATGATTCCAACAGTCATTTCCGATGATCGGGCTGCAGCGGCGTCGGTGAATCGAAAGACGCTCTCTTTCTACGTCACGCTGCCCAATTATCGAAACTATTGGAAAGAGGCGGGATACGTCGAGGAAATGGAGGCGATCGAAAAAGCGATCGAGGAGGGAGATCGCGAAAAAATTCCGGGTTTGATGAGTGATGCGTGGCTCGCCGATTGCACCTTGTTTGGTTCGCCAGATGAGATCTTGGAGGGTCTCAACAGTTGGTACGCATCGGGCATTCGGACACCGGTTCTCGTGCCCTCGTCGGTTGATGGAAACCAGATGAAGGCCTTTGAGGAAGTATTCGGATTATTTGATTCGGCTTAACGCGTTCTCCGCTCAATGAGAGGCCGACAGGTTGCTTCCAACGCAGCCAGCCGAGATGCTGTTGAGGGTGGAATTCGAAAAGGAGACAACAGGTGGCCCACGATCAGCGATCCCTCAAGGCGATTCTGGATGAATTGCACGAGGTTCTTGAGCAAGCGCCCGAGGTGGGTGATGCGGCCCGAGAGTCTCTTCGCCAAACCGCTTCGGAAATTCGCTCGGCCCTTGAACGGCCGGAGCACAGTCCGCCCGAATCCCTCCGGGAGCAGCTGTCGTCTGCCTTGGAGCGATTTGAAGTCGCCCATCCCCGCTTGACGGGATTGGTGGGTCGGATTGCCGACGCGCTGAGCGACTTGGGAATCTGATTCGTCTATGGGTAACTCGCCTCGATTGCAAAAGCCGCCTCCCGAAACTTCGTCGGATCGGTTGCGCGGCTTGCTCGACGCGCCGGGGTTGCTCACCATGCCGTGCTGCTTCGACGCGCTTTCTGCTCGCTTGATCGAAGGGGCAGGTTTTCCGCTGACCTTCATGAGCGGCTTTGCTGTTTCGGCGGCCCGGGCTGGTTTGCCCGACACGGGCCTGCTCTCTTACGGCGAAATGGTCGATCAGGGGCGGCAAATTTGCGAGGCGGTTTCGATTCCAGTGATCGGTGACGCTGACACCGGCTATGGAAACCCGATCAATGTGAAGCGTACGGTTCGAGGCTATGCGGCGGCGGGCTTTGCATGCGCGATGATTGAAGACCAAGTCGCACCCAAACGATGCGGACATACTCGGGGAAAGGAAGTGGTTTCTCGGGACGAGGCGTGTCGCCGCATTCGCGCTGCGGTGGATGCGCGGGAGGAGGGTGCGGACGTGCTCATCATGGCGCGGACCGATGCGCGCTTTGACCATGGTTTCGAAGAAGCTCTTTGGCGAGTCCGGGCATTCGCCGACCTGGGTGCAGACATTCTCTTTCTTGAAGCGCCGCAATCCGAGAGTGAGATGCGGAGGTTTTGTGCCGAAGCACCCGGTGCCAAGATGGCCAACATGGTTGAGGGCGGCGATACGCCGATGCTGTCACCGACTCGCTTGGATGAACTGGGGTTTTCCATTGCGGCCTATCCGCTAACCCTGTTGTCTTCGGCCATTCGCGGAATGATGGGCGCGCTTGAGGCGCTCCGCGTCGGTCAAACCCCCGATGGTCCGTTGCCCTTCGAAGCGCTTCGAGAGATCGTGGGCTTTCCCGAATATGATTCCGAGCTAGACCGGTATCGGACCGAGAAAGACTAGGCCGCACTGGGATTGGACTACTCGCCAATCCCAGAGAGCCTGAAAAGCGGCTCTGCCGGATTCATTTCAGTCCGCAAATCGACCTGGCCGTCGAGGGCGAACAGCCGGTCGTCGGCGTCGTCCAACAAAACCTGTCGGACCCTCCACAATCGAGGCTCCATTTCGGTGATCACGCAGAGATGCGCTTGTCGGGCTCGGGGGTCGTAGAGAACGGTCTCGTAAGCCTGATAGAAGCTCTGCATCGCGACCTCGACGCTCTCGGGGGTCCAGGATTCACGGCTCGAAGGATGGAGAAAGTCAGGGATTTCTGCGTATCGCTCCGCGGCGAGAGATCGAACGATCGATTGAAGCTCACTTCGAATTCTGGCCCGGAGTGCGCGCGCGTCGAGGGCGAGGTCATATTCGCGCGGGGAGTGGGTATCCGCAGGGACTTCTTCCTCCGGCCGAATCATGTCCTCCCAGGCTTGGACCAGGCTTGAATCGACCCGCAGGACCATGGAGCGGAAAAAGGCAGCGATGTCCTCCATTTCTTCCGTCCTGAACGAGGAGGGAATGGTGCGGATCAGCGTGTCGTGGACCTGGCCGAGATAGCGTAGGAGGAGGCCCTCGACTCGGGCGATTTCCATGCGCTTCACATAGTCGCCCCAATCCGAATAGGTTTCGTAGATTTCGCGGGCCACGCCTTTCGGATGGATGTCGCTGTTCCCCACCCAAGGGTGGCTCGAGGCAAAGAGCGCGAAGGTTTCGCGAATAAAGTCCTCACCCGGTTTGGGCCAACTGATCTGTTCGAGCTTCTCCATACGCTCCTCATAGGGCACGCGCTCAGCCTTGAGTCGGGCGATCAGCTCACCTTTCATCTTTCTTTCTTGGGCGTAGAGGATCGGTCGAGGGTCGTCGAGTATGGCCTCCGTCACGCTCAAAAGGTCGAGTGCATAGTCGGGAGAATTTCGATCGAGGGCGTTGGCTGCGTCTACGAGGTAGAGCGAGAGACTTTGATGCAGCGAAAAATCTTCTTGAAGCTCTTGGGCAATGCGGACGCCAGCCCGTCCGGTCTCTCCGTCCCGTACTAATTCGACGATGTCTGCTCGTAGAAGCGACCGGAAGAGGGCGGCCGCCGCACGGCGGAGTCTGCGTTTGCGCTCGGCGGATTCGTGGCAGAGGTCAATGAGGTCTGCCAAGGCTCGGTATCCTCGGCCGGCGTCACCTCGTCCAACTTCACTTTGCAGACACGCGACGATCAGTCCATGGCCGATCACGAAGCGAGAGCGAAGGGTTTCGGGCGGGCTATGCACCAACCGGTTGAAGGTGTCCTTCCCCCAGCCGACAAAACCCTTGGGCGGGGCTCTTTTCTTTATTTTCTTTCTTCGGTGGGCTTGGGTTCGGGCCCTTTGTTCGGCTTTTTTGTTTTCAATGACGTGTTCGGGGGCTTGGACGACTACACTGCCGCGGTCATCAAAGCCTTTGCGTCCCGCTCGTCCGGCGATTTGCTTGAAATCTCGAACGCGGAGCAAGGAAACCTTTTTGCCGTCAAATTTTGAAAGTTTTGTGAATAGAACGGTGCGAATGGGAACGTTCACGCCGACGCCCAAAGTGTCCGTCCCGCAAATGACCGCGAGGAGTCCTTGTTGCGCGATGCGTTCGCACAGCAGTCTGTACTTCGGAAGCAGGCCCGCGTGGTGAAGCCCGATGCCGTGCAGGAGAAGTCGCCGCATGTCTCGCCCAAAGGGTGTATCAAAGCGAAAGTCGCCGATGGCCTCCCGGATGGCTTCCCGGCGTTTTCGGTTAATGACTTTGGCACTCGTTAATGCTTGAGCGAGTTCGGTTGCTTCTCGCTGTGTGAAGTGAACGATGTAGATCGGGGCCTCTTCATCAGCGAGCAGGTCTTCGACTGTCTCGTGGATCGGATCTTCGACATAGCGAAAGTTCAATGGGACCGGACGGTCTTCCGAGTGGACGCGGGAAACGCCAATGCCCGTTCTTGCTTCGATCTTTTTTTCGATCTCTCGCGTGTCGCCGAGTGTGGCCGACATCAGGAGAAAACGAGTCTGGGGTAGGGTAATGAGCGGGATCTGCCAAGCGGTCCCTCGATCCCGGTCGCCGTAGTAATGGAACTCATCCATGACGACATAGGGGGAATCACAGCGTTCCCCTTGAGCAATCGACATATTGGAAAGCACTTCGGCGGTGCAGCAGATGATTGGAGCACTCCAATTGAGGCTGGCGTCCCCCGTCAGCATGCCCACGTTTTCGGCGCCAAAATGCTCGCAGAGGTCGAAGAATTTTTCGCTGACCAATGCTTTGATGGGCGCGGTGTAGAAGGAACGGCGAGACTCACACATCGCCTTGAAGTGGAGTCCCAGTGCCACGAGACTTTTGCCCGAGCCGGTGGGGGTGCTGAGAATGACATGCCGGCCGGTCATTAACTCGAGCAGGGCCTCTTCCTGTGCGGGGTAAGGTGAGAGACCTTGCTCGTGGACCCAACTCAAAAACAGATCGAGCATTTGGGCGGGATCGACGACTTCCCCGGCGGTTAGGCGATCGATCAGCCGGCCAGAGGAGGTGGTGCCCTGCGCCATGCTCTTTTGGTCCGAGCCGTCCGTCATGGTGTGCACTTTTCGTTCAGAGATGGACTTCGACCCAAACGAGCTTCACAGGCGCGGAGCTGAACGGCTTGACTCACGGACGGCCCGGATCGCCGCCACCGAGGAAGAGCAGCAGGAGGCCACCGATGAGCGCCAGCAGCACAAGCCAGCGGATTCCTGACCCACTCGCGGCGGGCTCCGGGCCGGGGCCTACGGTCTGGTCTGCGGAAGCGGATGCCGAGGGGATTTCGGCGACAACCAGGGTAATGTTGTCTGAGCCTCCTGCTTCGTTGGCCAATTCGATGAGCTCAGGTACCGCGACCTCGATGTTTTTGGAACGGAGCACTTCCTCCACCTCTGGGTCAGGGAGCATGCTTGTTAGCCCGTCGCTGCAGAGAAGAAAGCGGTCGTTTGGCTGCACGTCGATTTCCCTGAGGTCGACCTGGAGGTTAAGCCGCGTCCCGATGGCGCGGAGAATCTCGTTGCTCTGCGGATGAACGCGAGCCTCCTCCAGAGAGATCTGCCCACGCCGCACCAATTCTCCGACAACGGAGTGGTCGCTGGTCAGCAACTCCATTTCGCCCCGCCGAAGGCGGTACAGACGGCTATCGCCGACGTGCGCGACCCAGGCCCTCCTGTTCTCTGTCAGCAGGAGTGCAACCCCGGTTGTGCCCATCCCGCTGAGCGACGCCTCGCGGCGGGCTCGCTCAAAAATTGTGCGATTCGCTCTTTCAAAGGCCCTGGATAGGATCTCTTGCGGGGCTTCGTCGGGTTCGGCGAGAAAAGCTGCGCCGACTTCTTCGACCGCAAGCTGGCTGGCGACCTCGCCGCCGCGATGGCCGCCCATCCCATCGGCTACGAAGATTACTTTCTGCCCAGTCCTCGGGTGGCTCCACTCTCCGTACTCGTCTTGATTGACGCGACGCACCCGGCCCACATGGGTGTCGCCGACGGTTTTCACGGATTCGATGTCAAAGCGGACTCCGGTGTTTTGGCCTTCCGTGGAGTCATCTGAGAGGGGCCGGCGCGCGTTCATTTCGGCGTTCGGCTCCTGTGTCTGTTCGAATTTCGGAAAATTCTCCGGAAAGCGCCTCGCTTCCGGGGCCCCGGGATGGTCGCCCCAAGGCCTGACGCATGGTAGAGGGTTCGCGCCGTGCTGGGAATGGACGATGCGTTTCACGCGGCCTGGGGGGGCGCCGGTTTGGCTATCTTTTGACCGTTATGACGCGAGCCGAAAAGGCCCTTCAAATCCGCAGGATCCTTCATACGCTCTATCCCGACCCTCCGGTTCCCCTGGACCACCAGGATCCTTTTACTCTGTTGATTGCTGTACTTCTGTCCGCTCAATGTACAGACGAGCGGGTCAACCAAGTGACGCCGGCGCTCTTTCGGGCCGCAGCCGACCCTCCATCTATGGCTCGGCTTCCTGAGGCCAAGATTCTTTCGTTCATCCGAACTTGTGGTCTTGCCCCGAGCAAAGCCCGAAATATCTCGGCGCTTTCCCAGATCTTGGTGGATCAGCACGAGGCTGAAGTGCCCGCGGACATCACGGCCCTTGAGGCGCTTCCCGGGGTGGGGCATAAGACGGCGAGCGTCGTCATGGCCCAGGCGTTCGGTGTCCCGGCGTTTCCTGTCGATACCCATATTCACCGCCTCGCGGCGCGTTGGGGCCTTTCGAAAGGAGAGTCGGTGGAACGCACCGAGCGGGATCTCAAGCGGCTTTTTCCGGACAGCGATTGGAATTGGCTCCATCTGGCGATTATTTTTTTCGGCCGGGAGCACTGCCCCGCGCGAGGTCATAATCTGAGGGAATGCCCGGTCTGCTCTTGGGCGGCGACGGAAAAGCGCAAGCGGGAAGAGGAGCGCGCGGGCGGTGGCGGGCCGCGCTCACGTCAACGTGTTTCGCGTTCCGCTCGGTCGAAGCCAGCTCAGACTTGAGACAGACCTAATTTTGTGGCCCACTGGACGGGGGTTCCCGTCGATCAGGCTGCTCGGAAGTCGAGCCAGAGCTTTTTCAGGCTCCGAAAGCTGGGAATCGCAGCGTACTCATGGCCTTCGGCACCCCGCTCAAAGTGGCGAAAGCGTTGAAGCAGGGCGGCGAAGGTCTCTTGGGCTTCGAGCCGGGCGAGGTGTGCGCCGAGGCATAGGTGCCGCCCGCCTCCAAAGGCATGGTGGTGCGTATCCGGGCGTCGGACATCGAAGCGATCTGGTTCTGGATAAATGGCCGGATCCCGATTTGCAGCGGCCAGAGAGACCGAAAGCGACTCGCCCTTTAAGATCGGAGTGCCCTGAAATTCGAAATCGACCGACGCTGTCCGGCCAGAATTCACGACGGGGGAGTCAAATCGTAGGGTCTCCTCGACCGCGTTGGCGAGGTATTCGGGCTGCTCTCGTAGAATTTTCTGCTGTTCTGGATTCTCAGAGAGCGCCTTGACGCCATTTCCGATCAGGTCCGTGGTGGTCACATTGCCCGCCACGAGCAGGAGTTGGCACTGTTGAAAAATTTCGTGATCGCTGAGCCGATCTTGACCCTGCTGAGCGCGCAAAAGCTCGCTGAGGAGATCGTCTTGGGGGTCGCCTCGACGTTTTTCAATTTCACTCAGCAGAAAGTCTTCAAGGCACTTCCGACTGGCCTCGCCCCGAGCGGTTTCCTCCTCAGTCGGGCTGGGGTTGAAACCGATGACGACGACATCGTCGGACCACTTCTTAAAATCATCGTGCCGACTGGCATCGACGCCCAGTAATTCCGCAATCACTACGCTGGGGAGTGGTTTGGCCAATTTTGCCATCAGGTCGTGCTGGCCCGCTTCCAGCTCATTGACGAGGCGCTCCGCAATCGCGCGAACCCGGGGCCGCCACCGTTCAACGGCCCGCGGCGTAAAGGATCCGCTCACTAAAGAACGCAGCCGCTTGTGCTCCGGTTCGTCCATGAGGAGCATCGAGGGTTCATTGTCGCCATCTCGAAGGAAGCGGTCGACGAATGAGTTGGGTCGGGACTTTCGAGGGTCGGTGACGAGCGTCAAGTCGTAAAGAATTGAACGGACATCGTCGTGCCGAGTGAAAAATAGGCGCCCGAGTACTTCATCTCGGTGAATGGGATCCTCGGCGCGAAGTCTGTGGAGGATCGGGTAGGGGTCTGCGCAGAACGCCGGATCAAGCGATGTCAGCTGGAGCCCAGTCGGAATCGGCGTCGGGCTCTCGGAGGCGGGCGACTCGGCGGTCATGGGCGGCTTCCATTCGCAATCTGTTGAAACGCACGAATGATAGTCCTCTTCTCACGAATTGGATTGAGCGGCCCTGCGGATGAGGACCACGCGGCCCTGGAGTGACTCGGGGGGCGTATATTCGATTTCGTGGAGCTCGACCCGGTGCCCGACGACCTGAACAAGGCGTGGGCCTTGGTCGGTTTGGACAAACCCCTTGGCCCGCAGCAACTGGGGCTGCGAGAGTTCGGTCTCCAATTGCTCGGCGCTGAGGCCAACCGGGGGGGTCCAAATCTCGGTTTCAAATTGCTCGTGGGTGTGACTTGGGGCCTCGGGAATGGCCCCGCTCCGATCCACTTGATCGGCATCCGGCGGAAAGAGGAGCGCGACGTCCACGGCGCCGTGTCGGGCGGTGACCACCGGCGCCTCCGGCTCGATGGATCGAAGTCGCTCATGGGCAAGGGCCAAGTTGGCTTCGTCGACGAGATCGATCTTGTTGAGGATGAGCAGGTCGGCTGACGTGACTTGATCCGTGAAGGTGCCCTCCAGATCACGGCCTTCGCAAAGCTGCTCAGCGTTCACGACGACGACCGCCATGTCGTCACCAATCCAATTCCGCACCGGGTGTCGCCAAAAGTTCAGTTGAGTGTCCCAGGGAAGGGCCACCCCGGAGGTTTCCACGACAATCCGATCTGGGGACACGCTCTCATACAGGTTCTGTAGGGTCAGAATCAAGTCGTCGGAGAGCTCGCAGCAGACGCAGCCGCCCTCCAGCTCGACATAGGCTTCATCGCCGTCTCCGAGCAGGGCTCGGTCGATGCCGAGCGCGCCGAGCTCGTTGGACACGAGAGCGACTCTAACGGCACGCCGAGTGGCTTCCGCCAGAATGTGGCGAATCATTGTGGTTTTCCCGGATCCCAGAAAACCGGAAACGACCAGTGCAGGGACCTTACGATCTTCGATGGCTTCGTTACGCTCGCTCACAGAGAGAGCAATAGGCCATCATCCTGGCCTTGGGGAGCCCCGATTTTCGATGTCCGACTATGACTACGATCTATTCGTGATAGGGGCTGGTTCGGGAGGCGTCCGGGCTAGCCGTCTTTCCGCCTCCTTCGGGGCCCGGGTCGCCGTGGCCGAGGAACGTTTTCTGGGCGGCACCTGCGTCAACATCGGTTGCATCCCCAAGAAGCTTTTTGTCTATGCGTCGGCCTTTCAAGAAGAAATGGCTGAGGCGACCTCCGGCTATGGCTGGTCGATTCAGGGGGCTGAATTTGACTGGCCGACGCTCATTGCCCAGAAGAATCGGGAAATTGAACGCCTCAATGGTGTTTACGGAAGGCTGCTCGACCAAGCGGGCGTTGAACGCATCGAAGGACGGGCCACGGTCAAGGATCCCCACACGGTCGAGGTGAATGGGAAACGGTCGACGGCCCGCCATATTCTGGTGGCCACGGGAAGTACGCCCTTCGTGCCGCCGGAAATCGAAGGTGGCGAACTCGCGATCACCTCGGAGGGGGCATTTTATCTTGATTCACTTCCCGAGCGAATCGTGATCGTGGGCGGGGGGTACATCGCAGTCGAGTTTGCCGGAATTTTTCGGGGGCTGGGTGTGGACGTGGTTCAACTCTATCGAGGCTCGTTGTTTCTGAGGGGTTTCGATGACGACATCCGGAGTCACCTGGCTGAAGAAATGAGGCAGGCTGGAATTGATCTGCGCTTCGGTCTCAACGTGGCGCGGATTGAGCCACATTCGCGAGGGCTTCGAGCCATCCTGGATGATGGAAGTGAACTGGAAGCGGACCAAGTCCTCGCGGCGACCGGGCGTCGGCCGAATAGCTTGGAAATCGGCCTCGAAGAAGCGGGTGTGCGCTTGGATACGGTTGGGGCGGTCGCCGTCGATGATTACTCGCAGTCCTCGGTGCCGAGCATTCACGCGATTGGAGATGTCACGAACCGGATGAATTTGACCCCCGTGGCTCTGCATGAAGGCATTTGTCTGGCCAATACTTTGTTCAACGCCAGACCGATGAAGCCCGTCCACGAGGCTGTTCCGGCTGCTGTTTTTTCACAGCCGCCCGCGGCCACGGTCGGCTTGACCGAATCGGAAGCGCGGGAACAGGGCAGGCGGGTCGATGTCTACCGTTCCACCTTCCGTGCGCTCAAGCAGACCCTCACGGACTCGCAGTCGAAAAGCATGATGAAGCTGGTTGTTGATTCGCAGAGCCAGCAGGTTCTCGGGGTCCATATGGTGGGTCATGAAGCCGGCGAGATCGTGCAGGGATTCGCTGTGGCGGTGAAAGCCGGCCTGACGAAGGATCAGTTCGACGCCACGATCGGCATTCATCCGACGTCTGCCGAAGAGTTCGTGACCATGCGCGAGCCGGTTTCGCAAGGCTGATCTCGTGCGGCTGAGCCAACTTCCGGATAGCGAGCCCAATTCCGAGGGGTCGTGGACGGTTTTTGAATCCAAAGTCCCGTTACCCTATCTCCGATGAGTCGCGAAAAAGTCATCAAGGCCCTTGCGGTCTACGCGGAGCGCCACCCTGAAGAAGAGGAAACGGTGGCGCGTGTTCGCCACCTCGTCAGGACGCGGGAAGACTGCTTCGAGCGAACCTGTTTGCCAGGCCACGTCACCGCTTCCAGCTGGATTTTCTCTTGCGACTTAGATCACTTCCTCCTGACCCACCACCGCAAATTAGGCCGTTGGCTTCAACTCGGCGGGCATGCAGATGGTGATTCAAATCCTTTGAGCGTCGCGCTTCGAGAGGCGCGGGAAGAATCCGGAATGCCCGAGTTCGACCTCCTGGGGTCGGTGGATGCGGTCGGGGAAGAGTCGTCAGTCCTTCCGGTGCCTGCGGATGTCGATATTCATCGAATTCCGGCGCGCCCCGGCGAGCCTGAGCACGAGCATTACGACTTCCGTTACATCTTGGTGGCCGCCGAGGGTCAGCCTCTGGTGATGAGCTCTGAATCATCGGACCTCGCCTGGTTCCCGCTGGACGAACTCGAAACAGTGGGAGCCGATGAGAGCCTGCTGCGGTTGGGCCGCAAGGCGATCGCCCTCCCGGCTCAGCCGCGTGGTCGGACGACCCGGACCCAGTTGGGCAAAATTAGGAACTGATGTTCCGCTGCAAGTTGCTGGTGATTTGCATCACAGAGAAAGCCCAACCGGATGCCTATGGTTACAGCGAGCTTTGCCGGTTATTTTCGGGAACAAGATTTGCAGATCCGGTAAGAGATGGAATTCCCAATGACTTCGATCGCTCGCGTTGAACAGGCCTCAGAAAAGGTAAGCATTCATTGAAGCCTATTCGATCGATCGCAATGACTTTCACAGCTCTTTGCGCCCTTGCGGGGGGGCTGGTGACCGCGTTCGAGGCCAATGCGTTCGATGCGGGACCCCAAGCTACGCCGGTTCAGCGGGTGGCGGTGCCGTACTATCTGACGTTCTCCGATTCTCGCGCGGAGTCGGAAATTTTAGACCGAGCGACTTGGCTCGCGAGCTGGCAAAAGTCCGATGAGTGGCTCCCGCGCAAGCGGCCCCTCAAGGTGCTCGATTACTCGGCGCCCATTCGGACCCGTCAAGGCGACCTGACCCTGAACCTTGAGGCACCTGGCGCGGGCCGCGCCATCTTGAGCTTGGGCCTCGAGTTCTGATCGGTCAGGCGCAACAGGAGGCTTGCCTTGACGCGGGGCCCGCTAACCTGTCGACATGTCTGATGCCGTTCAGGATCTGCTTTCTTTCATCGATCGATCGCCCACCCCCTATCACGCGGTCGCCGAGGTTGTCCGTCGACTTGAGGCGCTGGGCTTCTCGCGGTTTGCGGAGACTGCCATCTGGACCCTCTCTCCAGGTACGCGTGGATACGCGGTCCGAGGAGACGGCAGCCTAATCGCCTTCGAGGTCGGTAGAGCGTCCCCCGCCCAGGCCGGCTTTCGGATCTTGGGTGCGCATACGGACTCGCCCAATCTCCGCCTCAAGCCCCGCCCGGATCGCACGGCGTCGGGGTATCGACAACTCGGAGTCGAGCCCTACGGCGGCGTGCTGCTTCATACTTGGCTGGACCGCGATCTCTCCCTCGCAGGCCGCGCCACGGTCCGAGAAAACGGCCAGATCCGCACGCGTCTGATCGATTTCGCCCGCCCGATGGTTCGAATCCCCAACCTCGCAATTCATCTCTTTCGTGAAATTAGGGAAGAAGGTCTCAAACTCAACCCGCAAACCCACCTGGTTCCCTTGTCGGGGTTAGAGGATGCGCCTGAGATCCGGGACTTGATGATCTCGGAGTGGCGGGCGAGCGGGGAGGAGGCCATCAACCCGGAAGACATTCTCGGCTTTGATCTGATGACCGCAGATAGCCAGCCTTCGGCGCTGGTCGGGGCCGAGCAAGAATTTATCAGTGCTCCCCGGTTGGACAATTTGGCCTCCGCTCACGCGGCGGTGAAAGCCATGGAGAGTGCGCTCGCTCAGGGCGCTGCAGACTTTACCCGGGTCATGGTCTTGTACGACCATGAGGAGGTGGGCAGTCGCACCGCACAGGGTGCTGCAGGCCCCTTCCTCGCCGAAAGCCTCGAAAGAATTGCGTCGGCGGCCCAAGAGGGCCCAGAATCTCAAGGGTTCGCCCGGGCGCTTGCGGCCTCGACCCTGATCTCAGTCGATATGGCCCATGCGGTTCATCCAAACTATTCCGATCGACATGAGCCCGACCACCGGCCCGTATTGGGTGGCGGTCCGGTCCTGAAGGTCAACAGCAACCAAGCCTATGCAACCGATGGTTATACGCGGGGGCTGTTCGAGGCTCTCTGCGCAGAAGAGGGCTTCTCTCCACAGCATTTCGTCACCCGCAGTGACTTGGCGTGCGGGTCGACAATCGGACCGATCACCGCTGCTCGGATCGGCATCCCGACCCTCGATGTGGGCAATCCGATGCTCGCGATGCACTCTTGCCGGGAGATGGCGGCCACTGCCGACGTGGCACCGATGATTTCCGTTCTCTCGCGATTCTGGCGATCTTGAGGGACGCCTTGCCGCCGGCCGAATGTCGCGCGGCTCGGCGGCGGCGGGCTGATTGTGAATCAATGCGCGAGCAGCGAAGCGCCGATCACACGCAGCTCAAGGATCGGCTTGACGCCTTCAAAAATCGGCAGAACCGTTGCATCGACGACGTACCGACTGATTGGGTATTCCTCGGCGTAGCCCCAGCCCCCGTGCATCAACTGTCCTTGTTGGGTGACGTCCACGGCCACATCGCAGGCGAGCAATTTGGACTGTGCGGCGAGGGGGGCAGCGGCTCGTTCGTCCTCGTCAAAGGCTCGCGCAGCCGCGTAGGTGATTGCCCGAGCGCCCATCAGCTTGATCGCCATGCGGCCGAGGGTGTATTGGGTCAGCTGGAAGTCGGAAATGGCTTGGCCAAACTGGTTCCGGTCAACGACGTACTTCGCGGTCTCTTCAAGGGCTGCCTGACCGAGGCCACATGCGCGTCCTCCAGTCTGGAGCCGACCCGCAGCAAAACCGGCCATCTGTAAGTAGAAGCCACGGCCTTCACCTTCGGAGCCCCCGACGAGATTGCCGGCCGGCACAAAGTATTGCTCAAACTGCAGTGTGAACGAATGCATGCCCCGATATCCCGGGGTTGCATCGGCCTTGCCCGTAATCTTGCCGCCTCCGGGCTGTGTGAACTCGAAACTGTGTCCAGTCGATGTGTCCTTGGGTACGATGAACAGCGATAGGCCCTTTCGGCCCTTCGAAAGATCAGGGTCGGTTCGAGCGAGTAATGCGATGACATTGGCACGTCCCGCAAAAGTGCACCAAGCCTTGGGGCCATTGATGACCCAACCCTCTTCGCCGTCGACCGTGGCGCGCTCGGCGCGGCATTTGGCCCCGGCCACGTCGCTGCCGATATCGGGCTCGGTCACTGAAATCGCGACCATGACTTCGCCCGAAGACAGCTTCGGCAACCACTCCTTGCGCTGATCTTCGGTCCCGCCGCTCAGCAGTGCCTTGGTGAGAATTTCGGGACGGGTGATCAGAGATCCAGCAGCAGCCAGAGACGCGCGTGAGAGCTCTTCGGTGGTGAGGATCATGGCCATGTTGCCCATTTCCACTCCCCCATATTCCTCGGGCACCGACAGCCCGAAGAATCCCAGTTCCGCCATGCTGCTGATGAAGTGTTCAGGGACGATGTCGTCCTGGCGGTGGATATGTTCAGCGTGGGGCGCCACTTCATTCAGGCCGAACTCGCGCACCTGGGCTCGGACTTGCTCGTGCATCTCGTCGAGCGGGAAGTCGTTGCGGCCGCCGGTTTCTGCCACATGGATTCCGATTTTCCGATACAGCGATTCGGCGTTGGCTCGTCGCAGGAGACCGCGAACGTCCGCGGGAAAAGCGGCTTCCACCGCCTCGTCTCCGAGGCCGAGTTCATCAGCGCTGGCCGCGAGTTTCGATCGCAGGGATTCCACCAATTCGCCCACCGAGGCGACCGCGGTGAGTTCGAGCATTTCGTTGCTGCGCCCCTCGGCGCGAATCTCTTCGATGCTGGCGATGACTTCTTTGGCCGCGATGGCCTCCGTCGCCGCGTATGCGACGCGCTCGGTGATCACCTGGTGGTCGTCGATTTTCTGCCCGCCGTCGGTCAGCTCGCCTGCGGCGGTCACTGATCGGTCCAAGAGCGCCGCAGCGGCGCCCATCAGAGATTTGGCATCTTCCAGGGTCGGGTGGGGGGTGGCACTCATTCCGTTGGGTCCCTCTCGTTTCAAGACGTCACGGCGGCGGCGAGACGACCGTGCGGCGGCGTCAGTCGACGGTGCCCGCTGCGATCGGCCATCTATTTGGCCGTTTTAGCTTGTCATCGCGTGACGTGCCCAATCGCTTCGGTTTGGGCTGATTAGCGAGCCCTAAGAATAGCGCACCATGCTCTTGGGCTAGGGCCCCTTCAGAACATCTCGACGAGCTGCTCGACCAGGGCCCGGCTGCCAAAAACCAGGTCGATTTTGCCTCGAGCGCCGATTCGCGTCTCGCAGGCCCCCCCGGCTTCGACCGCGAGAAGTTCCGTCGCGGCGGCGTCCCAGGGGTTGAGGTCGCAGTCCACCATGGCATCGATCCCCCCGCTAATCGTCTGAGCGTGGCCAAAGGCGTCCGTGTAACCGCGGACCAGCGGAACCTCCCGGGTGATCCGCTCAAAGAGCGGCCGCCTTCCGGCGAATTCGAAACAGATTGGATCGCCGGTCGAGACAATGGATCGCTTCAGATCGTCGCTCTGAGAGCAGAAAACGGGCTGGCCGTTTCGGCTACACCCCCCGCCGCGTATGGCGACGTATCGTTCCCCGAGGGCGGGAAGATCGATCACGCCGACGACGGGTTGATCTTCCAGCGTCAAGGCGAGGAGGGTGCCAAAGAGCGGGATTCCGCGGCAGAAAGAAATGGTGCCGTCAATCGGGTCGATAATCCAGCGAGGGGCTGTGGGCGGACCCGCCTCAGCATCCCCGTATTCTTCCCCAAGCAGCCCGTGATCGGGGTAGGCCTCTCTCAAAGTCGCTCGGATGACCTTTTCCGCGGCGCGGTCCGCCTCCGTGACCGGGGAACCATCTTGCTTCCACTCGACGGCGACATCGCGAAAGCGGGGCATGATCTCCGCTCGCGCCAAATCGCAGGCTTTTTCCGCCACTCGGGCGGCCGCGTTCAAGCTTTCGACATCCATGTCAAGAAGTTACCACCCCAGGGCCTGGGCCGCGGGCCTAGGCCGCTGCCGGCCGCCACCTCCCGATCTGATCGGGTCGCGTTACCTTTCATGAAATGAAGACCGATCAGGATCGTCAAATTCCCGAGCAGATTCGGCAGTCGGGCCCCGGACATCTCCTGATTGCCTGGCGGGATGGCGTCGAAAGCGTTTTTCCGGTCCGGGAATTACGTTTGGCCTGTGCGTGCGCGCATTGTGTCGACGAATGGACGGGTGAGTACAAGCTAGACGCCGGGAGTGTTCCGGAGGACGTCCGGCCCACCCGAATCAAGGCGGTTGGCCGCTACGCGATTCAGATCGACTGGACCGATGGCCACGGCACGGGGATCTATTCGTTCGATCGTCTTCGGGAGCTGGCGGACAGGGCTGAGGCGTCCTAGCGGTTTCGCGGTGGACGGGCGCCGTGGGTCTTGTACCGTCCTCGCACTATGACGAAAAATGACGACGCGATTGCGATTTTAGGCGGGACCGGTGATCAAGGACTCGGCTTGGCGCTGCGCTTTGCGAAGGCGGGCCGTCGGGTTGTGATTGGTTCCCGAAAGGCCGAAAAAGCCGTGCAAGCCGCGGAGGAAGTTCGCCAGGCGGTGCCCGGGGCCGAGGTTGAGGGACACGACAATGCCGACGCGACGCGACGCGCTCCGATCGTGATCATCTCCGTGCCGTTCGAGCATACGGCGGGGACCGTGAAGGGCCTAAAAGATGTGCTCGAAGAGGGACAGATCGTCGTTTCGATGGCCGTTCCCCTGGCCACCGCCATCGGGGATGGCGCCGCCCGGACCATCGGGATTTGGCAAGGGTCGTGTGCGGAACTGGTCGCGACCCTGGTCCCCAAGGGGGTTCACGTAATCTCGGCCTTCCAGAACGTGTCGGCCCATCGGCTGCGGGACCTCGAGGAGCCGGTTGAGTGCGATGTGATTGTCTCTGGGGCCAAAGCGCCGCGTCAACGCATCATGGAACTCTGTCCGTTGATCCCTGGGCTTCGGGCGGTCGACGGCGGTCCGCTTGGGAATGCCCGGATCGTCGAAGACATCACGGCTCTGCTCATCGGGATGAACATCCGGTACAAGCAGCCAGCCGGTTTGGGGATCCGCTTCACAGGCTTGCCCGACTAATCCCGGCATCCGTCGCCCATCGCAACACCGCCCCGAGTCAGCCCGAACCCCAGTCCTGCAGGAGTCCCGTGGAGCGTGCTGCGGTCGACGCTCTTGACCCCACGGGTTCGTGGGGACGGCCCCCCGCCCGAACTCCTGTTTAGGGGCCGAGACACAAAGGGTTGTGTCTACAGGGGAACGCTGCCCCAATATTTTGTGGAATTTCCGTTGACGCGTGCCCCCGGACCCTGCATGTTGGGGGCCACGGGGATGTGAGGTTCCCTCTGTAGCCTGGGGGGGTCGCAACTTAGGCGGTTGCGAGGGGGGACGCGAGCTTGAGACCGGGACGGAGGACTCCGGCTTGGGTTCGGGGGCGCCGGGAGGACCGGCGCCCCTCTCATCTGTCCGCTTCGGAGCGTTCGAGCAAGATCGCTGGGACGCTCCGAGGTCGGCCTCGTGATCGGTCGGGCAAGCCAGCCCGGCAGCATCCGGATCCGAAATCCAGATCCGAGATGAACAAACCAACCAAAAATAGACGGGACGCGAAGAGACATCAGGCTCAAGGGCTGAGAAATTGCGATCAAGTCGGGTCGTCCGACTGATCCGTGGTTGCTCAAGCTGTAAAGCCGGTCGCTGGATGAGGCCAGCGGGCTCCATGCGGAACCGAGAATGGAGGCATCGAAGTCGACGGTTCAAAGTCGGCACCCCATCAACTCAAAGTTCGTTGTTCTCACTGAGGCCCAGACGGCGAAGTCGAGAATGCTGAACTCCTTGCGGGGCGGATCGGATTCGAAACACATCGTTTTCGGATCGAAGCGCCTCCAGGGCCGTCACCTAGATCATCGCTGGGGGCGCGGATGGGCGAAGGGGTGCGCAGGGACGAGCAGAACGATCCTTGTACGAAGATTTTGACCAGAGGCCTCGAAGCCGTTGTACTCGGCCGGAGGGGGCCGGCGAAAGGCCGCAAAACCAGGGAGAGAAGGGTGGCACAGTCTAGAGTGCTCGAGGCGAGAGAGATAAGGGTGACCGCGGTGAACAAGCCGCAGGTGACCCCGGCTCTCGTCCGTGACATTGTAGGCATTGGCCGCCGGAAGCATGGCCGAGCGGTTCAGGTGCTCAAGCGTCGCCAAACGAAATCAGGGGAGAATGAGGGTGAGTGTGGAGAAAGACGAAACCGTTGGGGGCGGTGTGATGGAGGGCCGGAGTCATCGAGGTGAAACGAGACATCCGGGAGTCACGGTCGAGGGCGTAGCAACGCCCGTATCGGCCGCTGCGCAGAGTCGACCCGGTCGCGGCAAGGCAAAGGGGCGAGCGCGGGGTTCGGCGGGGCTTTCGATCCCCCGACACTTTACTGAGGCGGGCGTTGACCCTTTCGATCAGGTCGAGTGGGAATTACGGACGGCCAATATCAGTAACGAGAAGGGCGAGACGGTCTTCGAGCAGACAGACGTTGAGATCCCCGCCAAGTGGTCTCAGCTGGCGACGAACGTGGTTGTGTCGAAGTATTTTCGCGGTCACGTCGGCACGCCTGAGCGGGAGCGAAGTGTCAAGCAGTTGATCGGCCGTGTTGTGGGTCGGATTGCTGACTGGGGGATTGAGGGCGGTTATTTTGCAACCGAGTCGGATGTCGACAGCTTCCGGGCTGAGTTGAAACATCTGCTTGTTCAGCAGAAGATGGCCTTCAACAGTCCAGTTTGGTTCAACCTGGGTGTTGCGGACACGCCTCAGCAAGCTAGCGCGTGCTTTATCAACTCTGTTGACGACACGATGGAATCCATCATGGGCTTGGCGCGCACCGAAGCCATGCTCTTTAAGGGTGGTTCTGGAGCGGGAAGCAACCTCTCCTCGATCCGCTCTTCCCGCGAGCAGTTGGCCGGAGGTGGAGTCGCGTCGGGCCCGGTCTCTTTCATGCGAGGATTTGACTCATTCGCAGGTGTCATTAAATCGGGTGGAAAGACGCGCCGGGCGGCGAAGATGGTGATTTTGAATGTCGACCATCCGGACATCCGAGAGTTCATCAACAGCAAGTCCGACGAGGAAAAGAAAGCTTGGGCGCTGATCGATGCCGGATATGATGGCGGATTCAACGTTCCTGGCGGTGCGTATGACTCGATTGCCTTCCAAAATGCCAATCACTCGGTGAGGGTGACCGATTCCTTCATGCGTTCCGCAGAGGCGAATGGATCTTGGGATACCAAGGCGGTGACCAGTGGAGATGTGGTCGAAACGTTCAAGGCTCGAGACATCCTTAGAGAAATGGCTGACTCAGCGCATCTCTGTGGAGATCCCGGGATTCAGTACGATTCGACCATTAATCGCTGGAACCCTGTGAAGGCGTCCGGTCGCATTAACTCAAGCAATCCGTGCTCGGAGTATATGTTTCTTGATGATACGGCCTGCAACTTGGCCAGCCTCAACCTTATGACGTTCCTCGATGAGGCAGGCGGATTCCGAGTGAAGGACTTCCAGCGAGCGGTGGCCATCACCATTCTCGCTCAGGAAATCTTGGTCGACTTTGCGGACTACCCCACCAAGGCCATCGCTCAAAATAGCCATCTCTTTCGCCCGCTAGGCCTCGGCTATGCGAACCTCGGGGCGCTGCTGATGGCGAACGGTAAGCCCTACGACAGCGATGAGGGGCGGAATGTTGCGGCCGCGATTACCTCGCTGATGTGTGGCCAGGCTTACCTGACGAGTGCTGAGATCGCTGAGGCGATGGGGCCGTTCACGCGATATCGGATGAATCGTAAGCCCTTCTTGGAAGTGATCGAAATGCACGGCGATGCAGCCCGGGCCCTTTCGCAAGAAGGAGTGCAGGGTGACCTGCATGAGAGCTCCCAGGTGGTTTGGTCTCAGGCGCTGGAAGCCGGCCGAAAGCACGGTTTCAAGAATGGCCAAGTGACCGTCTTGGCGCCGACCGGCACGATTGCCTTTATGATGGACTGCGACACCACCGGTGTGGAGCCCGATATTGCGCTGGTGAAATATAAGAAGTTGGTTGGAGGGGGCTTCCTAAAGATCGTCAACAACACGGTCCCCATGGCGTTGCAAAAGCTGGGTTACGACGATCAGCAGAGCTCCGCCATTTTGGCCCATATTGATGAGCGGGAAAGCATCGAGGGAGCCCCTGGCCTCAGCGAAGAGCACCTGGGAGTCTTTGATTGTGCTTTTCGTGCGGCCAACGGGACGCGGTCGATCCACTGGATGGGCCACGTTCGCATGATGGGGGCGGTGCAGCCGTTCCTCTCCGGAGCGATTAGCAAGACGGTCAACCTCCCCGAAGACGCTTCGGTCGAAGATGTCGAAGCGGCTTACACGGAAGGTTGGCGCTTGGGGCTGAAGGCGCTCGCCGTCTATCGGGACGGCAGCAAGCGAACTCAGCCACTCAACTCGGGTAAAGAGGAAGAAGAGAAGGTTGCGCATCTCGACGAGTATCGACCCCGCCGGCGGAAGCTGGCCGATGAGCGGGAGGCGTTTACCCACAAGTTCTCAATTGCGGGTCACGAGGGCTATCTGACCGTTGGCTCTTATGAGGATGGCGCCCCGGGAGAAATCTTTCTTCGCATGGCCAAGGAGGGGAGTACGATCTCGGGCTTGATGGACACCATTGCGACGATGACGTCGATTGCGCTGCAGTACGGTGTTCCCCTTAAGGCATTGGTCGATAAGTTCAGCCACACCCGCTTTGAGCCTTCAGGGTTTACCAACAACAGAGAGATCCCGATCGCGAAGTCCATTACCGACTACGTGTTTCGGTACCTCGGCAACCGGTATATTGAGGCCGAGGTCTCGACCTCGGATGTGGAAGAGGGTAGTTCCACAGGGGACGGCCATGCGGATCGCGCGACGCCGGTCGTGGTGGGCGCCGTGGCGGGTGGTTCCGGGGCGGGTGCTTCCTCGGAAGGCCACGGCTCCAGCTTCGTCAACCAAGCCGATGCGCCTTCTTGCATGGATTGCGGCTCCATCATGATCCGTAATGGCGCTTGTTACAAATGCCCTAACTGCGGTTCGACGAGCGGATGTAGCTAACAGCGCGCGTGATTCATCGAGAATGAGTTGCCGCGGAGCGCGGTGGCCGGTTGAGCCAGCTGGGGGGGTGGCTCGCCGGCCTCCGCGCTCCTGCTGTTTTGAGGCGGGACGGTGTCGCGGTGGGCCGCCCGTGTTTCCTGGGGCAAATCACCGAGGCCATGCCCAAATGATTTGAGCATGGCCTCGAGGGTTCTCTGTTCGGGTGCGGGGTTCTGCTTGCCCCGTGTCCTACATTTGGGTGTAGTCCGGACCCTCCCCACCTTCGGGCGGAGTCCACGTGATGATTTGGTACGGATCGGCGATGTCGCACGTCTTGCAGTGCACGCAGTTTTCGTGGTGAATGAAGAGCTTCTTTATTCCGGGTTGTTCCGGATCTTCGACCATTTCGTAGACCGCTGCGGGGCAGAAGCTCTCGCAGGGGTTGCCGTAGTCGCGGGTGCAGATCGTTGAGCAAACATCGGGATCAGCCACCTTGAGATGGTGAGGTTGGTCCGATTCGTGTGCCGTCCCACTGAATCCGACAAGGTGCTCTTTACTAAAAGTGAGCTTGCCGTCGAATTCAAATTCGGCCTTCTCGCGTTTGCTGGGAGGCAGCTCCCAGAGCTTCTTCATAGCCGTGTGACTCGCGTGAACCTTGAGCTTGTCAACCAAGCCTCGGCCCTTGGTTGCCATTAGGAAAGGCATATTGAGCCCGATGAGGAACAGCGGGGAGACATCGATTGAGCCCTCCCAGTTCCGCGACTCCATGTGCTCGGCGTACGCCCAGCTGTTCTTATATCGCTCGGTGTAATCGCCCAGGGTCTTGGTCGAAAAATCCTGCTTGGCCAAGGCGTCGACGATGGTTTCAGCGGCAAGCATCCCCGTTTTAATCGCCATATGGACGCCCGC
Organism: bacterium TMED88; assembly: GCA_002171515.1. Lineage (GTDB taxonomy): Bacteria > Myxococcota_A > UBA9160 > UBA9160 > UBA4427 > TMED88. The sequence continues at coordinate 13,481 of NHEP01000038.1, read as the reverse complement.
AAGCTTCATGGGATTGAGCATGCCCGCGGCGTCTCCCACGAGTAGAGCGCCATTGCAGTAGAGCTTCGGCTGAGAGTAGAGGCCGCCCATCGGAACGCATTTCGCTCCGTACCGAACCAGTTCTCCGCCCTCCAGTAACTTGCGCATAAAGGGGATTGTTTTGAACCGTTGCGCATTCAAGTGCGGGTCGTTGTGCGGGTCTTCGGTCGTCAAAGAAGTGACATAGCCAAATGAAACCAGGTTATCTTTCATGTCATACAACCACATCCCGTCCATCTGATGCAGCGCGTCCGGGAAGAGGGAACCGTGAATCACCCGGCCGGGCTGGTGGTTCTCGGGCTTCACTCGCCAGATTTCCTTGATGCCCGTTTTGTAGCTCTGCTCATTGAGGCCATGCATGTCGAAGAGGTCGATGAGCTGCTTGCTCAATGTGCCGCGGACTCCTTCGCCCAAGACCGTGACGTTGGCCACGATGTCCATGCCCGGCTGGAAAGTCGGCTTGGGGTTGCCGTCGCGGTCGACCCCCATATCGCCCGTCCGAACGCCAATCACGCGGTCGCCTTCGGTGAGGATTTGGGCTGCCGCGAAACCGGGATAGATTTCGACTCCCATCTCCTCGCACTTTTCGCCCAGCCATTTGGCGACGTTGCTCAGCGAGGCCACGTGGTATCCGTTTTTCTGGAACATCGGGGGGCACACCGGCGATTTGATGGACGGCCCCCGGGTGAAGAACATGAACTGCGAGTCGTTCGTGACATACTCGGTCGGGAAGCCCTGTTCGACGAAGTCGGGCATCAGTTCTCTGAGCGCGATCGGGTTGATGACTGCGCCGGAGAGTTGGTGGTCTCCAACCCCCGCAGCTTTTTCGATCACCAAGACCACGGGGGGCTCGATGGGTTCCTTGCCTTCTGCCTCGGCGTTTCCGTTGTGGGTTTCGACGCTTTTCATCAGGTGGTAGGCCGCGGCCAAATTGGCCGGTCCGGCGCCTACGAAAAGGACATCGACTTCCATGCTCTCGCGTTCGATTTCGCTCATTTTTCCCTCGCCTTTGCTGACAGACCGTCGGAGAGTAGGAGAGCGCAAGCCCTCGAACAACCTAGACAATTGGCCGTCCCGCGGGCTCGCCGAGGTGGCCGCCCCTGAGGGCAGTCAAGCCCTGGGTGGTGGCTGAGCAGGCACAAGCAGTCGATAGGCCGCGGCGAAGAGGATGGAGCCGGCCAACATCACGATCCCGGAAAGGATGAAAGGTGTAGCCAGCCCATACGCGTCCATCACGTAGCCGGCGCAGAGGGCCCCGACGATTCGCCCCGTGATGCCCATTGCGTTGCCTTGTCCCAACATTTCCCCGGCGTCGCGCGCTTCGCAGGTCTGGGAATATAGACTTGTGAAGCTCGGGAACGAGATCCCATTCCCGAAAGCGAGGATGGGCCCGACCCAAAACATCGCTTGCATGGACGGTGCCCAGCTGATGGCCACCAGTCCGGCTGCCGTCACGGCCAGCCCGACCACCACCATGGCCCCCTCCGACATAAATCGGGCCAGGCGCCCGACCAAGACGCCTTGGGTCAAAGCGATGAAGATGCCGATCCATGCAAAGAGGAGTCCGACGTCAAATGTCGTCGCCTCGAAGCGTCGAAAGACATAGAGGGGAAAGGTCGCCTCCACCGCGGCGAAGGCGATGTAGATGTGGAACCAGAGGTAGAGGTAAAAGCCGACCCGGCGGTCGTGCACCATTGTGATCGCGCGAATGGGCGTTGGAATCAACGAGGCCGCAAACTCGCGCGGGCTGGTTGGTCCGTCCCCAGGCGGTTTGGTTTCGGGCAGGAGCCAGTAGGCCAGCACGAGATTCAGGATGGCCACACCCGATATGCCATAAAACGGGACTTTCGTTCCAAGGTCGGCCAGAAGCCCGCCTACAGCGGGTCCGAGCACAAAGGCTACGCCGAGGGCGGCGCCAATTTTCCCCATGCCATCTGCCCGTTCGGAAGGGGGCGTGATGTCCGTGACGACGGCCTGGCAGGCGCCAATGCTCGCGGCGAAGAAGCCTCCCAAGATGCGGGAGAGGTAAATGGTTGCGAGATCGTTGGCGACGATCAGCAGTGCGAAGGAGGCAATGGTGCCCGCCAAAGAGATCAGAATGACAGGGCGACGGCCAAAGTGATCCGAAGCCCAGCCCCAGGCGGGGAGAAATAGAAGTTGAACCAATGCATAGATCGCAATGATCGCGGAGACCTCAAAAGCGTTCGCGCCCAACCGACTGGCGTACTCGGGGAGGACCGGGATGAGGATGCTGAACCCGATGAAATCAACGACCACCGTCGTGAATACGATTAGGAGGACCGCGCCGCTTCGAAGTCCCTGGGTTTCAGTCGTCGGTTTCTCGAGTTTCGGTTCTTGCATCGCGGCGACGCGGGCTCCGGGCGGATTCCGACGGAGTCTCGCATCTGGCGGCACGTCCCGCGAGGGTCGATTGATTTCTTCTTCTCGATTGACCGCGGTGCAGGGGGGCACTTGCTCGATTGGGCGCGCCTGCGGCCCAGTGCGTCTATACTTGCCGAATGGGCGATTTGCGCTCCGGCCTCGTCAATATTATTCGGGATTTTCTGGCAGTTCATGACCGCGCGAATCGCCTCTTTGGTCGCCGCGGAGAGGGTGAACTGCGCTTCGAGGAGGTTCGCTCTTGGGTGGGCGAGGATTCGCGGAGCGCGCTGTTCCGCCTCAAAGAAGCCTGTCACGCGATCTTTCGTCCTTCGGAAGAGGATGACGCCCTCGATATGAAGGGCGGGACTTTGCTCGATTTGGCCGTGGGATCTTTGTTTCATGAAGCGATGAAGCTTAGAGAGAATCTTTACCAACAGGAGCGCTACGGGCCCCGGGTCCGTGCTTTTCAAGGCTCGGCGGACCCCGAGACCCGCGAACTCCTTGCGGAGTTCGAAAAAAACTTGTCACTTTCCGCACAGCGGCTGGAAGAGTCCGTTGCCGAGGTCCAAGTTTTGCTCGAGCAAACCGGCAAACAGCTCCGCAGGGTCATGGTCGAGTCCGCGGCCGATGGAATCACAGCCCGCAGTCTGTGCGAGAATCAGGAAGCCGCGGAGGCCGTTTATCCGGAGGGGCTCGATAGCCTGCTTCACTCGATATTCGGGGATGCGGCGACGGGTTATTTCAACGCGGCGATTTCGTACCTTGAGAGCGCGTACTACGCAGAGGCTCTCGGTCCGCTCGCCGAAGCCCATCGCAGGGCGCCGGCTCGCGTCGAGATCCAAGGCGTGGCGGCCTATGCCCAGGGTATGTTGGCTTTTTTCTCCCGTGACTACGGGGGCAGCGTCAAATTCCTCGCCCAATGGGTCGAGGCGGGAGACTGCGGCACGAAGCCGGAGTGGGTCAATCAGGCGTTGGCGGCGCTCCTTCATGTCGAGAGCTTGCGGCCCGAGGAAGAGGGTCGGGATGTGATTGCGGCGGCCGCCGCGCTTTCATCGCACCTCAAGACCCTCAGCTCAGGCTGACGTCTATTGGGCGGCTTGGGCCGCCGCGTCCGCCCGCTTGAAATAGATCCAGAGTGAGACCCCGACCACGATCAAGCCCACACCGATCAATTGCGGTTCCGTCAGGCCGAACAGTACTTGATCGTTGACGCGCCAGTTTTCAATGACGACGCGCCCGGCTCCGTTAAGCGCCAGATACTCACCAAAGAGAAACGGGCTCTTCTTACGCCGCCACCACAGAAAAGCTGCGACCGGAAATAGCCACGCGGCTTCATAGAGCTGGGTGGGGTGCACCGGGACATCGGTCGGGGGCGCGCCTTGTGGGAAGGCCACCGCCCACGGGACATCACTGGCTTTACCGTAGTCGTCGCCAACGAGGAAACAGCCAATGCGGCCTAGGGCCTGGCCGACGGCGAGGGATGGGGCAACGCAAGCGCTGAGACCTCGGATCGGCATCCCATATTTCAGCGCCGCGAGAATCGCCGCTACCGCGCCACCGATCAGGCCTCCGTAGAAGGTGATGCCGGCTCTCGCGAACAGCAGATCGAAGAAGGGGTAACCCTCTCGGATCGATACGTCGATGGCGAAGTAAAGCTTTGAGCCGCCGACACCCCCCAGCATAATCCACAGAAGCAAATTGGGGGCAGGGGTCGGGTCGATCCCCTCTTCTTCCATCCGCTTGATCGCAATCCAGTATCCGACCAAGAATGCGATGGCCAGCATCACACCAAAGGAACTGATCGCGATGCTTGTTCCTGGAATTCTGTAGATCTCGGGATACATGTCGATCCGATGTCGATGTAAGAAGACTCGGTCGGTACGCTATGCGATGCCCAACCGACGGGCAAGCGATTCGCGTTGATGTTCTCGCTTGAACTCAGCCGGCTTAATGGGGATGAGGGAGAAAGACGTGGAGACGTGCTCCGCCGCAGTCCTGGTTTTCGGCCCAAGCTCGCCCGTCATGCGCTTCCGCAATTTTTTGAACGATGTTGAGCCCGACTCCCTTGGCGGATCCCGCTCGGTGGCTTTGGCCCTCAGAGTAAAAGGGCTGAAAAACACGGTTGAGCTCGTCCTCCGGGATGCCCTGCCCTTGATCCGATACTGAAATCAGGCTCCCGTTTTGGTGATCCTCGATTTCAACCTCGATGATGCGATTCCCGCAGTTGCCCATGTGCTGGACAGCATTGCCGACTAGGTTGGAAAAGATCTGGTAGAGGCGAGCCCGGTCCGAATAGATCCAAGGTGGTGCGGCCGGGATGGAAAGGGTCGCTTCAATTTCTTCGAGTCGAAGCTTGAGTTCGGCCTTGAGCTGATCAAGGATGGGCCGAGGGTCGGTCATCGACCTCGGTTCGTGACTGTTCTGACTCCGCGAAATTTCAAGCAGGTCGTCGAGAAGGACCCGCATCGTGTCCGCCGCTTGCTCGATCCGGTCCGCGAAGTGACGTCCGGTTTCCTCGAGGCGGTCTCCATAGTCTTGCCTAAGCAGCCTTGAGAAGCCGACGAGAGAGACCAGAGGACTTCTTAGGTCATGTGAAACGCCTTGGACGTATCCTTCGAGATCGCTGTTTTTTCGTTCGAGGCTTCTTCGCGCGGCAACCTGAGCTGTGACGTCGCGTAAAATGATCACCCATCGACCGGCCACGGTCTGTGCTTCAACTTGGAGATGCGAAACGCGTCCATCTTCGAGCTCAACGGCCATCGGTGCGGGCTCAGGTTCTTGGCCTGGTCCCGGGGCGACAGCGCTCAGTGCGATCAGACTCTTTGCGAGTTCGTGGCATCGCTGGGTCAGAAACGCGATCGGTCGGCCGACCAATCCATCGCGCCCCAGGCGCAAGAGCTCCGCAGCGGCCGGGTTCGCGTAGGAGAGACCCCCGGCACCGTCGAGGGCCAAGACCCCCGCCCCCCATGTCTCAAAGACCGGCGCCAGCATTGTCCCATCTGAGGTTTGCAGTGAGCTTGGTCCGGGGACGGGACCGCTCCTCGCCGAAGCGACGCCGACCACCAAGGGTGCTCCGGATTGTCGTCCGATGGTAAAAGTTTTGAAGGGGCTGGGCGTAGGCCCTGCCTCTTGAACCCCAGGGCCCGGGGCCGGGGACCCGTCCGCAACGAGCTCGGCGAGTGGAGGTTGACCTGCTTCGCTGGTCGGGGCTTCAACCAACCTCAGCGCCATCGGGAGGCGAAGCGATGCATCACGCGCGGTGGAATCACTGAGCCAGATCACATGGCCATTTGAATGGGCCACCACGATCCGCTCAAAGCAACGCTTCAGAAGAAGAAGAAGGCGGCGGAGTTCAGCGTCGTCGACGAGATCGCGGCTCGCGGACGGACTCAGGTCTGGAGAAAAATCGGTGGCCATAAGGAGTCCCGGGGGGCTCCTCGAGGGTAACAGAAGTGAGTGCAGGCTGGAGGATTTGAGCCGAATCCCAGCCAAGGGCCCCTGGGGCGAGAATGCTTGGCTCGTCTGGCTACAAACAGTGTTTGAATAAGAGAGCCCGTGATCGTTGCGAGAGCCTGCATTGATGGCCGCGTCTTCGCATTCATCCCCCCGTAATGGAGGGGAGGCCCCAGTGGGATCGGAACACGAAAAGTGCGGTCCTAAGACTCTGTTGATTCTGTCCGAATTTGTCGAATCCAGGGACACCAAGAGGGTGAAGGCAGTACACTGACCGGGCCGTCGGCGCCCCCAGTGCCGCTCGGAAGCTGCCCCCCGAACGACGAGCGAATTGGCTCCAGTCCGCATCGCTTGATCAACGCGTAGGCGTTCGGGGGGACTCAAGAAGGAACCCCCAGAATGCTCCGGACCGAGACCCACACACTCATGGCACGTCGGCTGGTGTTAGGCGTATTGGTTCTTCTTGCCGGCTTCCTGATGAGCGCCCGGAGTCCCGAGGCCCCGCCCAGGGACGGGCAGGTTCAGGTAAAGGAAACCGGGTCTGGCGAACGGCTTGAGACACGATCCGGTGTCGCAAGGGATGCTGAATATGTGATCGCGTCTTTGAACCCTTCACTCTCAGCCCATGAACGGGTCCGCATTGGTGCGGCGGTCGAGCGATATGCCGCGGCCTATTCGCTCGACCCTGATTTAGTTTTGGGCGTGATCCTGGTGGAGAGTAACGCCCGCCCGTGGGCGCATAGCCCGAAGGGGGCAGTGGGGCTGATGCAGGTGATGCCGTATATGATGGAGCCGCTGGGGCTGGCTGGAAATTTTGCGACGATTGAAAGCAATATTGCCGCCGGCTGCTTCATTTTGGCTCACAATATCGATCGTTTGGGTTTTGAAGACGGGATTTCCGCCTACTTCTGGGGAACGGATATCCGCGATCGGACCTATCTCGAGAAAGTCTTGGAGGCGAGACAACGTGTGCGCCGGCACAGGACCTCCTGATCGACTGAGCGCGCACCCAAGTCGGTCTCGACTCTTCGTCTCCAGCGAGGAACCCCGAGGTGGCCTCCCGGTCCATCGGCGTTGGGCCCATCGGCCGTGTCAACCATGAACGCGCCGATGAGTCAAAATATACGCCGTCTCGAAGGCCGGCGGCGGATGAGCCGAGGCGGCGAGATCTTTCAGCGCGGATGGCTGGGTTTCGATCCCCAAAGCCTGATGCTGATCGTCCATGGCTTCGGTGAACACAGCGGTCGTTACGAGGAAATGGCCAGCTGGTTCGCTCGAAGACGCTTCGCAGTCTTTGCCCTCGATCTGCAGGGCCACGGTCGAACCCCCGGACGTCGAGGTCACGTCGCCGATTTCGAATCTTTTCTGGACGACGTCGAGGAATATTTGGCCGCGCTTCGCAAGGACTATCCGGCGTTGCCTGCACTGCTGGTCGGCCACAGCATGGGCGGTCTCATCTCAGCAGCGTTGGTGAGCCGCCGGGAAGTCGCGGTTGATGCGGTGGTTTTATCAGGTCCTGCACTGACGCTTGCTCCGGACGTTTCCCGATTTCGTTTGGCAATGGCGCGCGCGCTTTGCCGCGTCTTGCCGCGGCTCAGCCTCGAAGCGGGCCTAGATCTAGAGGGTCTCTCAAGGGATCCTGAAGTGGTCCGCCGCTATCGAGAGGACCCTCTTGTGCATGGGCGGGTCTCGGCGGCAATGGGCGCGGGGATGATGGAGATGCAGACTCGAATGCGCGAGTCTGCGAGAAACGTGGACCGCCCGGTTCTGTTGCTCCACGGTGAGGCAGACCCCCTCTGCTTGGTCCAAGGTAGTCGGAACTTCTTCGCGGCACTGCCCAAGGGGGTCGCTCAGAGTGAGTTGAGGATTTATCCCGGACTGAAGCATGAGATTTTTAACGAGCCGGAAAAGAAGCAGATCTGGGCGGAAATTCTAGAGTGGTGGGGTCGGGGGTTCGAGTGACTCAACCAAAGAGGGGACGACCGTGACCAAGCGTGATCAGAGCCAGGCGGACGAGAATCGGGAAGGGGTCGCCTCCGCGCACAGTGACCGAGCGCCGCTGACGCATCTCGATCAGCAGGGCCGGGCGCGAATGGTGGATGTGGGCGAAAAGCCTGTGACGCACCGATTGGCGGTCGCTCAAGGAGAGGTTCACATGCGCCCCGAGACCCTGGCCCGAATTGTCGAGGGGACCGTGGCGAAAGGCGATGTTTTGGCGACAGCACGCATTGCCGGCATCCAAGCCGCGAAGAAGACATCGGATTGGATTCCTCTGGCTCATCCCCTTCCGCTGGATGCCGTTGAGGTCACTCTGACGCCCAACGGGGACCGCGGGATTTTACGGGTGGAGGCGCGGGTTCAGACCCATTGGAGAACAGGCGTTGAGATGGAGGCCTTGGTGGCGGTTTCGGCGGCGGCCCTGACCGTCTACGACATGTGCAAGGCCATTGACCGCGGCATGTGGGTCGAGGCGTTGGGGTTGTTGAGAAAAAGCGGCGGTCGCAGCGGCGACTTTGATCGAGAGCGGACTGAGTAGAGCTCGGCACCGCAGTTTCCGAAGCGGGGCGGTGCCGCCTCGGCGTCAGAGCGTGGCTCGGCGCTCTGGCGAAGCACCCACGCTGCGAAGTCCCTATCATTGAGAGGCACGGGGAACCAAAGGGAAGAGGACAGTGATCGGCAACGAAACTGACCAAAACGAGGAACCTTCGGATCCTGAACGGGTTCTCTCTCACGAGAGGCGGCCCATGACATTTGAGATGATCGAATCAAGAGCAATTTCACCCGCGGGGCGATCCCGTTCCCGCCGAGGAATCGTGATCGACGACCCGGATGCCGAATTGGTCCAACGTTGGCAAGGCGGGGATGAGTCCGCGTTCGCGGAGTTGATCGAGCGCCATCAGCAGAGAGTTTTTCGGCTCCTCATGCGGATGATGGGAACACGAGAGGAGGCAGAGGATGTCTCCCAGGAGGCTTTCCTCAGTCTGCATCGCCATGGCAAGCGGTTTCGGGCGGAGTCCCGATTTTCCACTTTCGTTTATCGCGTCGCCGCCAATGCTGCCCTGAACCGTCGGAGAACCTTGGGTCGGAGTCGGACGCGAATTCAGCGGTTAGGAGAGCGCCAAGCTGCCGGGGATGATCTGCCCTTTGCGCCTCGAGATCCGGAAGATGCCACAGCGGGCCGAGAGCTCAGCGCCCATGTGCGGGCGGCGCTGGATCGTCTTTCACCGGCGCTCAGGATGCCGGTGATCCTCTATGACATTGAGGGCTTGCCGTATTCGGAGATTGCTTCCGTGATGGGCGTTGCCGAGGGGACAGTCAAATCACGAATCCATCGGGCTCGGCAGGCGCTTCGAAAGGAACTCCAGAGCCAGCTCGGGGAGAAGGCTGAGGAAAGCGCGCTGTGAATCATTCTGATGTTCGGAATCATATGGCTGACTATCTTGAGGGTGATTTGCCCTTGGGCCCGCGAGCATTGTTTGACGCTCACTTGGACGAATGCGCAGAGTGTGCAGCTGAAATCGCGCAAATGCGGTTGACGATTGGTGCATTGCGCCGTCTCCCGGATCCGGAGCCGCCGCCGATGCTGGTTCATGATGTGATGCGCCGGGTTCGTCTCGGTGAGGCCCACCCGACGTGGGTTGACCGAGTTCGAGTCGCCTTTGATTTCCTGTTGTCACCCAGAATATTGGCGCCGATCTCCGCTGCGGCGATCGCCGCGGGCGTGGTCATGGGGACGCAGCCACTGCGTGACTTCATTGATAGTGGAGGGGTGCTGAGCCCCGATGGGGGGGGCGCGTCCGTACGGATCCAAATCGCAGGTCTTCCCGTGGAGACGTTTGGGCAGGGCGTCGAGCAGGCGCCTCGAAGGGCCTTGTCTCCGGGTGCGAAAATGGTCGCTCGCTCTCAGATGTTCGAGGAGCCGCCCTTGCGAACACGATTCAGTGATTGGACCTCGCAATCTTTTCCCTCCGCTGGGGCAGTGGCCCCAGGGATCGCCGTTGCTTCAAGGTCAGGGCCGATGGGTTCGAGTGAGCTGGCACGAGGGGGATGGACCCCCAGTGCTTATCTGCCTGCCCGGGCGCCGGTGACGAAGCGCGAGTGGCCGAGTGCAGACGAATGGCTGGAAATCGTAGAAGAGCGGCCTGGGGAATTCGCGGATCAGATGGCGGCCCGCTCGCTTGCGGAACGCGAGCACTGGATTGGCAGCCTTTCACGGCGCGCGGTGGAGCGGGGCCGGTTGCGGCCCATCGTCCATTCGTTGCGTGAGAGCCCGAATCCGCTGGCGCAATCCCTGGCTGACGAAATGTTGGCTTCCGCGGGCGCCTATGGTGGCGGCGGCACGGTATCCGCGGCGAATACCTACAGCGATTGACGTCACCGCCGGGTTCGTCGACTCCCGGGCAGGGTCTATGCGTTGTGGGCCCTGACCGGTAAGCTCGCGCGAATGGCCCATGGAACCAAGAGATCGCCACACCCCGGGGCAAGATCCGAGCTGTCGTGGCTGACCAAGTATGCCGTCTGGACAAGGCGACTGTCGTCTTTTTGGCCCGGGCCTCTGGGTTTCACCTTGATCGGGCTTGTGGTCTTGAGTCTGGCTTGCGCGACGTCGTCTCAGCCGGATCCCTCCTCCAACGGGGTTGAGGTCATCGACCTCAGTCCCGATACCCCAAAGACGTGGAGCGCTCGTCATTTGACCGCGCCTGTTCTCGCGGTCTTTCGGGGCCCGAATTACGTCTATGCCCCTCGCCGAGTCGAGATTGAAACAACGCCGGCGGGTGGGTACCTCGATTTATTCTACGTACGCTCGGGTTTTCAGAAACGATTCGAACAAGGTGAAGCGCCAGCGATCGTCCAGCTTCCATCAAGGGTGGAAGCAGGGCCTCGGGATGTTCTGACGATTCGAGCCTTCGCCGAGGGCTACCAGCCCAAGAGCGTCACATTCAAGCTTTCAGAGGACTTTGATCGCGTTGCCATTGACCTAGAACCGTTGCCGAATTCGCTGGAAGCAGTCTCACATCGCTATTTTGCCGGGCGTTCTTCGGTTCGCTTCGTGACCTCAGAGGCTTTGACTTTTCGCGTTCAAGAAGCGGATGATGGCTACGCGATCATCCTGAATGAGACGGCCTATACCCAGGCCGCGCAGGCCTCTATGGGTTTGATCGAGAGTTCGCTCATCGCAGAAAGCTACGGGCAGCAGCTTGGCCAAGACCTGATGGTTCAATTCGTATTAGAGCAGTCGGCGCAAGATGGCCCGGTTGAACTTCGTTCACGTCAGCGTTATGACGGACTGAGAGATCTGCACGAGCTGGTAATTGATTTTGTCCCGTCCTCGGATTCGGGGGCGAGTGCAGAGAGAGCGCTGCGCGCGCTGGATGCGATCGGGCCTGGGGACATCTCTGGTTGCGCAATGATTTTTGATACGGCTCTGCGTTCAGAGCTTGAGGCCGGCGAATTGGCTCGTGCGCTTCGTCCCCAGGGAGAGGTGACAGATCGGTATCACCGCGCAGCGATGCGGAAATTGAGTGAGATTTCCGTGGATGGCGTGATCGACTTCACGGACGGGAGTCGGCTGAGAACGGCCGACGCAATTGAATTGGAAATGGCGATCGCGAATGCCTCGATGGCTGAGGGCTACTTGGTGTTGCTTCGAAGCTTCGTGATTGGCTTAGAGTCTCACGCCTCCAGCCAGCAGGCCGCTTTCAAGAGCCTTGTCGCACCAGAAATCTCCCCACAAGATTTTGATGCGATTTGGCGTCGCGCTCATGAGGCTGAGCGGGTTTGTCTTGCTGCCCGGTGATCCACCGTTCACCGGTGTGATCTGCGCCCTTCGCCTCTAGCATCCCCGCTGAGTCAGGGGGCGTTCTGCATGAAGAATCGTCGGCACGAGGACGACCGCACATTGGAGTTGGGACCGCCGCCGAGTGACTCCCGCGAGAGAAGGGTTCCTTCGCGGCCTTGTCATGGGTCTGCCACGGGGTCGCGTTTTCGTGCGGTCGAGCGCCTTTTGCAAGTGGGTGCACGATCCTTATCCGACGCTGAGATTCTTTCTCTGGTTTTGCGCACGCGCGCCTCGGGTCGAGGCGCTCTGACTGTGGCTCAAAATTTACTCGACGAGGCGGGGGGCTTGCAGGCCCTCGCTTCGTCGCCTTTGAATGCCCTGATTTCGATGTCGGGTCTCGGGCCCTCGACGGCGGCGAGCCTGCTCGCGGCCGCTGAGATGGGCTGCCGGATCAGGCGGTTTCGCTTAAGTCCGGGCGATTGCATTCGCAGCCCGCGCGACATCTGCGATCATTTCGATGAGCTGTTGCGAGGCACTCGCCGGGAGCATGTCATGGTCCTGCTCCTGGATGGTCGCCGCCGAGTTCTCGCGGAATCTCAGGTATCTCAGGGCACTCTCACCTCAAGCCTTGTGCACCCCCGCGAAGTGTTTCGGCTTGCCGTTCGCGCCGCGGCGGCGGCGCTGGTCGTGGTTCACAACCACCCGAGCGGTGACCCGCGCCCGAGCGAAGAGGACTTCACAGTCACGCGACGCCTGGTGGAAGCCGGTGAGCTGATCGGGATTCGAGTGATTGATCATGTTGTGGTCGCCGCCGAGGGTTACTTTTCGTTCGCAGAGAATGGTGAAATAAATCAATAAAATCAGATGCTTGTAAAAATCGGGCCGACCCCCCCCCAGCATCTTCCCCAAGGGGGTTCAACTTCCACGGGGATCGGGACGATAAAGCGGATGGGGGTCCGTATCGGCCTGAACGTTTAGATGCGAGAGATGCGAGAGATGCGAGAGATGCGAGAGAGACGTGAGGAGCGCAAACGATGTCCAGAGTGACCGTTGAGAATCATCAGGGAGTTCAGACCGGGTCTGAGCGGCGCCGCAATCAACGCGCGGATCTCATTGTGCGGATCGACTACTCGACCGTCGATGAAATGTTTTCCGAGTTCACTCGGGACATCAATGAAGGGGGCATCTTTATTGAGACGGAGAAGCCTCAAGCGCTGGGCACCGAGGTCAAAATGCATTTCAACCTCCCCGGTGGTCAGGAACGAATCGAAACGATCGGCCGAGTGGTTCGGATTAGTGGAGGAAAAGGCTCCGCCGTCCCCGGAATGGGGATTGAATTCGAGGAATTGGCCGAGGGCGATCGGTTGACCATTGATCGGCTTGTCCGGGCCCTCCGGCTCGGGGGTCCGCTTAATTAGGCCGGCCCTCCGCGCCCTCGCCGCTACCCGCGCCGCCGAAACCGGCATGGGTCATTCCGGCTTAACCACCTCGGGGTCTGTACGCTGCGGTCGAAGGCCCAGGCGGCCTAGAGCGACGGGACCTACAACCCGGGCGCCTAGAAGGGGATGTCGTCGCCGGGCGCGGGACCACCCGAACTTCCCGTGTCTTGGCTTGGCCCCTCGCCTCCCGGTGACGGGCCGCCTCCGCCGCCCTCACCGCGCGGCCCGCCGAGGAATTGCACCGTCTGCGCATTAATCTCAGTTGTCTGGCGCTTGTTGCCATCTTTGTCTTCCCAGTCCCGGGTCTGGATGCGCCCTTCGACGTACACCGTTCGTCCCTTCGATAGGTATTGCGCGCAGAGTTCGCCTGTCTTTCCCCAAGCCACAAT
>NHEP01000037.1 GCA_002171515.1 bacterium TMED88 | reverse complement strand
ATGGATATGGCCATCACGATCCGGACGCTGGTCGCTCACGAGGGCAAGATTACGCTGGGCACCGGGGCGGGTGTTGTGGCGGACTCGGACCCGGCTTTAGAGTTCCAGGAGACGCTCAATAAAGCCGAGGCGGCGTTGCGTGCCATTGATCTCGCCCGCGAAGGAATTGACTGACGTGCGGGTCTTGATGATCGATAACTACGACTCGTTCACCTACAACTTGGTGCAGTATCTGGGTGAATTGGGGGCAGAAGTCGAGGTTGTTCGGAACGATGCGTCCGGGATCGAGGCGCTCATGGATCGGGGGCCTGACGGATTGGTGATCTCGCCGGGGCCGGGCAGTCCTCAGGCGGCCGGCGTGTCGGTCGAGGCCGTCAAGCGCTTCGGTGAAAGCGGAATCCCTGTTTTTGGGGTGTGCTTGGGACATCAGTCGATCGGGGAGGCCTTTGGCGGCCGAATCGGGCGAGCGCAATCGATCATGCATGGCAAAACTTCCGAGATTCATCATGACGGAGAAGGTGTCTTCCGAACTCTTCCCGATCCTTTCGTGGCGACGCGGTATCACTCGCTCGTGATCGAACCGGACCATTGCCCCGATGTTCTTGAGGTGACGGCTCGAACAGCGGACGGAGAAATTATGGGGGTGCGTCATCGCGTGCTTCCGATCGAGGGCGTGCAGTTCCACCCCGAGTCGATCTTGACGGAAGTCGGAAAGCGACTGCTGAAAAATTTTCTTGAGACGTGTCAGAAAGCGCAGGGGTCATGACCAAGCCGTCCGCCGTGTTGCAGAGTCTCGGGGAAGCGGCTGAGCGACGTGAGGTCCCGGCTTACCTTCTGAAGGCAGCCTTTGATGAGATGATGTCTGGGCAGGCCAGTGAGAGTCAAATCGCTGGCCTATTGGTTGCGCTTCGCGTGAAGGGGGAAACGGTTTCCGAGATCGTCGCGACCGCGCAGGCGCTGCGATCGGCGGCCACGATGGCCGGGGCAGCGGATCCGCGAACGGGTGACACCTGCGGCACAGGGGGGACGGGTCGGTCGACCTTTAGTATTTCGACCACGTCTGCCTTCGTGGTGGCCGGAGCAGGTGTTCCTGTGGCCAAGCACGGAAATCGAGCGATGAGCAGCCGCACCGGGAGTTTCGACACGTTGGAAGCGCTGGGGGTCAATATCGAACTCTCCATCGCCCGTTGCGCGGAGATCTTGGCTGAGATCGGAATCGCGCCTTTTTATGCACGCACGGCTCATCCGGCTTTTCGGCACGTTGCGCCAGTTCGACAGGCACTGGGAATCCGAACGCTCTTGAACTGCATGGGTCCTTTGTTGAATCCGGTCGGGGCCATGAATCAAATCGTGGGGGTCTACGCCAAGGAGTTGGTTGAACCGCTCGCCCAGGCGCTCGGGCAATTGGGAGCCCGTCGGGCTCTCGTGGTGCATGGCGAAGATGGTTTGGATGAATTGACAACCACTGCGTCCAGTCATGTGGCTTTTTGCCGAGGCGACGAGCTGGAGGTCTTCGATCTGAATCCGACAGACCTTGGGCTTTCGTTGTCCTCTGCAGAGGACCTTACGGGTGGGGACGCCGGCGAGAATGCAAGAATTTGTTGGTCCATCTTGGAGGGTGAAGAGGGCCCCCGGCGCGACATTGTTCTGTTGAATGCCGCGGGTGCCTTGTGGGCAGCCGATGCAGTGGACGGACTCCAGGCGGGCATTCAAGAAGCGGCCCACAGCATTGACTCGGGGGCCGCACGAGAACGCTTAGACAAGCTCGTGCGGGCCTCGAATCGACCGGAGTCGATCCAGGAGCCGACCGAGTGACGATCTTGGATACCATTTTGGAGCGGAAGTTTGAGGAAGTCGAAGAGTCCAAGAAGCGAGTCTCTCCGGAGCAGATGCGGGCGGCGGCAGGACAGGCATCTGAAGTTCGTTCCCTGGGCCGAGCGCTGGCGAGCGCCCCGGCTCCGGCCATTATCGCCGAAGTGAAGCGGCGTTCCCCAAGTAAAGGATTGATTCGGCCCAACTTTGATCCGGTCTCGATTGCGCGCGCCTACCAACAGGGCGGTGCAGCGGCGATTTCGGTGTTGACCGACCAAGATTTTTTTGGTGGAGAGTTGGGCTTTTTGAATCAGATTCGTCGAGAGGTTGATCTGCCCCTGCTTCGAAAAGACTTTTTAATCGACGCGTACCAGGTGGATGAGGCTCGGGCCTCGGGGGCTGATGCGATCCTTCTCATCGTCGCGGCGCTCGCGCACGACGACTTGAAGGACCTTCATGACCGTGCGCTGGCCCTCGGGCTGGATGCATTGGTTGAGGTCCACGATGAGTCGGAGCTCGACCAGGCCCTGGCGGCGGGAGCCCGCTTGATTGGTGTGAATAACAGAGATCTTCGGACTTTCGAGGTGGATCTGGCGGTCAGTGAACGCGTGGCGGCCCGCCTCCAGGCTCATTCGGAGGTGCTTCTCGTGGCCGAGAGCGGGATTTCGGGGCCAGCTGATATTCAACGCTTGTCAGCAGCCGGCGCACGGGCTTATCTCGTAGGTGAATCCTTGATGCGTCAGTCGGACGTGAGAGAGGCACTCGAAGAAATGCGGAGGCCAATGTGAGTGGCGTGAGGGTCAAGATTTGTGGCTTGGTCAGTCCGGAGGATGCGTTGGCGGCAGTCGACGCCGGAGCGGATCTCATCGGTGTGAACTTTGTGCCGGATTCGCCACGGTGTGTGGACCTACGAATGGCTGAAGCCATCTGTGAGGCCGTTGCGGATGCGCCGGTCGAGCGGGTCGCGTTATTTCGCGACGCCCCGTGGAAAGAAATCGACCACGTCATCAGTCGCGTTGATTTCGATCGTGTTCAGTTCCATGGCGAGGAAACCGAAGATGAAGTTGAGTCGGTCGACTTGCCTGCCATCAAGGCGATCCGAGGGGCCGACCTTGAGGCCGCTGAAAATTATCCGGGTGCCATCCTATTACTCGACCATCCTCATGCGGGCGGTGGGCAGGGGCAGGCCTGGGACTGGAGCGAAGCGGAGCAGCTGATTGCGATGGGACAAGACGTGATCATCGCGGGCGGGCTGAGCCCGGAGAATGTTGAGCAGGCGCTTGACGATGTGGGCGATATTCCACCCTGGGGCGTGGATGTGGCGACGGGTGTGGAGAATGATGAATTCGCGAAGGATCCGGTGCGGATGAAAGCCTTCGTGGAAGCGGTACGGCGTCACGTGGGCGAGGTCAAGCTCGAGATCGAATAACGAAGTGCAGTCAGCGCGAAGTCTCGGGCTGAGTCCATTCCCGCCATAGTTTTTCGACTTGACTGCGCGTTGATTCAACGTCTCCGGAGTTGTCCACGACGTGCGTCGCCAGATCGCGTTTTTCGTCGATGGGCATTTGCGCGGCGACGCGTCGCTCGGCCTCTTCTGGGCTGCAGCCGTCTCGCAAGACGGTCCGTTCGATTTGGACGGCCTTTGGGACCCACACAAGGACCGTCGCATCATACTCCATGGCGGAAGCGGTCCCCGTCCCCGCTTTTTGGCCTTCGAAGAAGAGGGGGATGTCGAGGACAACCGCCGGCGCCCCCTGTTCCACCGCACGTTCGGCTCGGGCCACCATTTCGGCGATGACCGGGGGATGCATCAGCGCGCCGAGGCGCCCCCGGGCCGCCGAGTCCTGGAACACGATGTTGCCGAGGGCGACGCGGTCGAGGGATCCATCGGTTCGGATGACGGAGTCGCCGAACGTCTCGGCGATGGAGGCGAGGAGCGGCGAGCCGGGGGCCTGCAGTTCATGCACGATCGCATCGGCATCAACGGTTGTGGCCCCGAGTTCTTCGAGGATCTTCGTGACAGTGCTCTTTCCCGATCCAATTCCGCCGGAGAGCCCGATTCGTTTCGTCATCGCGGCAGCATCGCAAGGGAGGACGGCCCCCTCAAGGCCGACTTGAGTGTGTGCCCGGCCTGCGCCCGTGGGTCCTTGAACAGAACGGCGTTTTGCATCCGGCACTCACTGATTGTTATTGCAGTAAAGATGCTAAAAAAAAGGCGCTCGACAGAGCGCGGTCTGGCGTGTGACTGGGGGGTTTGGGCCAGGCTGCGCTCAATCGACGGGCGAGGCCGGTTTCGAGGCGCGGGTCGCGTTCCGGGCCCCAGCCATCCAGCTTCGGCTTTCCATGGCTTACCTGAGGGGCACCGGGCTCCGTTTTGGGGGCCCCGCCGGGGCTCTGCCCGATCCCTTTTTCTAACTCCCCGTTAGGCCACGTGAAATTCCGAAATGCGGGTTTGCTACGCCGGAGGCGAACGGATATATTGCTTCCGATTTTCAAGGGGTTACAGCATTTTTCGCAAGCCTTGACCGGATCCGGTCCGATTGGCCGCTCCGGCCTTTTTTGAGCCGGTTTCATGTCTGGCGAGCTCTTTCATCCAACCGATTTCGATGATGCCATGTCCGAAGCAAAAAAATCGTTGAGCGCGCAGTCTGATCAACAGGCCGACGACATCGTCCGTCAGCTCGCCCCCTTGCGCGAAGCGATCGATGACACCGATCGACAATTGCTTGCTCTGCTGAACGATCGCGCTGAACTGGTGAGGCAGGTGGGCCACGTCAAGCAGGGAGGGCGTAGAAGCCCCGTCTATGTCGCGAGTCGGGAGCGGGATCTGGTGGCGGCTCTGGTGCAGTCCAATCCCGGTCCATTTCCCGATGGGGCTATCGGGCCCGTGTTTCGCGAAATCATTTCGGCGACGCGATCTCTTGAAGATCAAGTGCGTGTCGGTTACTTGGGTCCGGCAGGCACCTTCAGCCATCAGGCAGCCCTCGACCAGTTCGGTTCGCAGGTCGTTCTGTCTCCATTCACTCATCTTGAGGATGTTTTTCAGGCGACGGAGCGAGGGGAAACCCATTTTGGGGTGATCCCCGTCGAGAACACCATTGAGGGCGCGATCAACCCAACCTACGACGCCTTGATGGAAAGTGAAGTCTCGATCTGCGGTGAGGTGATGGCGGCGATCAACCAGCACCTGATGTCCCAATCTGGCCAGGAGGAGGATGTCCGAGTCGTTGCGTCAATCCCGCAGGCCACCGGTCAATGTCGTCGTTGGTTGCATGAGCGAATGCGGGAGGTCGAAATCCAAAACACGAGCAGCACGGCCGCTGCAGCGCAACTGGCCTCTGAGCGTCCAGAGGTCGCAGCGATTGGGAGCAGTGCGGCGGCAGAAGTCTACGGATTGGCGTTCGTGGCCCGAAATATCGAAGACCGTCGTGGCAATACCACCCGTTTTGCTGTGATTGGCAGTGAAGCGCCAAAGCCCAGTGGAAACGACCTGACTTCGGCGGCGTTTACCGTTCGGCGCGATCAAGCCGGTGCCTTGTATCACTTGCTGGAGCCTTTTGCGCGACATGGCGTGAATTTGACCGCCGTCCAGTCTAGGCCGATGAAAGGGCGTCCCTGGGAGTATGTGTTCTTTATCGACCTCGAAGGCCATGAGTCGGATGACTCAGTGGGCGCCGCTCTGGATGAAGCGGCGGCCTACGCCCACTCGCATAAAATTTTAGGATCCTACCCTCGGGCCGTTCGGCCAGGTGACAGGGCGCCAGGCGAGAGGCCCACCCCGTGAGCATCGAGCAACTTGTGAATCCCCATATCCGGGCTCTCTCTCCGTATGTACCTGGAAAGCCGGTCGAGGAGGTCGAGCGGGAGCTGGGCATTGTGGGCTCGGTGAAGCTTGCCTCGAACGAAAATCCTTTGGGGCCGTCTCCTAAGGCGATCGAGGCGGTTGCTGCGGCGTTGGGCGATGTGAACCGGTATCCCGATGGGGCCTGTTTTGAGCTGCGAGCAAGGCTTTCGGAGCGGCTCGGTGTCGGGGGCGATCAGCTCATTTTTGGCTGCGGGGCTGACGAGGTCTTGGAGCTCGTTGTCAAAACATTTCTTGCGCCGGGAGATGAGGTCGTCATGCCGTGGCCCTCCTTCGCCATGTATCCCATTGTGACGCAGGGAATGGGCGGGACTTCCAAGCGTATTCCGCTCACCGAGGATATGACGCACGATCTGCCCGCCATGGCGGCGGCCGTCTCGGACAGAACGAAGATTGTTTTTCTCTGTAATCCGAATAATCCGACAGGGACCAGCTTCTCGGCTTCGGAACAAGACGCTTTCGTCAAGGAACTCCCAGAGGACGTCATCCTGGTGATCGACGAGGCCTATGTTGAGTTTGCGCGTCGGAACGATTTTCCGAACAGCCTTGCTTCGATTGATCAGCGGCCCGCGACACTGGTTCTTCGGACGTTTTCCAAGATTTACGGTCTGGCGGGCCTCCGTGTGGGTTACGGCATTTCAAGCCCCGAGCTCATCGGTTTTTTGGATCGAGCACGACACCCTTTCAATGTGAACCGCATTGCTGAGGCGGCGGCGCTCGCTGCGTTGGATGATGAGGCGCACGCCAAGCTCTCTTGGGAAACGAACGGGGCCGGTGCCGAGTTTTTGACGCGCTCCTTGGAGGCGCTCGGGCACAGTGTCTGGCCCACTGATGCAAATTTTTTGCTCGTTGAGGCTGGGGAAGGCGTTGTGGATGCATTGCTGCAAGAGGGCGTGATTGTTCGCCCGCTGGCCGGATTTGGCATGCCTCGGCACCTCCGCGTTTCGATTGGCACCGCCGAAGAGAACGAACGCGCCGTGAGAGCCTTCGCACGCATTGCCGAGCGAGGCGATGTGGCCGGGGTCGAATCATGACCCCGCGCTTTGAAAAAATAGCCATTATTGGACTCGGCTTGTTGGGCGCTTCTGTAGCGCGAGCGGCGAGGCGGGCCGATGTGGTCGAGTGCATTGCCGCTGCGAGTCGACGACGGGGTCCTATGGAAACCGCTCTAGCGGCGGGCATTGTCGATGAAATCGGGGGCTGTGAAGAAGTTGTCCGAGGCGCCGATTTGGTGATTGTGTGTTCTCCGATCGGGGTGATGGCCCAGTTGCTGGAGAGGGCTAGCCCTGGCTTTCGTCCAGATGCATTGGTGACCGATGTGGGGAGCGTGAAAGGCCCGTTGGCGGACCAGATTCCCGCGATCTTGCCTGAGGGAGTCGAATACATCGGCTCGCACCCGATGGCTGGGAGCCATGAGCGAGGCGCTGAGCACGGCCGGGCCGACTTGTTCGAAGGAGCGCCTTGCGTTCTGACGCCTCGAGTCGATACGAAGGGATCGAGTTTGGCTCGTTTGAGTGATTTCTGGCAAGAACTCGGCGCGCGCGTCGTGATACGCACACCGGAGGAGCACGATGTTGATGTGGCTTGGGTGAGCCATGTGCCCCACGTAGTGGCTTTTGCCTTCGCGCACGCCTTTCAGGAAGCCCCTCAGCGGGCCTCCGAATTGGCCGGCTCCGGCTTTCGCGACTTCACGAGAATTGGTCGGAGCGATTCCGAAATGTGGAGCGAGATTCTGAACGCCAATCGGAAATCGCTCGCCGGCCCACTTCAAGCATTTGGCCAATCGTTGGCGCAACTCGGAGCGGCCCTTGAGGCTGGAGAAGTCGAAACACACGAAGAGTTTCTCGCGCAGGCTCGTCAAGCCCTGGAGCGATCGGCGACCCCGTCGATCAGTTCGGGGGCTCAGCGAGCGCCGCGCTTGGAAGAAGCCCGATCTGGGGGCGAAAACCCAGAAATTTCGGTCGGCATGGTGCCGGCCAACCCTAGGAGTGTCGAAAACGACTCATGAGTGAAACCACTAACCCTGCCTCTGCGGAGACGAGCTTCGCAGAGCTCTTTCAATCAACTTCCGAAGCGGTCAAAGAAGGCGAGATCGCACAGGGAAAAGTCCTGGCCATCGATGACGATTACGTCACGGTTGACGTGGGCTTTAAATCAGAAGGCCAGGTTCAAACCTGGGAATTTATGGATGACGACGGAACCATCCAGATCGCCGTGGGCGATACCGTCGAAGTGCTCGTGGAAGATGCCGAGGACGAGGACGGGCGAGTCGTCCTTTCCAAAGAGAAGGCCGAGCGGCTGAAGGTCTGGGAAGACATCAGCCAGGCGTATGAAAGTGATCAACCCGTCGAGGGGACGATTGTGGCCCGTGTGAAGGGCGGACTTTCTGTCGATATCGGAGTGAAGGCCTTTTTGCCTGGTTCCCAGGTGGATCTTCGCCCCGTTCGCAATCTTGATGGCATGATGGGCGAACGCACCCACTTCAAGATTATTAAGTTCAACAAGCGTCGAGGTAATATTGTCCTCTCCCGTCGGGCTCTTTTGGAGACCGAGCGGAAGCGTATGCGGGCGGACACGCTGTCTACGCTTGAGTCCGATCAAATTCTCGATGGGGTGATCAAGAACCTGACAGACTACGGTGCTTTCATCGACCTCGGTGGAATCGACGGGCTTTTGCACATTACCGACATGTCTTGGGGGCGAATCAATCACCCGAGCGAATTGTTTAACGTCGGCGATGAAATTAAGGTGAAGGTTCTCAAATTCGATCACGACAGTGAGCGGGTTTCGCTGGGCCTCAAGCAGATCCAGCCTGATCCGTGGGTCGATGCGGCCCTCCGCTATCCCTTGGGCAAGCGCCTTGAGGGGAAGGTCGTTTCGTTGACGGACTATGGTGCGTTCATCGAGCTGGAGGCGGGCATCGAGGGCCTGGTGCACGTTTCTGAAATGTCATGGACCAAGCGCATCAAGCATCCCTCGAAGGTTGTGGCGATCGGGGATGACGTTGAGGCGGTGGTCCTCGATGTCGATGAGCGAAATCGCAAGATCTCTCTCGGAATGAAGCAGATCGAGGACAATCCCTGGACGGTGATTGAGGCTCAGTACCCGTTGGGGAGTCGCGTTAAGGGGACGGTTCGCAACATCACTAACTTCGGTGTCTTCGTTGGTTTGGATGAGGGGATCGATGGGTTGGTGCACGTTTCGGATATTTCCTGGACAGAGCAGATCAAGCACCCCGGTGAAAAGTTCGAGAAAGGGGACGAGGTCGAAGCCATCGTGCTGAAGATCGACAAAGAGAGCGAAAAATTCTCTTTGGGAATCAAGCAGCTCGAAGCCAACCCGTGGGATGAAATTCAGCGTAAATATCCCATCGGGAGCGAGGTTACGGGTCCTGTGACAAGCGTCGCGGACTTCGGGGTCTTCGTTCGGCTCGACGATGGAATCGATGGGCTCGTCTATAGCTCTGAGCTTGCTCAGGAGCGGGTCGAGAATCCTGCTGAGACCTTTCAGGAAGGACAAGAAGTCACTGCACTCGTGGTCAAGGTTGATCCCGCTGAACAGAAGATCTCTTTGTCAATTCGAGCGGTCAACGATAAGGCTGAGCGCAAGGCGTTGCAGGAGCTGGCCGCACAGCAGTCACAGAGCCAGACGACCACGCTGGGTGATCTGTTGGCTGAAAAGCTGGCGCAGAAGACGGACGACGGTGGTTCGGCTGAGGAGTAGGACAAGCAGCTGATGGCAGGTGGGGGCCGAGGAGGCCCCCACCCGCTGTCCCAATCTGGGGAGTGAGATGACCAAAAGCGGTTTGATCGAAGAGGTGGCCAAGCGGACGCCGCATATCTCGAAGAAGGACACCGAGGTTGTGGTCAATACGATCTTTGATTCGATGATCGAGGCGCTGAGGGGAGGCGAGCGTATCGAGATTCGAGGGTTCGGGAGCTTTCAAGTCAAGTTGAGAGAAGCCCGGGAAGGCCGGAATCCGAAGACAGGTGAGCCGGTTCACATTAGTGCGAAGCGAACTCCCTTTTTCAAAGTAGGTAAGGAGCTCAAAGAGATGGTCGACGCTGCACCGAGTATCTCCGATGACTCGGATGACGAGGAAAGCGCGGAAACCCATCGCGAAGCCACAGCGTGATGCAGCGCGGAGCGGCCTGATGAGCACATTCCGAAGGGTCCTGGTCTTGCTGCTATTCGTGGGGCTTCTCGTGGTGGGCTGGCGTTTTGCCCATCAAAATGAGAGCGCTGTGAGCGTCCACTATCTATTTGGGCAGACTTCGGCGGTGGCTCTTTGGAAAGTGATCGGCCTCTCGAGCACTGCGGGTGCGGTCTGCGTGGGAGTCGTGATGGGTTGGGCTTTGTTGAGGGCTCGTTTTGAAGCCCGAGGTTATCGCAAGAAGATGTTGGCCTTCGAGAGTGAGGTTCATCAGTTGCGACATCTTCCAGTAGCCGTGGGCAAGAAGGCCAGAAAAAAGGCAAGAGAGGTGACGGGAGAGTATTGAGGTAGCGCCCAGCTGGCACGGAGCGCGGCTCTTGAGATGGGCTCAGCTGCGTCAGGGGAGCTGCATTCGGCGGGGGGCCGGAAAAGAAGTGAATTCGATCTGTGAGGCAATGACTCGTGTGCAGGCGGAGAGGGGCGCATGAGCGCGGTGATACGGTGGGCTTGCTGAGAAGGGCGAAAAGAGGGTCTGGTCATAAGACCCCCGATGCCAGCACCCTGTGGGCTCGGGCCTTGGGTGCGGCGCTGTCGGATGACCTTGAGGGTGCCGACTCGGCGCTGACGAGTCTCGTCGAGCAAGGGACACAGCGTCCGGAGGTCTACAAGCTCCTAGGCAGGGTGGCTCGTGAGCGCGGCAATTTTCAGCGAGCCCTCCAGATTCATCAGGCCTTGGTCCTGCGGCGTGATCTGAGCGCGAGCCATCGCGTTGAATCACTTAACGAGTTGGGCCATAGCCTCGAGGCGTTGGGCGAGTTGGATCGCGCTCTCGCGGCCCACCAGGAAGTCCTGGTGCATGCCCGACACAATCCAATCGCCCTCGAATCCGCGGAGCGGCTTCTCAGCGATCGCGGCGATTTCGAGTCAGCGTGGGTCATGAGGCGTCGTCGTGGTCGCGTAGAAGGTTTTCGGGATCGTCGGGGTGAGGCCGAGCTTTTGTGTGCGATTGCAGATTCATCGCTGGGGTCGGGCGAAAGGCGTCGGGGAATTCGGACGATGGGCCGGGCCCTCCGAGTGGCTCCCGATTTCGCCGAGGCCTGGAAGTTGAAGGCTCGACATGCCAAGCGAACGCGTCAGCGTTTGAAAAGTTGGGCTCGCTGGCTTGAGGCCGAGCGGGTGCCGAGCCCTGACGATCTTGTTGAAGCAGAGGCTGCATTCTCTAGGGCTGATCGGATCAGCGACTGGGTGAATGGGCTCCAGGCTCAAGCGAGGAAGTACCCCGGAGAGTCGGTCCTGTGGCGTTTTCTGGGGCGAGCCTTGGCACTTTCTGAGTCGGTAGAGTCTGGACCAGTGGTAAGGGATTTGGTTGCGGGGCTGAGCGATCCGGCCGCAGGTGTGCGGGGTATTCGAAATGCTCTATCGGAGAGTGAGGCCGACGAAGAAGATGTGATCTCTCAATATTGCGACTGGATTGATCGATGGCAAAGCGCGGCCCAAAGGGACGAGCCTCAGGTCAAGGGGGACTGATGGCCTCAGCGCTTGAGACACCGATGATGAAGCAGTTTCTGGCCATCAAGGCCCGTTATCCCGACTCCATTGTTTTCTATCGGATGGGCGATTTTTACGAGATGTTTTTGGCTGATGCCGAGCTGGCTGCGCCCTTGCTTGATATTGCATTGACGACGCGTGATAAGGGGAAGGCTGACGCGGTGCCGATGTGTGGGATCCCGGTGCACAGTGCCGATCAGTACATCAAACAGCTGGCGGGCTTGGGGCATCGCGTCGCCATCTGTGAGCAGGTTGAGGATCCAAAGCAGCTCGGTGGCCGGCGCTTGGTCAAACGGGACGTCGTCGAAGTGGTGACGCCAGGCCTGGTGGGAGACCCGGACGGTTTAGATGGACGCTTGGAGGTTTCCCTTGCTGCCCTTGATCTAGCCGGTCCGGCGGGCCCCGCCGCTCTTTCGATTCTCGATGCGTCTACCGGAGATTTTCGCGCCACCAGTGTAGACGGAGAGGGAGAGGGCGGTCTGCCGTGGGAACTGCTTGAGGAATTAGAGCGGGTGGCTCCTCGCGAAATTCTGGTTCCGCACTCGTTGGCTGACGCAGTACGGAGCCGACTCGTCGACCGGCTGCCGGCGTGTGCGGTGACCGCGGTAGACGATGAAAGCTTCTCATCCGATGCGGTGCCAGTGGAGCCGGAGGGCTTCGCGGAACTTTCCGAAGGTCTCGGGAAAAGGCCGGCTGCGGCTCTGCTTCGTTACCTGGGGATCAATCAACCCTCGGCGCTGGCTCACGCACCGCGGATTCGTCGGTATGAGCTCCTCGATACCGTGGTGATTGATGCCGCAACCCGAAATCACTTGGAGCTGTTTGAAAATTCTGAGGATCGAGGGCGGAGTGGCACCCTGATTCAGCTACTGGATCGCACGTCCTGCGCCCTCGGCGCCCGCCGTTTGGCTCGCTGGATCGCGTACCCACTCCGATCTTCTGCTTCGATCCTGGATCGTCAGGCGGCCGTTTCGTGGTTGGTTGATCATGATCGCGTCCGCGCGCATCTTCGAGAAGCGATGATGGGTGTGCGCGATCTTGAACGTTTGCTCGCGAAGGCTGCCCGACCCACAGCGGTTCCCCGTGACCTCGGTGCTCTACGGAATGCCCTTAAGGCTCTGCCCGATGTTGTTTCAGCCCTCGAATCGGGGGAAGGCGCTCTTTTTGATGGGACACAAACTTCGGTTCCGTCTCCGCAGAGTATTCAGGCGCCGGAGCCTCTGCCTGATCTCGCGGAGCGTCTTGAAGATGCGTTGGTCGACGATCCCCCGGTCATTGCAAGGGGCTCGCGGGGGGCCAACGAATCCGGATATGTACGCCAGGGCTTTCGAAGTGATCTCGACGGGATTCATGAGAGTGCCCGGAAGGGACGAGAATGGATTGCGGGTCTTGAAGTCAGCGAGCGTGAGCGGACGGGCATTGCGACTCTGAAAGTGCGATATCACCCTGTCCACGGCTATTCGCTTGAGGTTTCGAAGGCGCAGCTGGAAAAGGTTCCTGACGATTACGAACGAAAACAAACTTTGGCCAACGTCGAGCGGTTTACAACCGAAGCCTTGCGTGAGGTTGAAGGCACGGTGATGGGCGCGGCGGAGCGGGCCGCTGCCCTTGAACGAGAGATTTTTGAGTCGTTGAGGCAGGAAGTGGTGGCGGCCGCCGCACCGATCCGTACGGCGGCGGATCGGGTCGCCACTTTGGATGCGCTCGCCAGTCTGAGCGAGGTCGCACGCCGAGAGGCGTGGATTGCGCCTATCGTGGATGATGGAGACCGGCTGGAGATCCGTGATGGTCGTCACCCCGTAGTTGAGCTCAGCCTGCGCGGGGGTGGGGGGGATGGCTTTGTTCCCAATGACACCCTTTTGGACAGAAAGGGAACGCGCATTCTGCTGTTGACGGGGCCCAATATGTCGGGCAAGAGCACTTACCTTCGCCAAGTTGCCGTGATGACCCTGATGGCTCAAATTGGAAGTTTTGTGCCGGCCGCCTCGGCTCATGTTGGCGTGGTTGACCGGATTTTTACCCGCGTTGGGGCCTCTGACCGGCTGTCCCGGGGTGAATCGACCTTTATGGTTGAGATGCGAGAAACCGCCGAAATTCTTCGATCGGCTTCAAGTCGCAGTCTGATCATTCTGGATGAAATCGGAAGGGGCACAAGTACCTTTGATGGGCTGTCGATCGCGTGGGCCGTTGCAGAATACCTCCATGAAACGCCGGGTCTCGAAGCCCGTACGCTTTTTGCGACGCACTATCACGAGCTGATTGAACTCGCCGAAGAATTTCGGCATCTCGATAATGCTCACTTTGAGGTGCGGGAATGGCAGGACGAAGTGGTTTTTCTACGGCGCCTCGTTCAAGGGGGGGCCAACCGATCGTATGGGATCCAGGTCGGCAAGTTGGCCGGGCTTCCGACACCGGTCGTGGCCAGGGCGAGAGAAATTTTGGGTCAGCTGGAGCGGGGTGAGCGTCGGGCCAGCGGGCCGGCGGGCGAGCCGCGAGAGGGCGGTGCCCAGCTCCCTCTCGCCCTCGGATCAAAAAGGTCCGGTCCACCCACGAGTTCTGCTGAATCGACTGTTTTGGCTGAGTTAAAGGAGATTGATCCCAACCGAATAACGCCGATGGACGCGCTCGCGGTCCTTTCAGGCTGGCGACAGAAGTTGGAGGGGGAGCAGTGATGCACCGCCTCGGCGGCCGCCTGCAGCGAAAGCTCGGAGTGATCGCTTTCGCGATTTGGGCGCCGATCCTTCTTGGGGCGGATCGCCCCAAGGGACTCGGTGATGTCGAGGATGTTCGGACGTGGTCTTACCCGGATTACACCCGTGTAGTGGTCGAGTTGACCCGCTCCGTTGATTTGTCTGAGGACGCATTGGTGCGGTTGGCGGCCAACCAACGGGCCGGTAAACCCGAAAGACTCTACGTGGACGTGCCCGGAATTTGGGTTGGACGCCGTTACGTTGACGGCCTACCGGTCGGTGATGGATTGCTAGAGGGCGTGCGGATCGGCCAGAATACGCGTTATGCCAGCCGGGTCGTGATCGATCTTCAACGGTATGGGCATCACAGGATGTTCACACTGCGTTCGCCTGATCGGGTTGTGATTGATATCTACGGGGATCGACAACCTGAGCAAGCCATCGTTAGCGGCCGGTCGTCGTCTTCATCGAAGAGGCTGTCGATGGCGTCTCGGCCGATT
>NHEP01000036.1 GCA_002171515.1 bacterium TMED88 | reverse complement strand
CGAAAAGGCTTTCCCAAAGGTCGCCTCGGGCTGTTGTTTGCGACGCTCCTTGAGATCAAGGCCAATGGTCTCGAGCCGATGCTGGCGTCTTTTCGAGAAAAAGACGATCCCCGATATCAAGATCGAGATCCACGCAGTTTTCGGGAGGGGGATCGCTAGGCGTCCTTCATCCAAGAAAACCCCCATGGGCTCGCTGACGGGCTCTAGGACAAGCCCCCGGGGCTTCAAAGGACCGAAAGCACCGTGTAATCGATTGGGCGCCTGCCCGCAGGCGATTTGATTGCCCGTTCGGACCCGAGGCGGGAACGACGGCATCATCGCCCCGAATCGGTAGCCTATGGGCTGGGCGATGGGTCCCGATCGCCGAAGCGCTGTGCCTGATGAAAAGGGGTTCAGTGCAGCGCGTATCTTCTGGGAGGTTTGCTGAATTCCTCGTATGGCTCAGTCGCCGGATACTGAAAATGAGTTCGACCTGGAAGACAGCGACGAAATCGTTGACTTCAAGGGAATTGATTGGAAAGAAAACGCTGAGCGATCGTTGCGGTTGGCGCTACCGCCGGTGGTCCTTCTCGCGGGCTTCTTTGTTTTAGCTTCAGGCTTCGTTTGGGCTTCCATCGATCGACCCTTTTACCTTGAGATCGCCGGCCTTCATCTCATCTGTGCCCTGACGATGATCATCTGCGGCGTGCGCTGGCGGAAGCATCCTCCGGAAAACGCCAGTGCCGCCACAGCGCTCTTAATTTCGGGACTGTACCTGCTTTCCGCATTCGCCATGGTGGCTTATCCCGATCCGGTGCTCGGCCTGCTGCCCCTGTTTCTGGTGGCGGTGACGGCATTTTTCGTGGTCAATACGCGCTGGATGCTCTTTACCTATGGGGTGGGTTTCCTCGCTTCAGGAACGGCCATTTTCGTTGAGCCGCCGACCCGCGACCTTTCGGTGATCGCCTTTCTCCTTGTGATCGCGTTGCTTTCAGCGACGTCCTTTCGCATCACCCGGATCAGCGATTTTTCGCAACTCCAGGCTTGGCGGAGTCAGGCAGAACGTCGCGATCGGCAACGGCGAAAGGCAGCGGACCAGCTCCATCGAAGCGAAGCGGCCCTCGTCGCCGCTCAGAGAATTGCGCGGGTGGGCAGTTTCTTTTGGTTAGTGGCCGAGGACAGCTTGAGCTGGTCGGATGAGCACTATCGGATCTTCGGGCTTGATCCGAAAGGGGCCCCGATTACGAACGCCCGTTTTATCGAGCTGGTTCATCCAGATGATCGTGCCGCTTTGGCGGGTGCCTTTGCCGACTCGCTCTCTACGGGGACTCCGGTGGACGTTGAGTTCCGAATCAAAAGAGATGACGGCACGGAGCGATTTCTACATGGTCGAGGAGAGACGGAGTTTGACGCCTCGGGCCGGGCAGTGGGCCATCGGGGAACAAGCCAAGATATCACCGAGCGAAAGCGCGCGGAGGAGGCCATTCGGTCAAGCGAAGAGCGTCTCCGAGAAACCCTCCAGGCACTCGATGCGAGCAATGCGGTTTTGTTGAATCGCAAGGGTGTGATCCAATCGGTTTTAGGTAGGTCCCTTGAGAACAATCGATACGGCCTGACCAGTGACGAGGTCGCTGGCAGCTCAATCCGTCGGTTTATCCCCGGAGAGGAGGGGCGCGCGATTGAGGTTCGGGTAGAGGCCATGTTTGAGACGGGGCGCGCCGAATTCATGGAATCAGTCGTGGACCTCGCGGGTCGGACCTTTCATTTCGATACGACCTTACGACCCCTGCATGATTCTGAGGGCCAGGTGGACAGCGTCCTCGCAATGGTCCACGACGTGACACCGAGAGTCGAGGCAGCCCAGGCCCTTGAGCATGCGCGACGCTTGGAAAGTCTTGGCGTTTTGGCGGGAGGAATCGCTCATGACTTCAATAACCTGCTAGTGGGAATTCTGGGAAACGCTGATCTTGCCTTCCGGCAAGCCCACGACTTGGAAGGAATTAGGGAGCCGGTCGAGCAAATATTGATTTCTGGCGAGCGCGCTGCGGAACTAACGCGTCGTCTTCTTGCGTATGCGGGTCGAGCGGAGCTTTCTTTCGAGCCGATCCATTTTTCACCTTTGGTCGATGAGACGGCCCAATTGGTCCGGGGCTCCATCAAAGGGGGCGCTTCGATCCGAGTGGAGCACCTTTCACCGGCTGCCTGGATTCGTGCCGATGGAACCCAGGTCGGCCAAGTGGTCATGAACTTGGTCAGAAATGCAGCCGAGGCCATCGGGGACAGCGGTGGGCAGGTGGAGGTTAAAACCGAAGCCTTTCGGGCTGACCGCGGGGAACTGTCAGCTTATCGATTGGGTTCCGAATCTGAGCCCGGAGACTTTTTGCTTCTCGAAGTCGCCGACAACGGCCCGGGTATGGATGAGGATACCGTCGAACGGATCTTCGATCCTTTCTTTACAACCAAGTTTGATGGCCGCGGCTTGGGCTTGGCCTCAGCGCTGGGCATCGTACGGGGCCACGGCGGTGCGATCCAGGTCAAGAGCGCACCGGGCGTCGGGACTCGAATTCGCGTCTTGTTTCCCCGGGCAGAAGAAGGTGTCGTCGCGGCGCGCGACTCGAGCATCTCTTCCGGCGGGGGGTCGGATCGGATTTTGCTGGTCGATGACGAATCGGCGGTTCGCCGTACTACGAAAAAGATGCTGTTGAGTCAGGGGTATTCTGTGATCGATGCCGCTTCTGGAGCCGAAGCGCTTGAACTTCTTCAGGAAAACCAAGTTGACTTGGCTCTCCTGGACGTCACGATGCCGGGAATGGATGGCTTAGAGCTTTTTGAGGCCGTTCGAAAACGGCTTCCTGATCTGCCTGTCATCATGATGAGCGGGCACAGCCCACAAGACGTCGCCGGGCGGTTGTCGGGGAGTCGCCGGGTCGGTCACTTGCAGAAGCCCTTCCGCCTTGCGGTTCTCAGCCAAGCGATCGGAACGGCCCTGGCCGCTGGCGACGACGTCTCAGTTCAGTGAAGCTTCGGGCGGCCAGCTGAGGACCCCCCCATGGAGGAGCCATCGTGTCTGAAAGTGCACCGCATCTGATCGTCGACAAGCGAGAGGGCGTCCTGATTCTGACCATGAATCGCCCGGAGGTGAAAAATGCCCTCAGCCCTCAAATGCTTGTTCAGCTCGCGACGGCGTGGCGAAGTTACCGAGAGGATGATTCTCTGCGCTGCGCGATTCTCACCGGTGCAGGCGAAGAAGATTTTAGCGCGGGGGGTGATCTGCAGTTGACGATGCCTCTTGTGACGGGCGCCCGGAAGCCTGAGGATGAATGGGATCACAAGCTGCTATCCGATATGTCTCAGTTTACCGATGGCATCTTGAGGGGCTTCACGCTTTATAAGCCAGTCATCGCGGCGGTGAATGGACGGGCCTTGGGCGGCGGAACCGAAATCACCAATGCCTGCGACCTTCGAGTAGCCTCCGAAAATGCAATCTTCGGGACGCCCGAGGCCAAAGTGGGCCTGCTGCCTGGAGGCGGCTCCATCACCCGACTTCCGCGACAGATCCCCTATGCGAAAGCGATCGAAATGCTCATGGTTGGAGATTCGTTTACCGCGCAGGAGGCGCTCGAAATGGGTCTGCTCAATTATGTCGTTCCGAGATCGCAATTGATGCAGAAGGCCCTCGAGCTCGCAGAAAAGCTGGCCCAAAATGGTCCCTTGGCGCTTCGGAAAATCAAGGAGGGCCTGATGCGTTCAAGCGGCTTGCCTCTTGATGAAGCCTATACGGTTGAAAACGAGGTTTCGGCCGCGGTCATGTCGTCGAAGGATGCACGGGAAGGCCCGAGGGCTTTTAAGGAAAAGCGTAAGCCGCATTTTACGGGCGAGTGAGCGTTGAACCCATTTTCGGTTTTCGTTGGGAAAGTAAAGAGGGAGTCGTTATGTCTGTGCCTGAGCATTTGGCCGATTGGGTCGAACTCGAAGGCTGTTTCAACTTTCGAGATCTGGGCAGCTACCACACGGCCTCAGGCCGCCAAATGCGGAATGGGCTTGTTTATCGGTCCGACGGTCTTCAGCATTTGAGTGGCCGAGATCTTGAAAAGCTCCGCACCCAATTGGGTTTGAAGGTCGTCATTGACCTCCGCTCTCCGCTTGAGGTCGAGGAAATCGGCTGCGGAGAGATCGCTAACCAGGCTGAAATTATTTCGGTTCCGCTTTTTAATCAGACGCGCGCCGACGTGGATCGGCAGTCGGATTTTCCGATTCCCGAAAACATGGGCGAGCTCTATTTTCTGATGCTTCAGGTGGCTGGTCCGCCGATTGCCGAAGTGATTCGCTTGCTCGCGACGGCCGAATCACCTGCTGTCTTTCATTGCGCAGCCGGCAAAGATCGGACGGGCGTGATTTCTGCAGTTTTGCTTACTCTGCTTGGCGTGCCGCGCGAGACCATTGTGGCGGACTACGCGTTTAGCCGACAGAATATTGATCGAATCAACGAGAGACTCGACTCAAGCGATACCTACAAGAATCTGATGCACACAATGCCCGACGATGCCTACGATGCCGACCCCGCTGCCATGGAGTCGTTCCTGAACCGAGTGGATGATGCACATGGCGGTGTCGAAGCTTGGGCTGAGTCCGTTGGGATCGACCGCTCTATTCGATCGAGGCTTGAGGAAAAGCTGCTCGAATAGAGAGCCGATCCTGTGCTTCGTGATATTCAGCCCCGGTGGTTGCCTTTCATCACCATGACCTCGACGCCGCCCTTGGGTCCGATGAAAGAGGCTCCGATCCATCCAGTGAGCCCAACAATGATCGCACCGAAGAAGGCTGCAGAGAAATTGGCCAGCTCGAAGTTCTTGACCATCATGGATACGAGTCCCAGCATGGCGGCATTGATGATCAAGATGAAGATCCCAAGGGTTAAAACGGTGAAAGGAAGGGTGAGCAGGACGACCAGGGGTCGGATGATGGCGTTGACGATTCCGAGTAAAAGCCCTGCAGCCAGAAAGGACCCTGTTCCGTGAATCTCCATGCCTGGGACGATCTCGGTGGCGAGCCACAGCCCGAGTACGTACAGCGCAAATCGAATCACCAATCCCGGCATCGGTTTCCTCCCGTTTTAAGTGCTTTGAAAAGCGGCCGGCTTGCCGCGCGGGTCACACCCTTCGCTGATGCGGTCAGTCTCCTCAACTCGTGGTCGCGCCCCCGTTGAGGCCGATCGTCTGGCCGGTCAGCCAGCTGGCTTCATTCGAG
This sequence comes from bacterium TMED88, assembly GCA_002171515.1. Taxonomy (GTDB): domain Bacteria; phylum Myxococcota_A; class UBA9160; order UBA9160; family UBA4427; genus TMED88. The sequence continues at coordinate 6,499 of NHEP01000036.1, read as the reverse complement.
GCAAGGTAGACCACTGCGGCGCCGACCTCATCCGCTGTCCCCAGTCGGCCAACCGGCACTTGCCGTAGGATGGATTCAAGGCCGGCGGGCTGTCCCTCCAGGGTGTGCTCCATCAGCCCTAGGGCAAGGCTGTTGGCCGTCACCCCACAATGAGCGACCTCCATGGCGAGATGCCGCATGAAGCCAATGGCTCCACTCTTTGCAGCGCCATAAAGTGAAACCCCCATGGAGAGCCCCACCTGTCCAGCACCAGAAGAGATTGTGATGAGTCGTCCCCAGTTTCGCTCACACATCCCGTCGAGAACCGCTCGGCTGCAATGCATGACGCCGAACAGGTTAAGAGCGATAAACCGATCCCATTCTCCTCGAGGCATTTCTCTGAATCGATGAAGGCCCATATCCGGCGGCACGCCGGCGTTGTTGACCAGAATATCGACCGGCCCTAACGAGTCCTCGATGTCCCGAACGCCCTGTTCAATCGCCTCGGCCCGGGTGACGTCAAAAGGGCACGGGTGGCTTTTTGCGCCGGTCATTTGGATGGACTCGGCTACCCGGGTCGCCCTCTCGGGCACTAAATCGTTCACCGCGACCGCAGCGCCTCGGGATGCGAGGCATTGGGCGATTCCGGCCCCCACATTTTGGCCGGCTCCCGTCACGAGAGCGACTCGACCTTCCAAGTCGAACACGTTGCTGACCTCCCTCGCTTTCGGTTCAGCTCGACGGTTTGCGCTGAGGCGTTCCCGGGAGCGAACGACTAGGCTTCTTCAATCCGACGGTGCAGATCGACATCCCATCCAGACGGGAGGGTGCCAGTGGGTGCAGTCCCCTCTTCGATCAGGTCAGGGTGTTGCTCGTTCCAAGTGGTCCACCAAAGCTCGGCTTCGTTGCGTCCCCATTGCCCTTGTATCGGGCAGCGTTCCAGGGCGTCCAGAAGTGCACCGGCATCAGCGGGGCGTTCTTCGGGTTTTTTGGCGAGTGCCTGGAGAACCAAGGCTTCGAGTTTGGGGGAAATCGGGCGTCCCAATCGTTGGGATGGCGACTCCGGTTGTTCCCCGATGTGTTTCGCCAAAACCTCCACGGGTGTCTCGCCTGAAAAAACATCTGTTCCCGTTAGCATGGAGTAGAGGATCGCCCCGAGTTGATACACATCACTCCGCGCATCCATATCATCGGGACTGTCCACTGCCTCGGGTGACATGTAGAGCGGTGTGCCCGTAAGGGCGTTGACCTGAGTCAGGGCCAGATCCTCTTTTTGTCTTTGCTGACGAACCAGCCCAAAATCCAGAACCTTGACGAAGTCCAGCATGCCTCCAATTTCACACAGCATGATGTTCGAAGGCTTGAGGTCACGGTGAATCAGCCCCATCGAGTGGGCTTCAGCCAGGGATCCGCAAATTTGGCGCATGATGTAGACAGCCCGCGCTTCGGTCTGAGGGCCGTCGTCTTCAACACACTTTCCGATGGTGATCCCGCGCAGCAGCTCCATTGCGTAATAGAAGGTGCCATCGGGTGTGTATCCATAGTCGTAGATTTCGATGGTATTCGGATGTGAGAGAGAGCTGGATACCTGCACCTCACGCTCGAAGCGAGCGATGGCCTCGGCGTTGGAGCCATCGCTGTCGAGGACCTTGACCGCAGTGGGGCGTCTGAGTAAAGCATGACGAGCGCTGTAGACAGTCCCCATTCCCCCGCGACCGAGTTTGCTCTCGATCGTATAGCGCCCAAGTTGTTTGACCTCCGCGACTTCTCCCTGAAGGCGAATCACGACGAACGAGTATCCAAACATCCCGAGGGCGCCAAGACCGAGTAGGGCGATCAGGATCAGGAGTCGTGTCCGCACCGTCGAAAGGGCGGCGAAGGCTTCGGAATAGCTCATCTCGGTCACCACGCCGAGCTGAAGTTGGGGGACCCAGGCCCAGCTCCCAACAACCTTGACCCCTCGATAGTCGCGGTAGCCCGCGACGTCGATGCCGTCCTCTCCCGAGATGGCGCTGGCGGCCATTTTGGTCAGAGGGCGCGCGAGTGGAGAAGAAGTCGGCTTGTAGCCCCGAGTGAGGTCACCGCCTGGCGCGCGAATCTGGATTGAAAGCGCTGAGGTGGCGTTGGGGTCGGGGTCGATGAGCCCGATTTTTCGCAGCTGGTCTTCGAATCGACTCCGGGAGACCAGAACACCGTCAGAGTCGAAAGCGTAGGTTTCACCGGTTTCGCCCGGTTGAGCCACGTTAAGAATGCGGGAGAAGTCACCGTCCGGATCGATTGTGAATCCCAGGAGGGCGATCAACTGCTGCTCTGGGTCGTAGATCGGAACCCCCGCGATCATCGCAATTTCCGAATGACCCTGATCCTCTTTGGGATGCCATTGAATGGGCGGTGTGAAGATGGGCTTTCCTTTGCGGGCGAGTTTCAGCAGGGCAGGGGCTTCACTGGGGCGGCTGCCCACGGCGTCTGGATCTTCGCTGGCCAGCATGTAACCGCTTGCCGTAATGACCCCCCACGCCTCAAATTCTCCATCGTGGGTGAAGTGATCGAGAATGCTCGACAGTCGCTTGGCTGCGGCGGCCTTCCGGAGGGCATCGGTGTTTTCGCCTCGGGTTCTCACAAGCTCCGTCAGCGACCGGATGGAGTCCACAATTCTGGGATCCGCACCGATCACCGCCACGCTGGCCATGGACTCCTTTCGCCAGATTTCAAGGGCCGCGACCGCGGCCTGGCGCGTGGTCAATAACTCGTTACGGACCTGACTCTGCATCGTGTTTTCAAGAGAACGCAGTGTGAGCCAGCCGAATCCCGCGAGCAGCAGGGCAAACAGAAGAGGCCAGATCCAGAGATGTCGACGAAAGTGAACCATCATTCCTTCCGATTCTAGGGGCCTTCCCGACATCGTGCCCAGCCAGGCGAAAAGGCGCGTGCTATCTCTTTTCGGGTCCAGAAGCCGAGTTCATTGACCAAGGAGGGCGCGTGTGCCCGTCGCAGATTTCTCTCTGAGCGGAAAGGTTGCCATCGTCACGGGTGGGAGCCGGGGGATTGGCCGCTCGATCGCGATCGCGTTGGCCGAGAACGGAGCCGATATCGTTTTGGCCGCGCGAAAGCCCGAACCTTTGGCCGAAGCGGTATCCGCCGTCGAGGCAACGGGACGCCGGGCCTTGGCGGTGCAGACCAACGTGCGAAGAGCCGAAGAGCTTCGTGCACTGGTGGCCACGACCCGAGAGCAGTTTGGCCGCCTGGACATTCTCGTGAACAACGCCGGAACCAATCCGGTTTTCGGCCCCATTCACGAAATTGATGAGGCGGCTTGGGACATGATCATGAGCACGAACGTGAAATCAGCTCATCTCTTGTCGAATGCGGCCCGTGAGGTCATGGTCGAAAAGGGAGAGGGAGGAGCCATCATCCACGTCAGCTCCGTGGGCGGTGTGCTCGCATCGGACGTTCTGGGAGGTTACTCGGTCTCAAAAGCGGCTCTCATCATGCTGACGCAGGCGCAAGCGAAGAATTGGGGTGCAGACGGCATTCGGGTGAACTGCATCGCCCCGGGCTTGATTAAGACCGAGTTCTCCCGGGCGCTTTGGGAGAATGAGAGAATCAGCAAAGCCTCGCTCTCCGAAACAGCCTTGAACCGCATGGGGGAGCCGGAAGAAATGGCCGGTGCCGTGGTGTACCTCGCCAGCGAGGCCTCTTCGTTCGTGACTGGTCAGACGCTGATCTTGGATGGGGGCCGCAGGGTTTAGGCGGTTGCGGTTTGCGCCCAGCGTCGCGGGCGAAGCGAAAATCAGCGTGCGACAAAGGCCTGTTCGAGTTCGTCGAGCTTGGCCAATTCGGACTTAGAGATCTTGTTTCCGAGCCCGAGGATACCGCCGCTGGTTTCAGCGACCTGGCGGGCACGGGCCATCACATCACCCCGCAGATTCGTGATGGTTTCCGAATCCAGGATTTGGGCCAGCACCGCCATGTAGCTGCGCCAGGTCTGTTGGAGCTCTGGAGCGGGCCGCTCGGAGAGCCGACCCTCAAGGAGCATGTAGCTGATGTCGCTTTTTTGTAGCCCGTATTGCGCGGCCGCGTCCAGAACGGCCTCGCGTTCGTGGGGGTCGACTTTTCCGTCGGCCCAGGCCACTTCTACCAAGGGGGTCAAGGACAGGGCCGCCACGGTTTCTGTGGTTAAACCCAACTCGATCAGTCGCTCAACGAGTGCCGGATCCTCGATCCCCCAAATGACCACGAAAGCGTCCGAGGCTGATCCTCCCTCGGCGCGTCGATTTCGAATGGCTTCGACAATGGCATCCCGATCGAGCCCGCGATAGAAGGATTCGGTGAGGTCGCTGCCGAGCGCATCGAGTTCGGGTGTTGACATGCTGGCATTCTAACGCAGAGGATGGTGCGCGGCTGGGCCACGCAAGGCCGGCGCGTCTCGGCGGGGCCTGAGTTAACTTCGGGCTGTGTGCGATTCCTTCGTCGTGTCCGGTCAGCATTCCCGAGATGGGACAGCGCTCTTCGCGAAGAACAGCGACCGGCACGCTCGTGAGCCGCAAGCTTTTGTGCAATTTCCCGCCGCCTTTCACCCGATGGGCGCCCAGGCGCACTGCACTCATATCTCGATTCCGCAGGTCGCCGAGACCTATGGGGTGATGGGCCATTCCCCTGGATGGGTTTGGGGCTTGGAGCACGGGGTCAACGAGCATGCGGTCGCGATTGGAAATCACAGTGTTTTCAGTCGAGAACCCCTGGAGGCAGAGCCAGGGCTGATCGGCATGGATCTGGTCCGACTCGGATTAGAGCGAGGCAGGGATGCCCGTGAGGCCTTAGAGGTCATTGCCACATTGATTGAGCAACATGGTCAAGCAGGCAGTGCTCGAGGGCCCGAGGGAGCGGGTTACCACAACGCTTTCCTGCTGGCGGACCCTGAACAGGCTTGGCAGATGGAAACCTCCGGCCGACGCTGGGGGGCCCGGCGGGTCGACCTTGCACTCCAGACCAATCATCTGTCGATGCGTTCGAACTGGTCGATTGGCTCTCGAGATCTTGAATCCTTTGCGCGTCTTCAGGGTTGGTGGAGCGGGCGAGAGCGTCTCGACTTTGCCGCGGCCTACCGAGACCCGACCGTAGCGGGCGGCCTCTCGGAGGGTCGATCGGATCGTGGGGAGCATCTGCTTGAATCGAGCCGTGGTCGGCATGATGTTTCGACGCTGATCGGTGTCTTGCAGGATCACGGCGTCACCGCGGGTGTCCGAAACGACGCGCCCCCTGCCCGCGGCCACCGAAATCCATCGATCTGCATGCATGCCGAGGCCGTTGGAACCACCACAGCGAGCCTCGTGGCGGCTTTGCCCAAGGATCGGAGCCAGCCTTGGCCGATCTGGGCCTCTTTTGGATCACCCTGTCTGGGCCTTTTTCTGCCGCTTTACATCGACGGATGTGTGCCGGCCTCGCTCGCCAGTCACGAGAATGTCGTGTCGCCGAGTGGCGGACCATCGGCTTGGGCGGCCTTTGCAGACCTTCGGGACGCGGCGACCGAGCAATCGATCAATGAGATCCGCGCGCCCTTTGATGCACTATCCGATCAACTTGAGCAGGAGCGATTGTTGATGGAGCGCGAAGTTGCTCGCTTGCGCGAGGCGGGAAAAGAGGCCGAAGCAGCCTTGGCGCTCAGCGCCTTTATGTCCGATGCGGCCGACCGCGCCATCGCGACCGCAGTCGATCAGGCCAATCGGCTCAGGCAGTTGACGCACTCTGAGGCGTTTGATCGTAGTCGTTGATCATTCCGCGTCGGACCGGCTTGGCTCGCACAAAATATTCAGCCCGCAGCTCCCAAGGGACACCCAGCGCAAACAGAATTTGTCGTTTCGTGGTTTGTCGGCATGGACGCCCCTTTTCCACCGCGTGAATGGTGCGCGGAGAAACCTCGGCTTTGTCAGCCAATTCATTTTGGGTCCAGCCCAGGGCTTGTCGTGCGGCACGAATTCGATTCACAATTGCTCTCGAAATAGGGTGTGGAAAACGCCCCCGCAGTCTAGCGCTGACCGGACCATGCCCGTACTGATGACCCCCGGGGAATCCCGGCGTGGCCCTGACGGGGGCGAGGCGGTGCTGAAGGGGCCCTTCGCTTCACTCTGGCCCCTGGTTGCAGCGCCGGAGAGGTCTGGACGGGAAGCTGGACTGGGGTGGACGACGGGATTTGAACCCGCGACCCCCGGAATCACAATCCGGTGCTCTAACCAGCTGAGCTACGCCCACCGCACAAGGCCGCGGGAGCCTATCCGGCGGTCCTCGGAGTGTCAACGCGGCGCCTTTGGAAGAGTTTCAACGGATTCCGACAAGAGGCCGCTACCTTTCGCCGGCGGAAAAGTCCGCCCTAGGTCCAAGCGGTTTAAGCAGGCTTTTCAGACAGGTGGTACGCCCCGGTAGCTCAGTTGGATAGAGCAGCTGCCTTCTAAGCAGCGGGTCGGGGGTTCGAATCCCTCCCGGGGTGCCACTGAAGTCTTCGCGAACGCTCGCTTTTTTCGAT
>NHEP01000035.1 GCA_002171515.1 bacterium TMED88 | reverse complement strand
AGCTCCTTCAGTGTCGTTTGTGGTCTCCTCTAGGGTTCGATTGGGTCCGGAGTCGTGGATAATCCCTGATGTAGTGACCACGGTCCGGTGCCCGCACTGCTCGATCCGTTCTACGTGGCCGACGTGACCGCCTTCGACGCCCCGCCACAGACCGCGAATGTCCGCCGCTTCGGCCGGAAGAGGCTCCCGACATGGCTGAAGAATCGGCAGAGGGAAATGATCATACGCGCAGCCGGGTGTGTTGCCCTTCGGGATTTCCACGGCGCGGAGTCCATCTCCATCCAGCACGGCCAGATCGCAATAATCGATGAGGCTTCCGTCGCCCGCGAGCGCCAACGGGTCCGTCGTCAGCGGTGGGCGCTCGGAAAAGAAAAGTTGCCAGAAAGCTGCGGCCACCAACAGGCCGATCAAAGCGAGGGACCAGAGGACGCCCTTGAGAATCTTTTTCATGGTGCACTGAAGTTAGCGGCAGAGGAGGGGGGGCGTCGATCTTTGTCGACCCGACGACGGTTTCCGGATTGACCCTAGTCGCGAAGGTGAGCGGCCAACACCTTCTGTAGATCGTAGATGTTCACTTTCTTACTGAAACGCTTCTCGATGGGGTTGGGATCGCTCCCAACCCAGATTTTGAGGTCTGCATCCAATTCGAAATGCCCCGCGGTTTCGATGCTGTACTTCGTGATCTTGCGGTAAGGGATGGAGAGGTATTCGGTCTTCTTTCCGGTCATGCCCTGAACGTCAATCAAGATCAGTCGCCGGCTCGTAAAAATGAAGGTGTCTCGCAACACCCGAAATCCGACTTCAACCTCCTCGCCATCCGCCAGCAGTTCCCCGAAATCTTCGAGAAGCTTCTCTGAGTCGAGGACCCCGGCATTCCCCATGATTCCTGAAAAAATTCCCATCGACTCAAGCTCCTTTTTGGGGTCGTCATTAGAGGCTTCCCGGTAGAGGCCGTCTTCCAGGGTTCCAACAGTCTACCGTGGGTCGACTTGAGTGTGGCCCGAGAATGGGGGCCGGGTGTTGTTTTCAGGGGTCTCTGGGCGAGGGCTTTCTGCGGAGTACGCGACGTTGGTGCCAGAAAAAGATCACGGTTCCGAATGCTGGAATTGAAAAGGCCCGGGCGTACTCAATCCAGGGATCCTGTCGGGACCCAACGTCAAGTTGGAAGCGGAGAACATCGAGCGCAGAACCGCCAGGAAAACGGAGCTCCGCGGACCAAGTGCCTGTTTCGGTCAGATCAACCACGGCGCCGAGTAGGCCAGGATGTCGACTTTGAGATGGATCCAAGGTGATCTGCAGAGGAGCGTGATGAAGCCCATGCTGTGAATGCGCATTGGTCGAGTGGGGTTTGCTTAAGGTGAGGCTTCCCGTGGCCTCTGGATCGGGTCTCCCTGTGTTTGGATTCTGGGCCGACACGGTCAAAAAGGCGCGCCCCTCTCTCGGCGGGAAAGGTTCGATACGAACGCGGACAAACTGAGCTCCCGCGGCTCCCTCTGCGACGACGGCGCCTAAATCGGCCCGACTCTGTTGAGGCACTGCAAGAAGCGCGGCCACCGAGACCCAAATCAGGAATCCGAACTGGGCGACGTCACGCCTCTGAAAAAGGCAGATTGGGATCCATCTCCGCGCGATCATTTACATCGCCATGCCGCGCATCTGCATGGGCTGAAGAACAATCCATGCACCTGCGAGATAAAGTAGGAATGCGGTCACCACCCAGGGTAAAGCCAGTCGAAAGGCTCGAGAAGTCGAATCGGCGAGTCCGAGGCTAATGCGCCAGCCGATTGCCATCGCGATCAGAAAACCGAAGCCGAGAATCAGCAGTTCCAACTCGACACCATCGAAACGCGGCAGAGAAAAGCCAATCGGATCGACTGATTGGGGTGCCCCGCCCATGAAGCTGCGCGTTGCCGGGATGAGCGATCCGTATGCGGTCACGAGATGAAACCCCGCATGAGCTAGCCACATCGCGAAGCCCATGGGGATGAGGGCCGGTGCAAGCTTTCGGATGATCAACTGATTCGAAAGGGTCAGTCGCGATAGGCGTTGGCCCAGTGCAGCGCAGATGGACAGGATGAGGATGGGGCCAAGTGTGATCCCGCCCAAGATCCAGAAGGTTTGGACGAGGGATGCGGTCACGTTGATTTGTGTGGCCAGACGTTCTTCGAATCGGACGACAGGCTCGATCATCGCCGCCGCGTTGACGAAGGCACCAAAAGTGATGAGGCTCGTGAGGGCAACGACATCGAGGCCTGGGGATTGCTTGGCCATACGATCGTGTCCGATGCCATGGCCAGGTCGGACGAGGCTGAGTGTGACGTTCTCGTGGGGGCAGGCCCGCGCGCAATCCATACAGAAGGTGCAGTCATGGTTGCCGGTCTTCGCGGGTATGAGTAGCCCTGTTGGGCACCCCGGTTCGTTGGGGTCGCCGTGAAGGCACTCCCGTGTTGTGCAGCGGCTACAGACTGAGGTCTCTAACGGTGTGACTTCGAGGGGAGATAGATTGGCCCCAGTGAAGTTGAACTGCCCGATGGGGCACAGGAATCGGCAAAAGGTGCCGCGTGGGAAAAGTCCTTCAATCATGAAGGCAAAAAGGAAATAGCCCAGGATCAGCCAGGCCGTCCAGCTGGGCCGATCCCAGAGGGCAAGAACCTCGTAAGCCCACAAGTAGAGGCCAAAGAGCCCGGCGGCGAGCCATTTATTTTGGAGAGCCGCGGGCCAGCGGAAGCGCCGGCCTAAAATCTTGGCTGCGAGTTGTCGGGGAAGGGTGAATGGGCAGACCGCACAGAAAAGATTGCCTAGAGCAACCAAACCGATGACTACAAATCCGCGCCAGTATGTCCACGGGAGAACCCCGGCCAAGTTTTCAGCGCTGGGAGATGACGTGCCGGTCAAACCGTCGATCACGACGATGATCGCGAGCAGGAACAGGCCGACTTGGATGCCTCGTCTCAGACGAAGCGAAAAAATCCATTGCGGATTGCCGCGGCGGCGATCGGCCTTGATGACGCGAGGGGGCGTGGAAGGTCTCGAGTAGCCCGGGGAAAGCCATTGGACGACCACGGCCACGGAGGCCATGAGCATGGGGATTGAGCTTGCGATCCACATGAAGGCACCGGCCGCATTCTGGTCGCGAAGGGCCGAGATGGCCCAAGGGCGAGGCACTGTTTCGTAGGCTTCGTAAAAAACCTGACCCGAGAAGGCAAACGTGGCTGAGAAAAAGGTGTTGAAAACCATGGTGGCCGCGATGTAGATCAGTCTGCCACCGACGGGATCGGCGCCCCTTTTCGGCCAGGGGCGGACGATCGGGTACCAAAGGAGGAGTGCCGCAGCGAGGAAGGATGCATGTTCGAAGTCATGCCAAGCCTGAGAGCGAAGGGCCGCTTGATAAGCCGGAGGCCAGTGCCATACCAGAATGGTGGCTGCCCACAGGCACCAGGCCGTCGTCGGGCGGGTCAGCCGGTCAGCCGCTGAGCGAATGGCCGGGGAAGCGAGAAGCGGCCCCAGCCCCTTCTGGAGCGCCTGCCCGGGCAAACCTCGCATCAGGGGGACGGACGGGGCTCCTAACCAGACGAGTGGCGCAACGACCATGACGAGTAGCCAGTGTTGGGCCATGTGGGCCTGGAGAAGCAGGTCGGCGAGGCCGTCGAGAGGCGAGGTGAGGGCGAAAAAAAGGATGCCCAAGGCGAGCAAAAAAACATCTCGCCGCCAGGCGGGAAAGTGGCTGGGAAGCTGCGTCCGCACGCGACGAAAGCCGCGGACATAGACCACCCCCGTGGCCACGAGGGTGATGATGAGGAACGGGTCGAGGTTCCAGGTGCTGCTCCAGACCCGGACGGACTCCAAACGGTTTGCCTCTAATAGGGATCGGTCGAAAGAGGGGGAGCCGCTTCGGGGGCCGAATTCTGCGAAGGCGGCTCATTCTCAGGGTGCAGAGTGTGTAGAAAAGACACGAGAGCAGTGACCTCGTACGGGCTCAGGTGGCGTCCGAAGGCCGGCATATTCCCGTCGCCTTGCAGGACCTGCCGAACCAGTTGGTTATAGGTGAGGCGCGTCGCGACCCCACTGAGGTCGGGGCCACGCTTCCCTCCGGTTCCGTCAATGGAGTGGCAGTTCCGGCATTGCTTGCCCTGTACGATGGTGGCGCCGACGTGTTCGAGAGGAGTGCGCCCTTGAACAAACTGAGGCTGAATGGGAACCCCACTCCACGCATTCATATGAGGCGACCAAGGAGACGTCAGTCCCTCGTAGGCCAGAATCACAAGTGAAGTCATGACGAGAACGACGGTAATGATGGCGCCCGGTCTTTTGCTCCAGTGTCGCTCCTGTCCTCGTGAGATGAAGGGGACCGCAAAGAGGATGACAATCGAAAGCGGCAGGAGGTAGACGATGGAAAAGCTTTCCATGTAGGGCGGCATCAAGGCGAAGACCGCGAAAAGCGACAAGAAGTAAAAGTCAGGTCTTGGCACGGTGTGAATGAGAGACGGGTCCGCAGGCCCATTGGGAATTTTGGGCCCGATGACAACGGCGCACGTCACAATGGCGGTGAGGATCAGGGCGGTGAAAACCAAGTCTTTCCCGCCCCCTTCGGGCATCAGACGCTCACCCGTTCGTTCGACGAGTTTTTCGTAATCCTCCCGGTAAGTCTCGGGGTCAATTTTCTTTCCGGCCACGGGGTATTCGCTGATGCCCATCAGGAGGACCAGCCGGATGTGGATGACCAGCAGAGAGATAATCACGGCCGGAACAACGAACACGTGGATTGTGAAGAATCGAGAGAGGGTGGCTCCGCTGATGATGGGGCTGCCCTGAACCAAATGCGTGGCCTCCATTCCCACGAAGGGGATGCGGCCCAGGATGGACATGACGATTTCGAGGCCCCAGTACCCATCCTGATCAAAGCGGAGGCCCTGGCCGGTGAACGCCATGGCGATCACGCAGAGAAAGAGAGTGCTCCCGACGACCCAAGTGAGTTCGCGGGGGTATTTGTAGGCCCCGAAGAGAAAGACCTGAATCATGTGAATGGTGACGAGCGCCACCATAAAATTGGAACCCCAGAAGTGCAGTCCTCGGAGGAGCCAGCCGAAAGGTTGGGTGTAGTCGAGGTACTCGATGCTCGCATAAGCAAACTCGGGACTCGGGACGTAAACGAGCGCCAAGCAGGTTCCCGTGACGAGTTGAATGGCCAGGCACGCAAGGGTCGCGCTGCCGAATACGTAGAACCAGCTCGATGCAGAGGCTGGAATACGGTGGCCGATACTTTGATCGTACAGCCGGCCCAGGGCCAGCCGATCATCCAACCATTGGTAGATCGAAGCGAATATCTTCATGCTTGCCCGCCGCTAGACCGACTCGGAAAGATTCGGAGTTTCACCACCTCGAACCTCGAGGTGGCCATTTCGGATCCGGTACTCGTACTCGTAGAGACCTCTCGGGGGAGGGCCTGATGCGCGAGAGCCATCTTCGTAGTAGACGCCACCATGGCAGGGGCACATAAAGAGGCCCGATTGGGGGAACCAGCGCACGGGGCATCCAAGATGAGCGCAGTTGATGGCGAAAATCTGAAAGTTGTCATTCTCAATGTGCCTCACCCAACAGGGGATATCGGCGACAAAGCCATCCCATGGCCGGCGGAATGGATTCGTATAGGTCGCGAGCCGCGTTTGGCCTTCCGGAAACTGATCGATTCGCCCGAGTGGAATCCATGCCTGCTGGGCTTTTTCCTTGAAGACGGCAGACAAGACATAGCCGATGATGGGAATGCCGATCAGAGAAGCCGCGATGACGTTCATCCCGAGGCCTAGATTGAACAGAATCCCGCGGCGCGACACCGGCGGGACGCCTTCGGGCAACGGTTCATGTTCATGTTCATGCTCTTCGGCCATCTATTCTCTCCTCGGTCGTCCCGACTCAGTTGGCCATGCTGCTGGATGGACGCGGAACGCGTTGGGACGCCAGCCAAGCCACAATGTCTGTGACTTCCTGAGGCCGCATGGGCCGATCACCGACTTGCCGCCAGTCTGGCATGCCAAGATCCCTTCGTCCGATGATGGTGTTGGTTCTGAGATTCTGATTGCTGACAAGCCCGAGGTACGGCGGCTCAACGATGGAACCGGCTCGAGCGGTTCCGCGGCCTTCCGGTCCATGACACGATCCGCAGAATGTTCTGAAGTGTGCGGCGCCCCGTTCCGGATCTCCGGGTGGGCCTTCTTGGGAAACAGCCAAGGGCGGCGCAGCGGCCACCACTTCCGCGGATTGAGGCTGTCCCCAGCGGGTGGATAAGCCACGGGCGATAATCGCGATTTGCTGGTCGGTGAGCGTACCGCCAGCCTCAATCGCGAACGCGGGCATGGTGGTGCCGGCTACGCCGTTGCGGGTGATCTCTTCAATATGGATTGGGGAAGCCAAGGCGAGATACATCGGGTCGGCCAGGGGCACCGCCGGGCCAAGCTTTCCTTCGGCTCCATGACATCCCGAGCAGTTCATCGAATACAGGGTGTCGAAGTTCGTGACTTCCGTGGGGCGGATGTAGCGATTCGCAGGGTCGGGCTTTCCCGGCAATCCATCACAGCACCACAACATGGGGAGCATGCAGAGAAGGAGCAGGCGATGCGATATCACGAATGATCCTCCGGCTGGCTTGTAGCAGGGGTGACTTCGAGGCCGGCCCGCCCGGGCAGGGTGTAGGACTGAAGGGTGCGAACGGGTGTGCTGCGAGAAACCACCTCACCGGCGGTGAGCCCGAAGGCGATTTGGGAGGCGACAAACCACCCCCAACTCACAGCTCCTGCTCCCCCTGGCGTCACGAGTCCGATCGCCGCCCAGCCAGCAGCCGTCCATACGATGGGCGCGACGATGCCTCCCCATAGGCGTGGATGACCAGGCAGCATGGGCAGAACCGATGAATAAACGATCCCAATGAGCAACGAGAGGGCGATATGGACGCCCAGCGCCGCCACCATGATGCCTGGATGGAAGCTCAGCATGTCGGGAGGGGGCGATGCCCCGAAAAGGGGCATCACAATCGACGCAAACCCGTTGAATGCAGCCCAGATTGATCCGGCAGCCACGAGCCCGTGTATTCCGCCGATCACCGCCATGGCAATCCCCCCGGCGATGCCGGCCTTGAGGCCGGTGGCGTAGGGGTGGTACTCCAGGGGCAAGCGCACCCGGTGTCCGGCTTCTCCGATGACCAGGTGTTCGACCGATGCGGGCTGCGGCGTGATTTCAGGCGCTCTTTCACCAACGGGCTGGAGCGGGACCGGCTCGATGTGCTCGCGGGGAAGCATTTCTCTCCACCAGCCGTGGACTCCGAGAACCGCAATCACGGCCCCCACGTAGGCGAAAATGACGTTGGTGACCAGGCTCGCTAGAAGCAAAACCAAGCCGAAAGCAAAGAAGAGCGGCGCGGTCGTGGGAGCCGGTAGCTTCATGCTTTCCTGTTCTTCGTTTTCTGTCATCCGCGTATTCCTTGTCCCTAGATCCCGATGATGTAGACAACCGAGAACACAACAATCCAGACGGCGTCCACGAAATGCCAGTACCAAGTGACCATTTCAACTCGTTCGGCGTGCTCGGAATGGACCGCCCCGGCGACCAGCAGGCCAAAGATCAATGAGAGCATGCAGAGGCCGACGATCACGTGAGCCGCGTGAAATCCAACCAATGAATAGAAGGTTGTCCCGAAGAGGTTCGTCCTGATGGTCAGGCCGTGGTCGACGATGAGTCCGTACCACTCGATGGCGGTGAATGCGATGAAGGTGGCACCCAGCCCAATCGTGATGCCCAGCGCCAAAACTGCCAGCCAGCGATGGGACCGGGCGATTGCGCGAACCGCCAGGCCTGCCGTGATACTGCTTGAGAGCAAGCAGGCGGTGGCGATATAGGGGAATGAAAGGACTTCTGAAGGCTGCGGGCCGTGCCCACTTTTTCCAACGTAGAACAGGTAGGCGACGACAAAGATGCTGAAGAACATGCTCTCGCCAAAGATCAGGCAGATCATGCCGACGCGTCCGCGGTTCCAATTTCCCATATCGATCGGATCGACAGCTGATTGATTCATGCTCATCCTCTTACTCATGCTCCCAATCCGGATCTTCCGGGTGCTTCAGATCCCATAGGGGCCTGCGGCTGCGAACTTCCGGCAGGCTGAGAAAGTTGTATTCAGGCGGTGGGGAGGAAGTAGACCACTCAAGCGTCCAGGCATCCCACGGGTCGGGCCCAGCGGGTTTCTTCTGCCGGAAGGCCAAGAATATGGCCAGCAGGAAAAAGGCGACACCGAGGCCTTGAAGGACGACACCGGCTGATGTGATGGCATTCCAGATTGCCCAGCCTCGGTCCGGCTCGTAGGTGTAGATCCGTCGAGGCATCCCGAGAAGACCTTGAATATGCATCGTGGTAAAGGTCAGATGAAAACCGATAAAGAAGAGCACGAAGTGCCATCGACCGATTCGCTCACTCATCATCCAGCCGAGCATCTTCGGAAACCAGAAGTAGCAAGCACCGAAAACAGTGAAGAGCAGCCCGCCGATGAGGACGTAGTGGAAGTGGGCCACCACGAAGTAGGAATCACTCAATTGCCAAGTGAAGGGGGCGCCGGAGAGCATGATTCCGGTTAGCCCCGCGATCAAAAACTGGCCAATGAACGCGATGGCGAAAAGCATAGGAACTTTAAAGCGGATCTTGCCGCCGTACATGGTCGCAATCCAATTGAAGAGCTTGATGCCTGTTGGGATGCCGACCACCATTGTGATGACCGCAAACCAGATGTCGAGCCCGCGGCCCATGCCCACAGTAAACATGTGGTGAGCCCAAACCCCCACCGCGACCAGGCCGATGCAGATGCTGGCGGCCACCATGGTGACGTAGCCAAAAATTACTTTTCGAGAAAAGACGGGAATGATTTCCGACGCATAGGCGAAGCCCGGGATAATGAGGATGTACACCTCGGGGTGGCCGAAGAACCAAAAGAAATGTTGCCAGAGGACGGCATCCCCGCCGGCCTGGGTGTCGAAAAAATGGGCTCCCAAGTACCGATCAAAAAGCAGCATGACTTGAGCCGCAGTGAGGACGGGAAGCGCAAGCAGCATCAGGAATGAAACAACCAGCATCATCCAGACGAAGAGGGGGATGCGGCGCATCGTCATGCCCGGGCAGCGCATCGTCAGAGTCGTGGTGAGCATGTTGATCGCACCCGACATGCTGCCAAAGCCGCTGAGCAAGATTCCGAGAATCCAATAATCCGTGGCATTGCCCCGAGAAAATGCCCGGCCTGTGAGCGGGGAGTAGGCGAACCACCCAACGTCTGGAGCGGTGCCAGCCCCATAGAGGCCCATGCTGGCGAAGTAGCTCATGTAGAGCACGATCCCGCCGAACAGAAACATCCAGAACCCCCAAGCGTTCAGCCGGGGGAAGGCCATATCCCGCGCGCCGATCATGAGCGGGATGAGGTAGTTGCCAAAGCCGGTCACGATCGGCATTCCGACGAGGAACACCATCGTGGTGCCGTGCATGGTGAATAGGCGGTTGAACTCAGCAGGTTCGACTAGATCGTTGGCCGGGACTGCGAGCTGGGCCCGCATCGCGGAGGCCTCGATCCCGCCAAGGATGAAGAAAAAGAGGCCACTGAAGATGTAGAGAAGGCCGAGCTTCTTGTGGTCGACCGTGCTGACCCACTCGTGCATATGGTCTAACCATGTTTTCTCGGCGTCTTTTTCAAAGGTTGAGACGCTCAATCCCTCACTGGATGCCATTTTGGCCCGCTCCTCTTTGGATCACTTGAGCGTCGTCAGATAGTCGGCGACGAGTTCAATTTGTTGTGGATTGAGTTTCATGGCAGGCATCCTCGCCCCGGGTTTAAAGTGGTCGGGGTTGGTGATCCATGCGACGAGATTCTCTCGGTTGTTGGCGGCGGCGCCCGCGCCGATGGTGGTCCGGCTCATCAGGTGAGTTAAATCGGGGCCGAATTGACCGATCTCAGTCACGCCTCGGACGGTATGGCAATTTACACAGGCGGTCTGTTCGAAGGTCGTCCGGCCTAGATCCACCGAGGCGACCTGATCAGCGGCTTGCTGCTGCTCAGCGGCCCATCGCTCAAAGTCCGCTCGGGTGTGAACGAAGACACGCAACAACATGTGAGCGTGCTGAGTGCCGCAGTACTCGGCGCACTGCCCCACGTAGAGGCCGGTTTCCTGCGGATGCATCCACAGGTGATTGGTCCGGTTGGGGATCAGATCCGTCTTGCCTGAAAGCTGGGGGACCCAGAAGCTGTGAATGACGTCTTCGCTCTGGAGGGTGAGGAAGGCCGTTTGATCCACAGGAATATGGAGTTCGTTGGCTGTAATGAAGTCGTAGCCGTCGTATTCCAGCTCCCACCACCATTGATGACCAATCACTCGGATGCCGAGGCTGCCCTCCGGTGGAGTCGTTTTGTCGAGAGCCACGATGCGCCCGGCCGTAATCAGCCCAAGGACGATCACGATGAGGACAGGTGTGATGGTCCAAGCGAGTTCAAGCTGTTCGCTCCCGTAAATCTGAGCGGGCTCAAGGCTTTCGTCGCCCGCTTTGGCCCGATAGCGAATGATGGTGTAGATGAGGAGCCCAAAGACGATGAAAAAGATTCCCGCGCAGATCCAGATGATCAGGAGGCCGAAGTCCATGATGGAGAAGGCGGGCTCGGAGATCGGCTTGAAAAGGGTGGGCGTTTGAATCACTTCGTCCGCGATGGCTGGGTGGGCTAGGAACGAGAGCCCAACAAGGGACGAAAGAACGGTCGTAAAAGCGAGGCGGATGTCTGCTCGCTTTTTTTTGATTCGGACCTGGGCTGATCCCACGCCGATTCCTCCTCTTTATCTCTCGTTCGATTGAATCGTCAATCTAGAATACGTTGGCTCGGAACTCGTCCCGCCATTGTCTCCAGACGTCGTGATCCCCTTTGAGTCCCAGCAGGGCCTCTTTCACCTTCGAGATCCCGAAACCGTAGCCCTCTTGGACGCTGATGTGAGGCGGCATTGTCAGCTCGCCTGAGCTCACAATGGCGTCAATGATGAAGGGCTTGTCTGAAGCAATGGCTTGCTCGACCGCGGGCAGGATGTCGGCCGCGTGTTCGACTCGGACGCCTTCTCCACCACAAGCCCGTGCATACTCGGCAAAGTTCGGGTTCAGGAGGGCTGTCGCATCGGGGAAGGTGGGTAGGCCGGCCACCTCCATCTCCATCTTGACGAAGCTGAATTCGCTGTTGTTGAAGACGATGACCTTGATGGGCCAGTTGTAGCGGACCGCTGTGACAAAATCGTTCATCGACATGCCGAAGCCCCCATCCCCGCAAAGCGCCCAGACTTGACGGGTGGGGTCCAGCGCCGCGGCGCCGAGCGCTACAGGCAGGCCAGCGCCGAGCGAGCCGTGGTTAAACGAGCCGACCATTCGTCGGCCTCCCCGCATGCGCATCTGGCGAGCGAGCCAGATCGTGCACTCCCCGACGTCCACCGCGAAGAGGGCGTCGTCCGCGGCTCGGTCGGAAATTGCCCGGGCGAAGATTTGGGGGTGAAGGGGCTCGTCGGTCCGGGAAAGACTCGACTGTTTGTCCATCTGGCCCATCCACTTGTCGCGGAGATGACCCAGATGGTGCAGGAATTTCCCTCCAGGCTTTGACTCGATCAAAGGATCGAGGGCCTCCAGCGTCTCTTTGACCCCTCCAACGAGTCCAAGGGTCACCGGAGCTCGCCGACCGATGTGGTCTACCTTCCGGTCGATTTGGATGATCTCGATCCCCCCGGGGAGAAACTCATCATAGGGGAAATCCGTCCCCAGCATCACGAGCACATCGCAATCGAGGACCGCGTGATAGCCGCCCGGATTCCCGATCAGTCCCGTCATCCCAATGACGCCCTCATCGTCATAATCGAAGATGTCCTTGGCGCGAAGGGTATGAGCGATCGGGGCGCCGATGCGTTGGGCGAGGGCGACCACCTCGTCCTTGCAGTCTCGGCACCCGATGCCGCAGAAAAAAGCGACCCGCTTTCCCTGGGCAATGATTTGAGCCGCGCGCTCTAGGGCCGCGTGTTCGGGCACCAAGGTCGAAGCGCTGTCGACAATGGGTCGCCTGAAGTGCTGGCTGGGGACTTCGGCTCCGATCACGTCCGAAGGGATTTCAATCCGGACCACCATGCGCTCCGCCAGCGCTTTCTGAACGGCGATTGCAGCCATTCGCGGCATCTGGGCGGCTGACTCGATATGAGCCTGATATCCGCAGATATCGTCAAACATTTTGGCAAGGTCAATCTCTTTATGGAAGTCGCTGCCTCGTTGAGATCGCGGGACTTGGCCCGTGATGGCCACGACCGCACCGCCTTCCTTCTTCGCGTTGTAGAGCCCGTTGACGAGGTGTAGTGCTCCCGGGCCGGTGGTCCCGGCACAGACGCCGATTCGTCCGGTAATCTCCGACTGCGCGAAGGCCGCGTAGCCCGCGTGTTCCTCGTGACGGACCCCGATCCAGCGAAAGCGGTTGTCCTTGCGGATTCCCTCGACGAGAGGGTTGAGCGCATCACCGGTCACGCCGAAGATATCTTGGGCTCCGACTGAAGCGAGAACTTCGAGTAGACTCTCCGCCACGTTCTGCGCCATACCATCCGCTCCTTACCATCGGCCCCAACGGACTGTAGGCGAATTTAGCCCGGGATACAGACCGAACGGCCCTCAATTTTTCGGTTCGGTCGAGTGCTTTCTGCCTCAAGGCCCACGCTCGGTCGACCTCTGAGCGTCTTTTGGTCGGACTCAGGCCTCGATTCGGGGGGCCATGGGCCTCGCAATCGGCCAGCGGGGGAGGGAGGGGGTGCGGCCGTAGGCCGGTTTTTTCCTGTCAAGCCGCCGAATCGAGCAGCCTGACCTGACCGCTGGAGACGTCGTACATGGCCCCAACCAGCCGGATCTGGCCCTCGGATTCCAGGGAGTGAAGCACTTCGCTCTGTTCCCGGATCACATCGAGGCTGCGTTGGACGTTCGCCTCGGCAACGGCTTGGACAAATTCTCCATTCGCAGAGGTTCGCTCGCCCGCGGTGGGGGTCGCATCGACAGCAGGCCTGATCTTGGCGAGTAGGCGCGTTAGGTTCCCAAGCTGAACATCATCGCAAGCGCCCTTCACCGCCCCGCAGGCGCTGTGGCCTAGGACCATGATGAGGCGGGCGCCGGCGACTTTACAGGCAAATTCCATGCTGCCCAGGATATCTTCGTTGACCACGTTGCCCGCCACACGGGCACTGAAGACGTCCCCGATTCCAGCATCGAAGATGAGTTCTGTTGAAGCTCGCGAGTCGATGCAGCCAAGCAGGCACGCGAAGGGCCACTGGCCACCCCGGGTCTCGTTCACTTGCTGGAGCAGGTCGCATTGCTCACGTGCGTTTTCGACGAAGCGCCGGTTGCCCTCAAGGAGCTTTTCGAGGGCCAGGTCGGGCGTCATTGAGGCTTGGCTGTCGGCGTTCTGCGTGATCGTCTTGCTCATGGCTTCAAGGCTCTCCCTGGCAGACCAAAGTAGAAGAAGGGCGGGGTTTAGGCCGACCCTCGAGGGGTTTGAACTCGCTCCACGCAGATGTCGCGACCCGTCGCATTCTTTTCGAAATCCTCGATGATTTCCGTCACGTCATGATCGACAAAGAGCGACCGAGATTCTTCGATCGTCACCGCGGATCCATCCGGTATTTCTTTGAGGGCTCGCAGGATCGCCGCGCGATTTAGAAAAGTGACTTGCTCGGCGAGTTGGATCACGAAGCGCCGGCGGCCATCCTCTTCCGTTTCCAAGACCTGCATGAAGTGAGAATTCAGGTAGTGAGACCGCAGGATGGCGAAGATCGCGGCCAGCATGCCGAGGGCGATTCCCGTGAGTAGGTCGGTGAACACGATGGCGCCCACCGTGATCGCGAAGGGAAGAAACTGGTCCCAGCCCAGGGCAAACATATTCTGCCAAAGGGAGGGGCGGGCCAGCTTAAAACCCACGACGAAAAGAATGCTCGCGAGCGCTGCGAGCGGGATCATGTTCAGAATGTGTGGCAGCAGGATGACGAAAATCAGAATCAGCAAGCCGTGAAGAATGGTCGCGAGCTTGGTTCGGCCACCGGACTGGATGTTGGCCGAGCTCCGGACAATGACTTGAGTGACCGGCAGCCCGCCGATCGCACCCGAAGCCATATTGCCCACGCCTTGTGCCAAGAGTTCTCGATTGGTCGGCGTCACCCGCTTCTGGGGATCGAGCTTGTCCGTCGCCTCTACGCAAAGCAGCGTTTCGAGGCTGGCCACGACGGCGATGATAATGGCCGTCGTCCAGACTGCTGGGTTGGTAATTTGCGCCCAATCGGGAAATCGAAGCAGCTCGAGCGCATCGAGCGGGCTGCGGACCACAGGGACGGTGACCAGATGGCTTGGCTCCAGAGCGAGGGCGGGGGCGAACTTGGAGGCCCACCACTGGAAGAGGATCCCCATGGCGACCGCGACGAGCGGCCCGGGAATCGTCTGAAACCAGGAACTCCGTTTTACGAGGACGGTTTCCCACAGAATCAGAATCGCCAGGCAAGAAAACGAAACAATGATGGCGCTCTCGGAAAAGTCCCCGAACATCGTCCCGAGGGAGCTGAGGGTGGTTTCCCCATCGGGTTGAACGAATCCCAAGTCGCCCTCTGGATCGGAATCGTGGCCGAAGGCGTGGGGGACCTGCTTGAGGATGATGAGGATGCCAATGCCCGCCAGCATCCCCTTAATGACCGAAGAGGGAAAGAAGTAGGCGAGCACTCCGGCTCGAGCGGCGCCTAAACCGACTTGAAAAAGGCCTGCGAGCACAACGGCCACGAGAAAAGTTTCGAAGTGGCCCAGGCTTTGGATCGCCTGAAAGACGATCACGGCGAGTCCCGCGGCTGGACCCGATACGCCTAGCGGCGAGCCACTGAGGGAGCCCACCAGAATGCCGCCGACAATGCCCGCGACCAGTCCGGCAAAGAGGGGCGCACCACTCGCCAGTGCAATGCCCAGGCAGAGTGGGACGGCGACGAAAAAAACGACCACGCTTGCAGGGAGGTCGTTTCTCAAGTCCCGGGTTCGGCTCTCTTCCATGGTCCTCTAGGCTCGATTTGGTGGAGGGTCAAAAGGGCTGACCGGAGTGTAAACCGATCGGCCTCTGGGCGCGTTGCCTTTATGAGGTCCGACCTCGGCCGATCATTATTGCTCTCCGACCTGCCAGAATATTTCACCCTAACGCGATGGGCAATATTGAAAAAAATGAAAGACCCGAGTTCCGGGATCAGGCGGCGGGTCCACTCTGACCGGACTTGTTTCGGGCACGGTGGAAAAGGAGGAAGGGTAGCGTCAGGGCGAAAAGGAGCACACCCAAGAGAACCGCTTTGGCGCCCCGAGCATGCAGACCGTTGAGAATCACCTGGACTCGTGCATCGTAGTCAGCCGGCACGGGTAAGACCTGATTTGCAACCACGTAGCGTTCGTATTCGCCGAGCATTTCTTGGAAAAGAGCCGGCTCGCGAGCAGCAAGGTCGAGGGTCTCCCCCGGGTCCATGGCAATGTTGTACAGGTGCCAACGGTCGTCACCGATGGGGCCGCGGTTGAAGACGATTTTGTAATTCCCGCGGAAGAGCGCTGCGTTTCCTGCGAGCTCATACCCGATTGATTCGTCGCTCGGGTGGACCTCCCCACTCGGATTGGACACCAGGGGCATGACGCTGCGGCCCTGCATGGGTTCAACCGCTCGGCCTCCGCGATAGCGACCGGGGGCGGGGGTGCCAGTCAGCTCAAGAATCGTCGGCGCGAGATCGCTTACATAGGTGAATGCATGAGTGGTTTGGCCCTGCCAATCAAGGGGCTCACCTGAAATGATCAGTGGAACCCGCATGCCGCCTTCTCCCGCGTAGAACTTGTAATACGCGAGAGGGGAAACCGCCGCACTGGCGAAGCTGGGGGGGATGGCGTTGAAGCTGCCCTTCAATCCGAGATCTTCATAGTCGGTCCGATAGCCCTGGGCGGACGCAGCCAGGCGTGAGGGCAGGTTCCCCTGGTTGGGTTGCCCCGAGGCTTCAGCCCCGTTGTCTGACGTGAAAAAGATGATGGTGTTTTCGTATAGACCCGCTTGCTTCAAGTAATCGATCAATCGCCCAATATTGAAATCCATCGCCTCGACCATGCCGGCATAGACGGCCATTCGCTTGGCTTGGTAGCGCTGATCTTCGGGCGTGAGCGCGTCCCAGTCTTCCGTTGTCGCCATTCGGACACGCTGGCTCTCGGCTGGGATAACTCCCAGGCGTTGCGCTTCTCGATGTCGGGCTTCTCGAATCGAGTCCCAGCCGACGTCGTACACGCCGTCGTAGCGATCGATGAACTCCTGGGGGGCCTGGACCGGGATGTGAACCGCCTGAAAGGGCAGGTAGGCAAAGAAAGGTCGTCCGTCGCTACGCTGGCTCTGGATAAAATCGATGGTTTGATCGGTCAAGAAGGTCGACGAATAGAAATCTTCCGGGAGCTCAGCTTCTTGACCGTCGCTGAACCAGTTGGCTTTTTCGTAGATCGGCAGGTAGGGCTTTTGCTCCCAATTGTCTGCGCCGCTGTCCGCCAGGATGAATGTTCGTTCGAAGCCGCGCTGGCTGGGGAGTTCACCTGGGCGGGATCCGAGATGCCATTTTCCGGCGATATAGGTGTGGTAACCGCGATCTTGAAGGAGCGTGGCTAAGGTGACGACATTTCGGCCGAGCACCCCCTGGTAGTGGGCTTGATCTTTCTGGTCGGGGGGGATCATTTCCGGAATGTTGGGGACACCCGCACGGTGGCTGTCGACGCCGGTGAGCAGCATCGCCCGGGATGGGGCACAGCTGGCCGGTGTGTGGTGATTGGCAAAAAGCAGGCCATCCCGGGCGAGGGCGTCCAGGGTGGGGGTGTTCATTTCGCTCCCGTAGGCGCCGAGATCGGTGAAACCCAGGTCATCGGCCAAGATCAGGACAATGTTGGGGGATCCAGTCGAAGCAGCCGGCTCGGCGCTCGCCGACACTGCCACGAGAGAGAGAATCATCAGCATGGAGGGCCAAAGGTGAACCGAGCCTTCTCGGGGACGGCCCGTTGATCTCTTTCCGTGCGTCACGCGTCCTCGCTCAATCGGCGTGCGCCCCCGGTTAACAGCAGTGCGATGACGATCTCGACGCCAATCATCTGGGCCGCCAGAGCCGCCCCATGGAGGCTCCACGCCAGCAAGCGAAAAATGGCGATATTCAGCAGCAGCAGCGCTGCGGCTTGAAACCAAATGGCCCGTCCCGAGACCAGTGCGAAGAGGATCATCAACCCGAGGGAGAGAAAAAGACCGCCGACATCGCCCACCTGTGAGCTCTGCGCCAGGCCGGTCATCAAAGGCATGCCGAGGCCCTCCGCAGCACCTGAGGGGTCGACCGCCCAGCGGAGCCCCATCACGAGGAAAAGCAGGCCCGAGAGCCCGATGAGAATTTGGAGAGCTCGATTCACGGCTGTGCTCCTTGCTTGTCGTCGCGGGCAGAGAGGGGCGAGCGCTTCGCATCTCCGCCTCGCCTTGCCCGCGAGGGAAACCTCGTCATAATGTCAGGCCGAGTGACAATACTCGAATCGGCCTCGTTTCGCAGCGTAGAGAGGCTTTCCCGGGCGAGGGTCTGGGTTTTTTTCGATCGGCAAAAGGAGTCAGCTGGATCATGAAAACCGCGATTACGGAAATGTTCGGCATTGAGCACCCGATTATCCAGGGTGGGATGCACTTTGTCGGTCTGGCCGAACTGGCTTCGGCGGTCTCCAATGCGGGGGGGCTGGGCATCATCACAGGCTTGACCCAAGGCACACCCGAAAAACTCGCCAACGAGATCGCCCGCTGTCGGGAAATGACCGACAAGCCCTTTGGCGTCAACATGACTTTCTTGCCGTCGGTGCGCCCGCCCGACTATCCCGGTTTGTTTAAGGTCATCGTCGAAAGCGGTGTGAGCGCTGTGGAGACGGCCGGAAACAATCCTTCGGAGTGGCTTCCGATGCTCAAAGAGGCGGGCATCAAAGTGATCCACAAATGCACCTCGGTCCGCCATGCGCTGAAGGCGCAGCGAATCGGTTGCGATGCGGTCTCCGTCGATGGATTCGAGTGCGGCGGTCACCCCGGTGAAGACGACGTCACCAACTTTATCCTCCTGCCGCGGGCCGCGGAGGAATTGGAGATTCCCTTCGTTTCATCCGGGGGCATGGCCAATGGTCGAAGCCTCGTGGCTTCCCTCGCGATGGGCGCAGACGGGATGAATATGGGCACGCGTTTTATCGCCACCCAGGAGGCCCCCGTTCACGAGAATGTGAAGCAGGCACTCGTCGAGGCCTCCGAGCTCGACACTCGCTTGATTATGAGGGGCCTGAGAAACACAGAGCGGGTCTTGAACAACGCCGGCGTCGAACGATTGATCCAGAAGGAGCAAGACCTCGGCACGGACCTGAAGTTCGAAGACATCTTGCCGGAGGTGGCGGGCATCTACCCCCGTGTCATGCAGGAGGGGGATGTTGATGCGGGCGCTTGGTCGTGTGGGATGGTGGCCGGGTTGATCCACGACGTGCCGACCGTTCAGGAACTGATGGATCGGATCATGAGCGAGGCCGAGGCGCTGATCAACGAGCGCCTGGTGGGTTTTCAGTCGGCTTAATGGGCGTGCCTTCGGGGCTGTTCTGACCGCAAGGGGTTCTCATGGCGGAGAAATTTGAAAATCAGGGTGGTTTTGCGACCAGTGAGCCGCCGGCCCTTTTCCGTTGGGCGGCCTCGAAGTTTGTGACCCGCATGGCGAGTGAAGCCTCGCTTCAGCGTCGCCGGCGGCAAGTGGAGAAGCGACGGGCGCGCGCCAACGAGCCCTTTTGCGTGGAGTATTTTCATCAACTCGACGATGGATACAGCCATCTGGCGGCCCAGCTTTTAGCGCCGATGCTTGAGCGCTATGACGTCGAGTTGAGGGTTCACCTCGTGTCGGAGGATGTGGGACCCAATCTGCCGGAACCCGACTTGCTTCGGGCGCTTTCTCGTTATGACGCAGCCCAAGTGGCCCCCCACTATGGGCTGCGTTTTCCCGCAGAGGGGAAGCCGCCGGGGCCGGAGATGCTGGAGCGGGCCGGTGGGCTCTTGGCGGCGGCCGACGACGAAGCGATGCCGAGCCTGATCGACAAAGTGAGTGAGGCCCTCTGGTCTGGCGATGAGGGCGCCCTGAGGTCGCTTGCTGAGGAGCAGGCGGTCTCGAGCCCTGATCAGCTCAAGGCGCGGATAGAGCAAGGCAATGCGCGACGAGCGGCTTTAGGCCACTACTCCGGTGCCATGTTTTTCTTCGGCGGGGAGTGGTATTGGGGGGCTGATCGTTTTTACCACCTGGAAAACCGTCTGATTGAGCTGGGCCGGTCGAGAGATCCCTCCGCCCCCAGGCTGTGCCCGCGCCCGGAAATCGAAGTGGGACCTTTGAAAGACGACGGGTCCTTGACGTTTGAGATCTACCCCTCCTTGCGGAGTCCCTATACCGCTGTGATTTTCGAGACAGCGCTTCGGCTCGCTGAGTCAACGGGCGTTCGGGCCGTGATCCGACCGGTCCTCCCAATGGTGATGCGCGGTGTGCCCGCGACACGTCAGAAGGGCCAGTACATCTTCAAGGATGCGGCTCGGGAGGCGAGGGCCCTCGGTCTCGACTTTGGACGATTTTATGACCCGATCGGCGAGCCCGTTCGCCGAGGCTATTCGCTTTATCCATGGGCCGCGGAGCAGGGGCGAGGGGCAGATTTGTTGTCCAGTTTTTTGAGGCGGGCCTTCTACGAGGGCGTGAATACGAATACCGATCGCGGTCTCCAGCGGGTCGTCGAGCAGGCCGGTCTGTCCTGGGAAGAAGCGAGAACTCGGGTGGGGGGACCCGGCTGGGAAGAGGAATTGGAGCAGAACCGACTCACGATGTACGCGTTTGGGTCTTGGGGCGTGCCCAGCTTCCGGCTGCTGGACGCCCGCGGCGAGCCGGTGCTGGCTCTGTGGGGCCAGGATCGGCTGTGGCTCTTTGCCCGGGAGATCCAAAGGCTGCTTCGGGCGCGAAAGGTCTAGTCCAATCGCCCGCCACCCCTGAGTTGATAAGTTGTCTTGACAACCCTGGGGGGCTCCCTACGCTCCAGTTTATGGCTGAGCTTGATCCTGCATCGCCCGTCCCGCTGTACCACCAACTGGCCGAAAAGCTTTTGGCCGGCATTCGCTCGGGCGACTATCCGAGTGGAGGCCGCCTGCCCTCGGAGCCTGAATTGTCTCGGCGTTATCGGATCGGGCGCCCGACTGTTCGTCAAGCCACCGATGTTTTGGTCCGGCGCCGAATGGTCGAGAGGCGTCGCGGGTCGGGCACGTTTGTGATCGAGCCGCCTGAGCGGGTGGATTTGCTTTCTCTAGCCGGCACATTGGCGTCTTTTGAGCGGGGCGGAGTCGACGCGCAGGTTGAGCCGCTCGGTCCGCCGGTTCGAGAGGTTGTGCCGGTGGACGTCGAAAACCCTCTTTCTGGCCGAGAGGCCCTGCGCTTTCTCCGCCTGAGTCGGGTCGACTCGGTCCCGGTGTTGCTCGAAGAAATCTATTTGGATCCAAGGTTCTTTCCGGGGATTCAGTCCTCGGATCTGTCGGGCCGTTCGCTTTCTCAATGGATCGAAGAGCGTTACCAAATGCGGCCTTCTTCAGCCGATCAAAATTTCAGGGTCGCCGAAGTCGGAGACCGCTTTGCGTCTGATCTTCAACTGCCAGCGAGGTCCTCAATCCTCATGGTGAAGAGAACGGTGCACTTTGAGGGCGCGCAGAATGCCATCCACGCGCTCTTGTATTGCCGAACGGAGAGACTGGTTTTCTCTCAAACCCTGGAGGGGCAGAGCCATGAGTGAGCGTGGGTATTTTGGGGAGTTCGGTGGATCGTTTATCCCCGAGATCCTTGTTGCGACGTTCGAAGAATTGATCGCGGCGTACGAGGATGCCCGAGCGGATCCAGCATTCTGGCAGGAATATGTCGAGTTGATGGGCAACTATTCTTGTCGGCCGACCCCGCTGACGCGCGCCGAAAATCTCACCCGGCATTTTGGCGGCGCTCAAATCTTCATCAAACGAGAGGACCTCAACCACACCGGTGCCCACAAAGCGAATAACGTGATGGGCCAAGGGCTCTTGCTGAAGCGGATGGGGAAGAAGCGAGTCATCGCGGAAACAGGCGCCGGTCAACACGGCGTGGCCACGGCGACGATGGCTGCCAAGTTTGGTTTTGAGTGCACGATTTATATGGGCGAGGTCGATGTGGCTCGACAACGTCCGAACGTTTTT
>NHEP01000034.1 GCA_002171515.1 bacterium TMED88 | reverse complement strand
AGAAAGTCCCCGCCGAGGCACGCTTTGTTTGATCCGTGTGCTAGCCGAAGATTTCGCTGTAGACGTCTTCGTTGAAGCCGACAATCACGGTCTTCCCGGCGACCAGGCAAGGCGCTCGGAGATTTCCGGTTGGCCCCAGCATGGCGTCGACGGCCGCCTTGGGCGCTTTTCCGCCCGGTGCAAACTCGTCGACCTTCTTGCCTTTCGCGACGATGAGCCGAGTTGCTTTCTTGGCGATTCCGGCCGCGTCGCTTCGGCCCAACTTTCGGCTCGCGGGTACGACTTCTTTGGGCTCAATGGTTTTGGCATCCAAAAACTTGGACGCTTTAGTGCAAGACGTTCAACCCTTGCGGTGGTAGTACCAATCCAATCGCTTGGCCATAGCTGTTTTCCTCATTTTCCGTGGTCTGCAGTGAACTCAAAATCAACCTCGCCAAGCTAGCTGAGCTGACCTCGCATCGGAAGTGCTGGGCGGGGCGTGAATCACAAGAGGCCTACCAGGGTCCGGGGGTCAGGAAATCAGGACTTCGGTTTTCGAAAGCGGAGAGTGAAACGATCGCTTTCTCCGATGGCATCGTAGGGTGTGCGGTCGAAATCCGGATCGGGATCCTTGCGGAAAGGAGCGGTGAGCCGGGTCGGGGGGAGCGTCCAGACTCCGAAGGGGTGGTCGGCGTTATCCGCTTCGTTCTGGTTGATCTCGGAGCTGCCTTCCAAGACGAATCCGGCCCGCTCCGCGAGCTGGATCACCGTGGACTCATGGATGTAGCCTGTGCTCAGGCGAGGGTCCTCTGCGAGCTCCGCGGGCAGGCGGTGATCGACGACCCCGAGCACGCCGCCCGGTCGCAGGGCCCGGAAGAACTCGGCAAAGATCTCCTCCGCGGTGCCAGCGGGGACCCAGTTGTGGACGTTCCGGAAGGTCAAGATCAGATCCGCGGTGTTCGCCGGCGCCACGCTGCCCGCCACGCCGCTGAGTTCCGTGACCTCGATCGGCCCATACAAGTCCGGGCGGTCCGCAAAGTTCTCCTGAAAGTTACGACGGCTTCTTTGGGCATACCCGCGTTCATCATCCTTGGGAAACCCGGCGGCTAAGAAGCGTCCCCCGTTTCGGTTGGTATAGGGCGCGATGATCTCCGTATACCAACCCGGACCGGGAGAGGCTTCGACGACCGTCATGCCCGGCTCGAGTTCGAAGAAGGCCAGGGTTTCGGAAGGGTGTCTCCACGGATCACGTGCCTGATTGGCTTTGCTTCGCCAGTCGCCCTTCACCGAGTCCTGAATCGAAAGCGGTTGCGCTTGGGCGGCGAGCGCATCCTTTCCGGCTTCGCTGGATTCTGCGAAACCGACCAGCACCAGGCCAGATAGGGTCAAGAGGGCGCTTCGGCGGACAAATGACATTCGATCTCCTTCTTCGTGCTCATGATTTCCGGGAGCGGATGAGTCGATTATGGCTTTGAGTTGGGCACCGTGGAAGAGCCGGCGGAAGAGGACTTTTCTTTGAGTCGGGTTCTTGTCAGGTCGATGAGCTCTGTGTTTGCGGTCTCATGCTCGAGTCCTTCGAGGCTGGCCAATTGGTCGGCCGGCGCGCGATTTTGCCCAAGTTTGAATTTGCCCTGGATCTCCTCGATTTGGAATTCGAAGGCGACAATTGCGTTGATCAAACCCTTCATCACGTCGCTTCCTAAATTGTTTTGCCAGGGCTTTGGCCGGCTGCTCTCGAATTGGTCGACTAAGCAATTCAAGACAGTCCGAACATCGCTAGGGTCCTCCAAAACGTGAGGTCGGCCGGTCACATGGACAGCTGCGTAATTCCATGTGGGCACGAGTTGGTCCGAGCGATACCAGGCGGGGGAGATGTAGCCATGGGGCCCGTGAAAAATCATCAAGGATTTTTCGCAGGAAGCGAAATGCTTCCAATGTGAATTGGCCCGAGCGACATGGCTGAGCAGCCGAAAAGCCCTCGCTTCTTCGTGCTCATCGAGATGTACGGGTAAATGGCTGGCGATGGGCCCTTCGCTTGTGGACGTGACCAAAGTGGCAAATGGGTGGGCCCTCATGAAACCGTGGAGGACCGACTCATCCTGCTCTTCAAAATGTGAAGGGAGATACATGAGGGTTTCTCCTTCGCGTACTTTCAATGAGCCAAGCGGGTCGATTCAAACACCTCGATCGCAACGAAGAGGAGAGTGCTCCAGGGCTTCGGTTCAAGGATCTGCACGGACGGACGGCGCCTCGAGGGTTCCGAACATCCAGTCGTAGAGCGTAGAGAGCGTCGAGTAATTGCCGCGATTCATATCGACATGGTGGGCCGCATGAATGGCCGTGATGCGGCTCAGGGTCTTGAACGGAAAGCGTGGCAAATTGACCCAAGTGTGGTTGAGGGTATTGAGTTGTGTGAACAGAAGCATCGCGATCGCCATCGCGATGGCGTTGAGGGGGCCGCCCTCGATCCAGGCCACCAGGGGAATGGTGCCGAGAAAAAGAACAAGACCAATGATGGTCTCAACCGGGTGGACGTAGAATGCATCGGCGTAGGTGGGTGTTCTGGCCTGATGGTGTAGGGCGTGGATCTTGCGTAACGCGGGGCCATGAAAAAGAAATCGGTGGGTAAAGTAGTAGAAGAAATCAAACACCATTAAGACGATCAGGATGTCGACCGCATTTCGCCACAGGGGCCTAATGTCTAGGGTGACGCAAAAAGGAAGAACAGTTGCGTAGAAGATTAAGTTGGCGATGAGTCCGACCCGGTTGTTGGCGTCGACCACGCGACGGAAACGTTTCCGCGCCAGCTTTTTGCGGTCGGCTTCACGATTGAGAGACCGCATGCCCTGAAGCGCTTCGCTTCGAAAAGCGAGAAGGCGGCCTGCTTTCGTCAAGCCAACGAGGGTGACGAAGAAAACAATCAAGGCCATCCAGTCGTAGTTCATTTCGCTTGCCTCGGGGTCACCCCGGCATCCCCTCTGAACAATTTGGCGCCGCGCCGCCCCCCGCTCTCCGTGCCTGAGTGAGCGACCGGCCCGGAGGGGGCCGGTCGCTCAAAGACTCAGAAGATTTCAAAAAGGCCGGCGGCCCCTTGGCCTCCTCCGATGCACATCGTGACCACGCCATATTTGGCCTTGCGGCGCTGACCTTCTCGTAAAAGGTGGCCCACACAGCGGGCTCCCGTCATCCCGAAGGGGTGGCCGATCGAGATCGATCCGCCGTTCACATTGTACTTCTCAGGGTCGATGCCCAAGGTGTCGCGACAGTAAAGGCACTGACTTGCGAAGGCCTCATTGAGTTCCCAAAGGTCGATGTCTTCCACCCTCAGTCCAGCCCGGTTCAACAAGCGCGGCACGGCAACCACGGGGCCGATGCCCATTTCATCGGGCTCGCATCCGCCGACGGCAAAGCCCCGGAAGGCTCCGAGCGGCTCGATTCCACGTCGCTTGGCCTCGTCAGCCTCCATCATCACAACTGAGGCCGCGCCATCCGAGAGCTGAGAAGCGTTACCGGCGGTGATGAAGTGACCCTCCCCACGTACGGGCTTCAGAGATGCCAGACCTTCAAGTGTCGTATTCGGTCGGTTGCACTCGTCCTTGGTCACCGTGTACTCGACTTCAGACGTTTCGCCTGTTTCCTTGTCCTTGACGATCATGGTCGTATCCATAGGTACGATTTCATCGTCAAAAATCCCGGCGTCTTGGGCTGCGGCCGTTCGCCTTTGACTCTCCAGCGAGTACTCGTCTTGGGCTTCCCGGCTGATCTTGTAGCGCTCTGCCACAATGTCGGCGGTTTCGATCATCGGCATCCACAGTCCGGGATATTGCTGATAAAGCGCTGCGTCGACTTGGTGAGAGAACTTTCCTCCCAGAGAAAGCGAGATTTGTTCAACGCCCGCTCCGACGACGATGTCCTCCCCGTCAACGATGATGCGCCCGGCGGCCGTCGCGATGGCATTGAGACCCGAGGAACAGTGTCGACTGACCGTGACGCCCGTCGTCGTCACCGGACAGCCTGCCTTCATGGCGGCAATCCGGCCGATGTTGTTTCCACTTGTCCCTTGCGGGGTGCCGCATCCCATCACGACTTCGGAGACCTCGGCGGGACTAATTCCAGCCCGTTCAATCGAGTGTTTGACGGCATGTCCGGAAATCGCCGCACTCCCGGTGTTGTTAAAACCTCCGCGATGGGACTTGGCGAGTCCGGTTCTCGCGGTCGAAACGATGACAGCTTCACGCATCTTCATGGGCTCCTGGATTCAGAGGGGTGGCCAATCATTCTTCGGCCAATGGTCGGCTTTGGATGCTAGCCCGAAATATCGGCGAGGCATCCTAGGGGAGGATCGGGCTGAATCGCGGGGGTCGGTGGCTCGAGGGCAGTGCTCTGGCGAATAAACTGGCTTGACAGCGGGTGGGCCGACTCGGCACTCTCTTCGAGGCACCGGGCGGGAGTCGCCCGGTGTGCCGCTTGAGACGCCGATCCCTTTTCGCCAGATCCGGAGCTTGATCATGCTGACCCTTCATTTTGCCCCCAACTCCCGCGCAGGCCGCATTGTTTGGTTGCTCGAAGAACTTGGCCTTCCCTACGAGCTCAATCGCATGGACTTTCACCCGAAGGATTTAAAATCAGACGCCCATCGAGCCCGCCATCCTTTGGGTCGTGTTCCTGTTCTCGATGATGGGGACGTCTCCCTTTATGAGTCCGGTGCGATCGTGGAGTACGTGTTGGCTCGCCATGGCGACGGGGGCCTGAAGCCGGCGGTGGACTCTGAGATGTTCCCCGAATACTTGCAATGGTTTCATTACTGCGAAGGCATGGTGATGCCTCCGGTCAACATCATTGTTGTCCAAACAGTGCTGCTGCCTCCGGATCGGCGGAATGATGAGTCGCTCGCTCAAGCGCAAAAGCTATTGAGCCGCGCTGTAGCCCCGTTAGACGAAGCGCTGGCGGGCCGAGAGTATCTCGTGGGCTCATTCAGCGCGGCCGACATCATGTTGGGCCATTCGCTCTTTATGGCGAATCGCCTGGGTCAGGTTTCGGATGATCTGAAAAATCTAAAAGCCTATGTCGAGCGGATCGCTGCGAGGCCCGCTTTCGAAAAGGCGATCAACCTCTAGACCGAGGCGCGCACATCATCCGTGCTTGATGGCCACCGGCTTTAGACGGTGAGCTTCACCTTCGTGACGCCGAAAGGCACGGCACGCATGCGGGGTCCGATTAGCATTCGAAACTGTGGGTGGGCGAGAAAGGTGCTTGCGACGCTGCGGAGTGGCTCGCTCCACCACGCGTGGCTAAAGCCGAGGAGAGGCGGCAATGCCTGCAGGCGTTGAATCGTCCGCACTTCCTTGCGCCGTTCCTTCTCAATTGCCTTCAGGGCTTTCTCTAATGCTTCGGGGGCCTTCGAGTGAAGTGCAGGGATCAGGTGATTGGCGGCGACAACTGTGTCCCGGAGCGCGATGTTGACACCTTGTCCGCCCACCGGAGACATGCTGTGGGCGGCATCCCCGAGCAGGAGCGCGCCGGGAATGCTCCAATTTTTGACGTGATCGGCTTCGGCTGAAAGGAGAATGGGTTTCTCGACTGAATCTGCGTGGTCGAGGAGCAGCTCGGAGAGGTCTGGAGACACGTGTTCGGCCATCTTCATTACCCATTCCTTGACCGTCCGACTCTTGAGCTGTCCGTAAGAGCCTTTTCGGATGATCCATGCGGCTTGAAGGAGTCCCTCCGAGTTCTGGTAGGCGAGAAAAAAGTGCCCCCGGCCCATATACGCTCTGGGACCGCTCCAGCCTTCGAGCAGTGGAAACTTGAACCAGAGAATGTCGAGGGGGACGCTGGTGCGCCGACGTTCGAATTCGCCTCGCTTGCGAATCATCGATCCTCTTCCGTCGGCGCCAATGACGAGATCCGCGGACCATTCTCTTTCGTTTTCCCGAGACCGCGTCCGGACACCCGCTACGCGTCCATTTTTTTTGATGAGCTGGATGACTGATACGCCGCGCTCGATTCGAAAAGTCGGATGAGCCGCCGCATGGTCGATTAACATTTCAAGCAGCGCGGGCTGGGAGATGGCCCGCGCAGGGTGGGTCTCAAAGAGGCCCCCCGAGAGTTCTTGGGTGAAGACGTGCTGCTGATTCAAGTACATGCTGATCGATGTCTGAATGCACTGCGGAACTTCGGCGAGCGGTCCGGACAACCCCAGCTGATCGATCACTTCAACGCCGCTGGGCATGAGGACCTCTCCGCGGAATTCACGCGCTGAATCGGTTTGGCGTTCGAGGAGGGTGACTTCAAGGCCGCGGCTCGCGAGCAGGTAGGAGAGGGCCGCGCCGGCGGGCCCAGCTCCAACAACGACGACGTGGGTCATTGTAAACACCTCTTTTCATTCGCAAGGCGGCGAGGGCAGAGCACCGTTCGCAAGTGGCGATTGCCTTGCCCTACACGAGTCTAGCCTCGCCCAGCGCGGTTGGCCGAGCCTGTCCAAAAGCACTCGCAGGTGGAAAATGTTGCAACGGGAGAGGCTGGGGTCGAGCTTCGTTTCGGGGACGTCTGGGCTATCGTGCGGAGACGCGAAGTTTTAAACCCGCGGACAGGTCGAGGTTCAGTCGGCGCATGTCGCAGAGTAGAGTCGTCTTTTATAGAAGTGTGACCGGCCGGATGCTTTTGCTGGGGGTTCTGCCGTCGGTCGGGATCCTGCTTGGCATTCTATTCTACGTAAACGCTGGCATGTACGGTTCCCTGCGGGCGTTGAACGAGCACGAGATGCGTGTGGTGGCTGACGGCGTGGCCACGGAAATTGATCTGGGAAACACCCGAGCTGTTCTCGCCGTTGAGGTGATGG
This sequence comes from bacterium TMED88, assembly GCA_002171515.1. Taxonomy (GTDB): domain Bacteria; phylum Myxococcota_A; class UBA9160; order UBA9160; family UBA4427; genus TMED88. The sequence continues at coordinate 8,954 of NHEP01000034.1, read as the reverse complement.
CCTTGGCGCAGCAGGAAGGTCTCTTCGGTCAGAGGGACGAATCCCTGCGCTATGCGCGCTCGGTCCTCGAGGCATTTCCCGAGTTCACCGCGGCGTACTTCGGCTATGAGCCCAACGCCGATAGCCGTGATGAGGCTTCGACCACCCCTCGCGTTCAGTCACGTCTCGGCGCTTCCCTCGGCCCCGAAGGCCGCTTTATTCCCTACTGGTTCCGAGCCCACGACGATAAAAGCCTGCTGGTGCTTGAGCCCCTCGTCGACATGGAGACCAGCCTCTACTACCAGGGCTGTAAAGATCTCTTCCTGGAATCGGGGGTCCCTCTTCCGATGATGACAGAGCCCTATGTCTATGAGGGAAAGATGATCGTGGAGCAGACTTTCCCGATCGTGATCGGTGGCGAGTTTAAGGGAATCGCGGGAGTGGACCGAGCTCTATCAGACATTGTTGAATTCTTGCGTGAAATCCGACTTCGTGATCAGGTGGATGTCTTTCTGGTGAGCCGGGCCGGAAAATTTGTCGCGACAACCACCGAAAGTGAACTGCCTGATGCATCGGGTGAGAGTGCGCTTCGTACAAAAGCCATTAAAGATACGGATTACGATGAACTGTTTGGCGCGCTGTATGCGATGCGGGGCGAAGCCTCTTTTCGGTTAGCCGAAGATCCTGTGGATGGTGAGCGCTACTACTATGCGTCCGCGCCTGTTTCGACTGGTGAGTGGATGGTCGTGATTCGAAAATCCGAGGCGGCGGTGCTCGCGCCGATCGAGGCAAAGATTGCTGGGATCATCACCCTCGTGGCTGTCGGGGTGGCGCTCGTTATTGTGCTTTCTCTGTTGGTGACGACCAACATCGCCCGTCGGATTCGAAAAGTTGTGGATGTCTCAAACCGTGTTGCGGTCGGTGACCTGAGTGTGGCTTCGGATCTCGATATACAGGCCAAAGACGAAACGGGCCTTTTGGCGACTAGCTTCAACCGATTGATCGAATATTTCCGAGCGATCTCGAACATGAGCGCGGCCGTGGCCCAGGGTAATTTTGAGCACAGATTGGAGCAGCGTTCGCCTCACGATCAGTTGGCCGTATCGCTCAACGAAATGAGCGAGCGACGCAAGCTGGCCGAGGAGGCTGTCAACCTCGCTCGGGACGAGGCCGAACAAGCGAATCGCGCAAAAAGCGATTTTCTGGCCAAGATGAGCCACGAGCTCCGAACCCCGATGAACGCGATTATCGGCTATAGCGAGATGCTGGAAGAAGAAGCAGAGGATCTGGGCCAGGAAGACTTCATCCCGGATCTCAAGAAGATTCATAGTGCCGGCAAGCACCTCCTGGCTCTCATTAACGACATTCTCGATCTGTCGAAGATCGAAGCCGGCAAGATGGAGCTCTTTCTTGAAACTTTCGATATTCGAGAGATGATCGATGACGTGGTGAGCACAGTTCAACCACTGATCGAAAGCAAAAGCAATCGTCTCGAAGTGGACTGCCCCGAAGACGCGGGGAGCATGCTTGCTGACCTAACGAAGATTCGTCAGACCCTCTTCAATCTTTTGAGCAATGCCAGCAAATTCACCGAGTCCGGAAAAATCACGGTCAATGTTGTTCGAGAGGATCGCGATGGTTCGAGCTGGCTGATTTTTTCCGTCAAGGATTCTGGGATTGGAATGACTGAGGGCCAAATGGCGCGCATTTTCGATTCTTTCTCCCAGGCCGACAATTCGACGACCCGTAATTACGGTGGGACTGGCTTGGGATTGACGATCACGCGTCGCTTCTGCGAAATGATGGGCGGGAGTATTCACGTTGAAAGCCAAGAGGGTGTCGGGAGCGAGTTTTTCGTCGCGATTCCCGCCAGCGTAAAAGACCCTAATGCGCCTCAGTTAAGTGATGCGCAAGTCGAGAAGGCTGCAGTCGAATCGGAAGACGTTTCGGGCCCCGTGGTTCTGGTTGTCGATGACGACGATGACGCCCGAGAGGTGATGCGGCGCACCCTTCGTGCAGGGGGGCTGACGGTCGTGGAGGCCCGCAGTGGGGAGGAAGCGCTCAGCTTAGTCCACGAAGTGCACCCTTCCATTATCACCTTAGACGTCATGATGCCGGGGACAGACGGTTGGTCTGTATTGGGTCAGTTGAAGGGGGATCCCCGCTCAAGGGATATACCGGTAGTGATGGCGACGATTGTAGAGGAGGAGGAATTCGCCTATTCGCTCGGGGCCTCGGACTTTCTCAATAAGCCGATTGATCGAGCCCAATTACTCACTACCGTGTCTAGGATTCTCGAACATTCCGGCGACCGGAGCGTCTTGATGGTCGACGATGAGGCCGAGTCGCGCGACTTGATCCGACGGCAGCTGGAGACGACGGGTGTTGAAATTCGGGAAGCGCGGAGTGGCCGCGAGGCTTTGGCCGCGCTGGAAGAATCGATTCCAGGATTGATTCTTCTGGATCTCATGATGCCGGAAATGGACGGCTTTGAATTTTTGGATGAATTGGGAAAACGGGAGGACTGGCGAGCGATTCCTGTTGTGGTTGTCTCGGCGAAGGACCTCACCGCCGCAGAGCGAGATCGAATCTCAGACCGTTCGTCTCATATCTTCAAGAAGGGAAGCTACCGGCGGGAGAATCTGGCCGCCTATGTGGCACGCCTGCTCGATCATGAAGGCTGAGACGACTCAGCCGCTGAGGATTTCAAAGAGTGACTGAAGAACGGCCAGAATCCCGGCCTTTATTCGGTAAAGGCATTGCTTGGTTCGGCTACCGAATCAATCGTTCGCTATCGACCGGCTCGAAGTTCCCTTTTTTGATGCTGGCTGTCGGCACCTTGCTTCTGGTTCTGGCCGGTGCCCAGGCGATTTATCTCGGACTTTTCTCGAGCAACTCTCTCGAAGCCGAAGGGATTGATAATCGGTTCGGCGGAGGGCTCTTTGACAGCTACTGGTGGTCGATTAAGCACGTTCTCGATCCGGGAGCCTTCGCAGAGGACTATGGGGCCCCTATCCCAGTCTTGCTCATCTCGTTCACGATTTCGATCGGCGGGTTGGTGGTTCTCGGTGCTTTGATCGGTTTGATCAGTGCTTCCATTCAGCAGCGTCTTGCACGGCTCGAATTGGGCAACACCCGGGTCGTGGAAACTGAGCACGTAGTGCTCTTGGGGTGGGGGCCGAGTGTGCCCGGTTTGGTTCGAAACCTCCTCAGAATCCATCCTGGCAGCGCGATCGTGATTCTGGCGCCTCGCGAACTTCAGATGATGCGAGAGGGATTACGTCGAGTCGGCATCGATCCCCACCGTCGGAACGTTGTTCTCCGGAGCGGGATCCCGAGTCGCCGAGCCGAACTCGAGCGGGTTGCGGTGCGACGGGCTTCGAGCGTTGTTGTCGTGGCCCATGCCCTCGACGAGGAGCAGGAAGGGGCAGAGACGGACGTCGAAGCCATCAAGACCCTCTTGGTCCTCGAAAGTCTTTTGCGAGAGTCGCTTGAGGCGGGGGAGCCCGATCAACCGAGTCGAACGGTAATCGCTCGCTTGCCGGCGATCGTGTGTGAAATTTCGAAGAACGAAAACTCAGAAATCGCCAAAATTGCCAGCCGGGGAAGAGTGTCGAGTGTGTCGACGGCCGATTTCGCGAGCCGTCTCCTGGTGCAAGCCGCTCGGCAGCCGGGCATTGTCGACGTGTTTGAGCGCATTTTGAATCGGGACTCAGGGGGCATCGTCGTGCAGTCCGAGCCCGCTGCCGAGGGGGTCTCTTTCGCGGACCTCGCCCATTCTGTAGAGAACGCCGTTCCGATTGGGGTGAGCTGGGTGGAGTCGGCCCGAGGCTTCGAGCGGAATGCCGCAGCGCTCAATCCGGAACCCAGTTACGAGGTGGACGAGGGCGAAAAGCTGGTCTTTTTGGCTCGGAATGACGCTGTGCTGGTCCGCACCCCTCCGCAGTCTTGGCCGACGAGCGAACTCGAGCTGGTTGAAGGCTCAGCGAGCGATTCCAGCGATCGTCATTTTGACTCGGTTTTGATTCTCGGTTGGAACTCATTGATCGATGAAATTTTTTCCGAACTCAACGGCCATGCGATCGGCCGCACGCGGGTGACGGTCATTTCTAATGCATCATCGGATCAGACAGAGCGTCTTCTGGCCGATCGAGAATTTCCACGCCTCGACCTCGAAATACGACGGGGCGATACCGTCAGCCGATCCCTGTTGGCTGACTTGGTAGACGCCGAATACGACTGCATTTTTACGCTGGCGGACGAGTCCGATGGAGGCGATCCCGACGCGCGGTCCATCATGACGTTGCTATTGCTCGGTGATATCACCGCGCGAAAAAAGAGGCCGCGCACGCCACGGGTGGTGGTCGAGCTGCGGGACGGCCGAAATCGTGACCTCCTCGAGGGCTCGGTGGCGACCGCAGTGGTGGTGAGCCCGGACTTGGTGAGTGTGGTGATGGCTCAGATTTCGCTGCAGCCGGTCCTGGGGCCCGTCTACCGAGAGTTGCTCAGTGCCGGTGGAATCGAAATTGCGCTGCGCCCTGCGACCCACTACGCGCGAGTCGACGAGCCGATTTTGCACGCCGACGTCATCAGCCTCGGCCAGCAGGAATTCGAGACGGTTCTCGGGGTCCGCCTTGTGCGCGATAGCGGGGCCGAGGTGATTCTCAGTCCGGACGTTGGCCAGCGTTGGACGTTTGGAGAAGAAGATCGTGTGATCGTCTTGTCCCAGCAGATCTACCGCTGACTGCGCGGGTCAGGAGTCAAGCTGCGCCGACCCGCTCAAGATGTGTCTGCATTTTTTCCAGCAGGCGCTTGAGCTCGATGGGCTTGGTGTCGTAGTCATCGCAACCCGCGTCGAGGCATTTTTCTCGATCGCTCGACATGGCATGGGCGGTCAGGGCGATGACCGGAATATCACGGGTCGACTCATCGGCTTTCAGTCGGCGCGTGGCTTCCCAGCCATCAATCACGGGCAGGCTCATATCCATGAGGATGAGGGCCGGCGATTCGTCGGCCACCATTTCCAGCGCTTCGCCGCCATCCACGGCGATGACCACTTCAAAACCCTTTCGGGTCAGACGCCGGGACAGCATGTCTCGATTCATCTCATTGTCTTCGACGAGCAGGATTTTCGGCATGGATTTCTCGGGGCAGGGGGAATGGAGGGTCTGCTTCAGCGTTAGGCCAGAGCAACAGGGCAGGAAACCTTCAGAAGATAACGCTCCCAGGTGCATGGGAGCAAGAAACCCGATTCTTTCTTCGTTTTTGGACCCCAGACGAAAAAGCGTCCTGCGTGCGCAGGATGCGGCCCAACGTTTTTGACGAGAGGTTTCAAAAAGTCGGAGAGGTCAGCCCTCTCGCCATAGCCATGATGGCCGCCTCTTGGATGTCCCCGCTCATGCGCTCCAGTTCTCCGCCATCGAGCCACACGCCGCTGCAACTCGGGCAACGGTCAATCACCAACATGTGCGCGGCTTCCTTGACCATCTCGGCGCTGTCAATGGGGCATCGCTTAAGCTGCTCGTGCGAGGCTTCCACCATCAGTCGTTTCTCTTCTACGCGAGGCTCGCAAATCGGCTTGTTGTCTTCTTTGTGACGGGTCCGGGATCCACAGCGGTCGCAACGCGGGGCAATCAGGCTCATCGGCCACCCTTTCTCCTTCAGCGGTTTGGGTCCAAGATTTTCCGTTCGTGCCCTCCGATCTGCTTTCCACTGTACGCGGCTCGCTGCCTGGCGACAAGCAAAGAACGCAATCAAGGATGTGCAACCAGGTCAATGTTCGGGATTCAAGGTCGCGCTCTGGAAAAGAGCCTGTCTTGACGCCTGAGGGCGCCGAGGCGCATAATGGAAAGCACGAGACCTTCAAAGGGAGGGGAAACCCGTGGAGCGAGGGAAAGCTGGGGAATCGCCCTCCGAGTACAACCGGATCGCGATCGAGACCGCGCAAAAGATTCATGCGATCCGACAATCAGAGGGGAAGAGGAAGCCTTCTTTTGAGCCTGCTCGCGAGGATCACTTTCCGGCTTTTGATCGGACCGGGCTTGGCATTATTCTCGAGTACGAAAGGATGGGCAATCGCCCGGTCTCCGAGACTTTGGAGAGCGAATTTCAAGCTCAAGATTATTCCCTTGAGCATTTAGGCCTGACGATTGGGACGGTGGTTCGGGGGATCGATCTTCGGACCATCGACGCGGCCAAAGCTCAGCTTCTGCGAAAGCTTCTGCTTGAGCGAAAAGTAATTTTCTTTCACGAGCAAAACCTTGATGAGGATCAGCAGGTCGCTCTGGGTCGTCATTTTGGAGAACTGGACGCTTTCCCATTTGGCCCGCCCGGCGAAAACCCGTATGTGCTGGAAATTCGACACGGCCGAAACAGTCCGGGTATCGAAAATCGATGGCATACGGATGTCACGTGGATGGAACGTCCATCTTTGGGGTCGATTGCGCAGTGCATTCACGCCCCCCCCTTTGGTGGCGATACGCTTTTTTCAGACAGCTACGCGTGTTACTTGGGCCTGAGGGCTGAGCTACAGGATGCGATTGAGCACTTGGATGGTGTTCATGACTATCGGGTTTTTCTGAGCCAGCGGGCCCCGGGCACGATGCCGGATCATTTGCTGAAGCAGATTCAAGAAGAGATCCCCTTTGGTGTGTCTCACCCCTTGGTTCGGACTCATCCCGAAACCGGGCGGCGGGCCCTTTATCTGCACGGTGGTTTTCTACGTCACAATTCTTTGACCGACCGGCGAACCGGGGAGGTGCTTGATCCGAAAGAATCTCGAGGCTTGGTGCGAGAATTGCTTTCGCAGCACGCTCGTCCGGAATACACATGCCGCTTTCGCTGGGGTCAGGGCTCCATCGCCTTTTGGGACAACCGCGCTGCGCAGCACTACGCGGTGAGCGACTACTTTCCTCACAAGAGAGTCCTGAGGAGGGTGACGGTGAGCGGGGATCGCCCCTTTTACCGACCGATTCCGGAGAATTGAATCGGGCTCCGGATGGCTCCTGGCGTCGTGACCCGGGCTCCTGGTTTCCGACCCGTGGGGATGCCCCGGGCCCTGAACCGGCAGAAGCCCTTATTTCATTGATGTTTGGCTATCCCTGAATTCGGCGGTGCGTGGTAGCTTCCGCTCGGGCTTGGGGATGCGTCGAGAGCGCGCGAGGCTTACGCGGCGGCCCCCGTGAAACTCGATCTGTGTTCCAGAATCGGGTTGGAATCAAACGGCAGGGGAGGAAAAGCCTTGGGCTTCCTGATTTTTCTACTCGTCATTGTCGGCTTAGGGTTCTGGGGCTGGCGAAAAATCGCCAGCTTGGACGGCGACCAGAAAGTGGCGATCAAGGACGGGATTAACAATGTGTTTTTGCGAGCGGAGGCCAGCGGGGCCATCCCCGCGGCCCCCGCCTTCAGCCAGGACTACGCGAAGGATTACCCGGGGCTCTCGAATCTCGAGAAAAATTTCGATGTGGTGCGCGCGGAGTGCGAAGCCCTTCTCGGTGTCAAAGAAAAGCTCACCGACATTGAGGCTCTAGGGGGAGGATACACCGAAGGGGGGATCCATTCGGCGAAGTGGAAATCCTTTATGTTCAAATCGGGGCAGTTCATCGACGAAAATTGCCAGCACGCACCTGAAACGACCGCCTTGCTGCGGCAAATCCCCAACCTCTACACGGCGTTCTTTTCGGTGCTGGATCCCCACCAATACATCACTCCGCACTTTGGTTATTACAAGGGTTTTATGCGTTATCACCTGGGCATCATCATTCCCGATGACAACGCCGAAAATAAATGCTGGCTTCGCGTGAATGCCGACCTCCAGGACAACGCGAAGCGTGATAAGGAACTTGTCGATCGGGGTGAACTCTACTACTGGCATGAAGGCGAAGGCGTCATTTTTGACGACACTTTTCTACACGATGCGGAGAATGCCAGTGATCGAGTGCGAGTCGTGTTGTGGCTCGACATCGCCCGCAAGATGCCTTGGCATCTTCACGTATTTAATAAGATCGCGCTTTGGGTCGTCCACAAAGAAGGTTCGGTGAGACGGATCCGAAAGAACGCCACCCTCGACTTCTAGTGGGGAAGCGGGCTCAAGCCTGATTGAGAAACCGGTCAAAACCCGGGAGCCCGAGCAAGTCAGGGCCCACGGGTTTCGATCCGTTTGGTTCGGACGGTTTACTTGTCGTCTTTTTCTTCTCGACCGCCGCCGATCAGGTCTTTTGCGGTGTCTACGATTTTCTCGAGACCTTCCTTGACGTCAGCCGTGGCTTGGTCGATCCGCCCCTCTCGCTTGAGGCGCTCGTCGCCGGTGAGCGCTCCGGCGGCTTCCTTGATTCTGCCCTTGATTTTATCAGTTTTCGGTGTACTCACTGTGAAGTCCTTCGGTGAAAGTGGGCGCGTTTTGATCGCTGCAAGGATACCGGTTCAGCCAACAATTTCCTGGGGCTCGAGCCGATCGGCTCCGATGATCCTCCTGAACTTCAGGAATCTCAGCTGATTTACGGATTTGCGCGAGCGTTTTACCGAACGTCAAGCGGAGCTTTGTCGAGAGAGGTGTCCCATATGCCAACGGACTGCTCGGGGTCTTCCGTCGACCCTTCTCATTTGGAGCTCAGCTACCGACTTTCGTCGGATGACCGTGTTCTCGAGGTCGATTCAGGTTGGTCCGGTTTCGCACAGGCCAACGCCGCCTCAGGGCTCGACCCAAAGATGGTGATCGGTCAGCCGGTGTGGAACTTCATTTCGGGCGAAGGCGTTCGAATGCTTTATCGCCAACTGTTCGACGAAGTTCGAGCGACTCAGAGATCGCGTTCGGTGGCGTTTCGTTGTGATTCTCCGGACGAAATTCGGCACATGTCTCTTTCGATTCGGCCGCTGCCCGGGGGCGAGCTCGCCATCGCGTCTTCACTCGTCGAGCGATTGGACCGTGAGCCGGTTGAGTTGCTCAAGGTCGAGGTGCCTCGAAGTGACGCGATGGT
>NHEP01000033.1 GCA_002171515.1 bacterium TMED88 | reverse complement strand
TTGGCGGAATGCAGCTTTTTAAAGCCGAGGTACCGGGCCCGGTGACCGAGAAGATTCGACCTCGGGTGGCCCAAACCGCACGGGCGCTCTGGCTGATCTACGTGGGTTTGACCCTGGCTGAGTGGATTGCGTTAGTGGTCGCTGGCATGTCGCCGTTTGACGGCCTTTGTCATGCGCTGACCACATTGAGCACGGGTGGATTCTCCACTCGAAATGCGTCGATTGGATCCTTCCATTCTCCGGCGATCGAATGGATTGTGATGATTTTCATGCTCCTCGCCGGGATGAACTTTGTCCTCCACTACCGATTGTTGACAGGACGTTTCGCCACGGTCGGGCGGGACGCCGAGCTTCGATATTTTTTGACTGTGGTGATTCTGGCTGTGGCCTGCATTCTGTTTGCTTTTTGGGGCGCGCCGGCTGCCGGAATTTCTATTCCAGCGGTGCGTCAGATTGCGTTCACGGTGGTGTCGATCGTGACGACCACCGGCTATGCGACGGTGGACTTCGAACTTTGGCCACCGCTGGCCCACGCTGTTCTGCTCGGCTTGATGGCCCTGGGCGCCATGGCGGGTTCAACGAGCGGCGGCGTTAAAAGCCTGAGAGCGCTTCTGGCGCTGCGTGCGGTGCGCAATGTTTTCGAGGCGGCGGGGCATCGCAACGCGGTTCAACCCCCGGTCAAATATGCGGGTCGGGCCGTGCCGGATGAGGTGATCAGCAGTATCTGGTCCTTCCTGGCGATTTTTTTTGGACTGGCTGGGCTGATGGCGCTCTGGGTTGCCGCGGGGGGGTATGGCCTAGACACAGCGGTCTCCGCAGGGTTGACTTCCCTCGGGAATGTCGGGCCCGGCTTGGGGGAGATCGGGCCGTATGATCAATTTGGACACTTTCCGCCCTCAATGAAATTGGGCTTCGTTTTTTGCATGCTCGCCGGCAGACTTGAGCTCTTTACTCTGCTCGTACTGCTCTCTCCGGCCTTCTGGCGGCGCTGAGGAGTCTGCGTCGGCATCGTTTCCTTTGGTTCTCGGGGCGATCATCCGACACAGGGGGTATAATGATGGGCCGTTGGACAGTGCGGTGGACCCCGGAGAGGATGGTCATGACAAAAGAGCGAGAAGCGTGCGCAGGGCGAAGAGCGAAGGCTTGGGCGAGCGGGCTCGCCATCCTTGTGTTGACCGTTGGGCTGGCCAACGCCACACAGGCAGAGGAGTATGATCCGTCGAATGCCGGTCAGCCTCTGCGAGTCGCCGCCTACGTGATTCATCCGGTCGGGGTGATCTACGATTATTTGATCCTCCGCCCGGCCTTTTGGATTGGATCGCAAGAGCCGTTCAGGACGCTTTTCGGCCGAACGGATTGAGCCCCTTCAAAACGGGAGGAGGCATACGGAACCTCGGCCTGTTCGCCGCGCTTCCGTGGGCCCACTCTAGATGGCTACCTGCTCCGGTTCTGAGGACGGTCATCACAGGCTTAGCCCTTTTCGGACTGGGTTCAGTCGCCTCGGCAGCCGCAGCCGACAAAGCGATTCTCCGCGGATTGACCTTCATGGTGACCCAGTCCGCTGACGACTTTTTTCGGGTGCGCGCCCGGGAAGCCGAAATCTCTCCTCGCTCAGGGCAAGCTCTCCTCACGGACGTCACGGTCAATTTGGTTCAGCCGATATCAGAGGATCCCCTGGACGTTCGCGCGGATCGGGCCCGGGTTTCGTTGGCGGGGGACGCTTTGAGGATGGAGGGGGCGGTCGAAGGCTTAGATGAAAAAGGTCGTCGATTTGAGACGGCTTGGTTGGAATATGATCAATCCCGAGGCCTCCTCTTCACGTCTGCGCCGGTGTTGTTATTCGACGCACAGTCGGAGATCCGTGCGAACGGTCTCGAATACGACATGCAAACGCGCACGCTTCGGCTGACGGGTGGAACTCAGGTTCAATCGAGGCGGCCTTGAGGGTATCCTTGAATCGCCGGGGGCGGCTTCTTCGTCGCTCTTTGTTCGTCAGGGCGATTCGTGTGCTGAGCCCGTACGTTGCTCTTGTGGGCCTCGTTTCCCTGATGGGCGACAGTCCTGCTTTTGGGGCCCAACAGGGCGAAGGATCAAAAGCAGAATCGTTCTTGGGATTGTCAGAAGGGCTCGGTGAGGAAATGACGATCGAGTCCGAATCTCTGGAGATTCGGCGCCTGGCTGGCGATCGGCGGCTGCTCGTTTTTGAGAAAGGTGTTTTTGTTCAGCAGGCTGATCTCAGTCTCTACGCCGATGCGTTGAGGGCTTTCTATGGGCCGGATGATTCGGAGCCCGAACGCCTGGAGGCCCGTGGGGATGTTCGAGTCGTTCTTCGGGACCAGCGAGCCTGGTGCGAAGAGGCCGATTTCGATCGATCCCTTGATCAAATTATTTGTCGGATTGGAGCCCGATTGGAGCGGGGCTGTGACAGGGTCTGGGGCGAGAGCATTGTGTTGGATCTGACAGAAGAGCGGGCGCGGGTTTTGGGAGGCGCAAAGGTTCAGATCCGAGATGGCGGAGAAGAGGGGGCGGGTTGTTTACCCAATTCAGGGCCATCGGGGGGCGGCCGATGAGGAACGATGCGTGCCTGAGCGGGGAGGCGTTGAGCCGGCAATTCGGTCTACGAGAGGTCGTCAGAGAAGTGAGCCTCGACGTGTTTCAGGGGGAAATTGTTGGGCTACTCGGGCCGAACGGGGCGGGCAAGACGACAATTTTCAACATGCTGGCCGGAAGTCATCGGGTCACCAGTGGGGCGGTGTATCTGTCGGGGGAGAACATTACTGCGCTGCCCCTTTTTAGGAGGGCTCGCCGCGGGATCACGTACCTTCCCCAGGCGAGCTCAGTATTTCGTCGGCTCACAGTCGCGGGTAATCTCGAGGCGGTCCTTGAAACGGTTGAATCGAGCCGGCGCCGGCGAAGGCAGAGGATGAAAGAGCTGCTTGAAGAACTCGGGCTTGAGGAGAAGGCCGAATACAGGGCCGATCGCCTTTCCGGAGGCGAGCGCCGCCGTCTCGAGATCACTCGCGCGCTTATTCTCGAGCCTCGTTTTATGCTGCTCGACGAGCCTTTTGCAGGGATCGATCCGATTACGGTCAGCGAAACGCAAAAGCTCGTAACAAGCCTTCGAGACCGGGGGATCGGCGTGATGATCACCGATCACAACGTTCGAGAGACGCTCTCGGTTTGCGATCGTGCGTACATCATCCAGGATGGCCAAATTCTGAAGGCGGGCTCACCCGATGAGCTGGTCAAGGATCCGGTTGTTCGGAATGCGTACCTGGGAGCAGACTTTCAACTGATCTGAATCGGACGCAAGAGTCGGGAAGAGCCAGCCGATGAAAAGAATCTGGACTCGTAGCGGGACCGGGAAAATTCTAGAATGAGAGGATGCGAGCAAAGGCAAAGCGATTTGATCGGGCCGGCTCGGCTGTTTCAAACTTTGAATAAAGGCTCTCTGCGACCCCTAACCCATGGCGATTGAACTCAAACAACAGCTCCGGATGTCTCAGCAACTGGTCATGACGCCCCAGTTGCAGCAGGCCATCAAGTTGCTTCAGTTGAATCAGATGGAGCTGGTCGGCCTCGTCGAGCAGGAGCTCCAGGAAAACCCCTGCCTTGAAGAGGACGAGCGGGAAGAAGAGACCTCGGCCGAGCTCGCTGATGCAACGCCGGGTGAGGAGCTGGGATCGGTCACCGAGCCGGGGGGGCAGGAAGAGCCGACTGAACCCAGCGGCGAGTCTGCGGCCGACTCTGATTCCCCTGCCGAACTGAGTGGTGATTTATCGGAAGAGGGTTCTCTCGGGCCAACGGCTGAGGTGGCGACCTCCGCGGAAGAGCCGACGGATGCCGATAAGATTGCCGACGTCGAGTGGGAAGCATACCTCGAATCTCACCCCCAGACGGGCTTAGACGCACGCGGATTGGGTGGCGAGGATGAAAGGCCCAGCCTCGAGGCCACGCTGACCCGACGGCAGACCCTCGGAGAGCATCTCGATTGGCAGCTGCATTTGGCAGACCTCGATGAAGGGGCGGTCCGAATTGCGCAATGGATTATTGGGAACCTGGATGAGCGTGGGTATCTGCGGACCACCGTTGAAGAGATCGCACAGGAAGCCGGGGTTGAAATTGAAGCCGTCGAGACGGTTTTGGCCCGTGTCCAGCGTTTTGATCCGCTCGGCGTCGCTGCGCGGGATCTCAGGGAGTGTTTGCTGATTCAGATCAAGGCGCTCCGCATGAAAGACCCCTTGGTTTTTGAGATTGTCGATGCTCATTTGGACCTTCTGCAGAAGCGAGACTTCAAGGGTTTGGCTCGGATTTTAGAGTCCACACCGGAAGAAGTGGCTCAAGCCGGGAGTGTCATTGCGAGCCTCGAGCCTCGACCGGCCCGTGATTTTGGAGGGGATGAACCGGTCTACATCACGCCGGATATCTACGTCCACAAGATCGGCGAAGAATTTCATGTGCTGCTGAATGAGGACGGGCTCCCGAAGCTGAAGGTGAATCACGTTTATCGGGACGTACTGCGGAGTGGTTCGCCGGTTGAGGACGCCAAAGGCACGCGAGATTACGTTCAAGACAAATTGCGTTCGGCGCTGTGGCTCATTAAGTCGATCCACCAGCGACAGCGGACGATCTATAAAGTGATGGAAAGCATCATCCAGCATCAGCGAAATTTTTTCGAGCACGGAGTGGCCCACCTGAAACCTCTGAATCTTCGAGATGTTGCCGACGATATCGACATGCACGAATCCACGGTGAGCCGGGTCACAACGAACAAATACGTGCATACGCCCCAGGGGATCTACGAGCTGAAATATTTCTTTAACTCCTCGATCAGCCGCTTCCAAGGGGAGGCGGTGGCCAGCGAAAGTGTCAAGGAGAAGATTCGGAAGCTGATTGCCGATGAAGACCCGAAGAAGCCCCTCTCGGACCAGAGAATCGCCGAGGCACTGAAAACCTCCAATATCGACATCGCGCGCAGAACCGTCACAAAATACCGAGAGGCGATGAATATTCTCTCCTCAAGCAAGCGCCGGCAGGTGATTTGAGCGATTCGGCCAATCGCTTATTCCGGGGAAGTTCTGAGGAGGCATCGCGGCTCCGGCGTGAGTGAGATAAGTTCGGCGCGCCGATCGAGGAGCGGGCATGAAAATCATGGACATCCTCGTCCGAGACGCCGTCATCTTAGACGTTGAATCGGGCGCGAAAGAGGGCCTTTTGGCCGAAATGGCGAGATCATTGGCCAAGTCGGTCCCGGCTTTGGATCCCGATCGACTGCTGGATGTTCTCATGGAGCGGGAAGCCCTCCAGAGTACGGGGATCGGCGAGGGAGTGGCCATTCCCCATGGCAAGGTTGCGGGCCTTGAAACGCTGGTGGCGTCCTTTGCTCGGTGTCGAGAGGGGCTTGATTTTGACTCGATTGACGGGCAGCCCACTCAGCTTTTCTTTCTTCTGGTGGTGCCGGAGCATTCCGGGGGGGCGCACCTGAAAGCTCTCGCGAGAATATCGAGGTTTTTTCGAGACCCCGAGTTTCGGGACAAGCTCGTGCAGGCGGAATCCATTGAATCGGTTCTCGATGCGATCGAGGCCGAAGATACGAAATTCTGACTCAAGAGGGCGTCTTCCGGCAGGCGAGACAGGGCCAAGTTGTCACCGGGCTAGGTCGGAACGCGGGGAGCGGCATGGAATTTCAGGTTCACGGGGCCCTGGTTGAAGTCCTGGGCGTGGGCGTTTTACTTCGCGGCGATAGCAGCGTTGGCAAGAGTGAGTGCGCGCTTGAGTTGGTGCAGCGGGGCCACCGTCTGGTGGCGGATGATGTCGTGAGGCTCGTTTCCCGTTCTCAGTCCGACTCGGCTGTTTTGATGGGGCACTCGCCTGCGCTCATTCGGCATTATGTCGAGATTCGAGGCATCGGCTTGCTCGATGTTCATGCATTGTATGGCGACGGTGCTGTTCGAGATGAATGCGCCATTGATTTAATTTGCGTGCTGGAGCCGTGGCGGCAGGAAGTCGAATATGAGCGGATTGGGCTGGATCGGCCCCGTCAGGTTCTGGGAACGGTGAGCCTTCCCTGTTTGACGATCCCTGTGCATCCGGCTCGCAGTATGGCGACTCTTGTGGAGGTCGCGGTCCGCGATCATCGAGAGAGAATTAAGGGGATCAATGCCGCGAAAAAACTCGATGCTGCAATGCGGCGACAACAGTTGACCCTTCAGCCCAGCGGAGGCGCGGAATGACCGGCAGCAATAGTCGGCAACATGTGATTTTCGTGGCAGGACTCTCCGGTAGCGGAAAAACGACAGCCATGGCGGCGTTGGAAGATCTGGGTTTTTACGGCGTTGATAACCTCCCCGCGCAACTCGTCCCGCAGTTTTTGAAGCTCTGCGGGGAGACCACGCCCCCGATCGAAAAGGTCGCTCTCGCAGTCGATGCCCGGGAAGAGCAGTTTTTGCGGAGCGTCCCAGAGGTTGTGGAAACGCTGCGCAAAAGCGGGGCTTGGATTGAGTTGATCTTTTTGGACAGTTCCGATGAGGCCCTCTTGAATCGGTACAGAGAAACCAGGCGAGTACATCCGCTTTCGCCAGAGGGCAGTGTCGGTGCAGGCATCGCACGTGAGCGAGAGCTTCTGATCAGCGCCGTCAGCATGGCGGATCTGCGTGTCGATACCTCGGCGATGAATGTTCATCAGCTGAAGTCTCGAATTACAGATCATGTCCGCGGAGAGTCTCGGCCGACCGTCGTCAACTTGGTGTCTTTTGGCTTTAGGTATGGCCCGCCGCGGTCTGCCGAGTTGCTGTTCGATATGAGATTTCTTCCCAACCCGTACTTTGAAAGCGATTTGCGTTCCCAGACGGGCCGAGAGGCCCCGGTGGCCGACTATGTGCTGAATTCGGAGGGGGGGGAGGAGATGACCCGACGGTTGAGAGATTTTGTGGGGTATGTGCTCCCGGAATACGATCGAGAAGGCAAGGCCTACGTGACCGTGGCCATCGGGTGCACAGGAGGACGGCATCGGTCGGTAGCGGTTGCGGAGGACCTTTCTCGATACCTTAAGGCCAAGGGGCGTGAGGTGAACTTGGTGCATCGGGATGTGGAGAGGCTGTCATGAGAGTCGGCGTTGTTTTGGTGACCCACTACGGACTCGGAAGCGAGTTTTTACAGGCTTTGCGATTAATCATTCCGGATGCACCCGATTACCGATCGGTCTCCCTCGACCCGGGTCAGTCCGTCGAGACCATGCGGAAGTTGATTGAAGAAGCGATTCTTCAAGCCAATGTCGGCGAGGGGGTTCTCGTTTTGACTGACATGTTTGGCGGGACGCCCTCCAATCTGGCCCTCTCGTTTTTGGACGATCACCCGATCGAGGTGGTGACCGGCATTAATCTACCGATGCTGATCAAATTGGCGACTTCAACCGACGAGCTTCCGCTGGCTGACCTCGCGGTCTTCGTGAAGGAATACGGTCAGCGAAATATCTCGGTGGCCAGTCAATTGCTGCCTTCTGGAAGCCAGTCCTCATGAGCGGAAAAATGATGACCGAGGGTGAATTCGTTGTGAGGTCTGAGCTCGGCTTGCATGCTCGTCCCGCTGGTCGATTCGTATCGCAAGCGACTCGATTTCAGTCTGATGTGGAGGTGGGGCGGGGCGAGGAGTGGGTGAATGGTGAAAGTGTACTTTCCATCCTCTCGCTTGCGGCGGCCCAAGGCACTGTGCTGCGGATCCGGGCATCGGGGCCGGATTCTGAGTTGGCGGTGAGTGAATTGGGGGCCCTGATCGAGTCCGAGGAGTCGGACTAACTTCAGAGGCGTGTGGCTCCCGTCCATTGAGGGGGTTTCAGCGGGGGTCGGCCTTTCCTAATCTGCCGCTTCCCACTCGTTTCGAGGAGATTGAAAGAAAATGTCTATCCGCTCGTTCTTTACTTCCGAGTCCGTCTCAATGGGGCACCCGGACAAGATGTGCGACCAGGTGTCAGACGCGGTTTTGGACGCCATGTTGGAGCAGGATCCCGCTTCCCGGGTGGCCTGCGAGACGGCGACGACGACGGGCTTGGTGATGGTCTGCGGTGAAGTGACGACCCGGGCGCAGGTTGATATTCCCGCGATCGTGAGGAGCGTTGTCCATGATATTGGGTATACGAGTTCCGAAATGGGTTTCGACGCCGCGACCTGTGGTGTGATGGTGGCCTTGGGAAAGCAGTCGCCCGACATTTCGCAAGGCGTGAGTGAAGGGGAAGGGCTGCACAAAGAGCAGGGAGCCGGAGACCAGGGCATGATGTTCGGCTATGCGTGCAACGAGACTCCGGAGCTGATGCCGGCGCCGATTCGCTATGCCCATCAGCTCATCGAAGCGCATCGCGGATGTCTTGAGTCGGGGGAACTCGACTACCTCCGTCCGGATGCGAAAAGTCAGGTGACGGTGCAGTACGACGAGGAGGGGGCGCCTGAGCGAATCGATACTGTTGTGGTGTCGACTCAGCACTCACAGGATGTGGCGCATAAAGACCTTCGCAATGACTTGGTCGAGCGCGTGATTCGGGCAACGCTGCCGTCGGATCTGATCGACGAAGACACCATTATGCATGTCAATCCCACGGGTCGTTTCGTTGTCGGTGGGCCGATGGGCGATGCGGGTCTCACGGGCCGGAAGATCATTGTGGACACCTACGGGGGCATGGGCCGTCACGGGGGCGGCGCTTTTTCAGGCAAAGATCCCTCAAAGGTGGATCGGAGTGCAGCGTATGCGGCCCGGTACGTGGCCAAGAACTTGGTGGCGGCTGGAGTGGCCCGGCAGTGCGAAGTGCAGCTCGCGTACGCGATCGGGGTGGCCGAACCGGTTTCGATTCGGGTCGAGACCTTTGGAACGGGTCAGTTGGGGATGGCGCAGTTGGAGCAATTGGTCCGCAAGCATTTCGACCTTACTCCCCGCGGGATAGACGAGACCCTTCAGTTGAGACGTCCCATTTACCGCGCGACGTCTTATCACGGGCACTTTGGGCGGGAAGATGCTGGCTTTCCATGGGAAGTGACTGACAAGGCCGACAGCATCCGGTCCGACCTCTAAGGCACTGCGTAAGGCACTGCGTAAGGCACTGCGTAAGGCACTGGGGCATAGGGGTGCTCGGCCTCCCTTGACCCCTCGGCGGGGACGTGCGATATCGAGCACGCAATGCACACGATTCTGTCGGGGGGACGAATCGGTTTCGTTGTGGTTTTGTGGTTGAGTCTGGCACTGCCGGCGCTCGGGGCAGAACCTCACGGGGCCTGTAGCGCCGTGATGCGCGTCATGGTGAGCCGCACTCCGGGCCCGGTGCGCCTGGTCATCGACGGCCATGAGCGGGTCCTTGCGCCCTCGAGAAAGCATCAGATTCAGCTAGATGGTCGATCCGTGGGTCCCCAATGGGAGATCCGGCCGAGCCAGGAGGCTCGGGTTGCCGGCCTTTCGCTCTCCGGTCGATTGGTCGCGTCTCGCCTGGGCCCTGATCTCGTTCTGGTCAATGAGGTGCCGCTCGAGGCCTATGTGGCCGGGGCGATCACCGGGGAGATGCCGACAGGCTGGTCGACGGCGGCTCTTCGCGCCCAGGCGGTGGCCAGTCGAACCTTTGCCCTGCACCAGCGGGCGGCCCATCGGAAGCGCGGCTGGGATGTTGAAGCTGGCACGCGGAGCCAGGTGTACGGCGGCCGAAAGGCTGCGGCCGCCGCACGGGACGCAGCGCGGGATACGCAGTGCCAGGTCTTGACCGCCTCGGGGCGGCCCATTCTCGCGGCTTTTCATTCTGCTTCCGGGGGCCGCACGGCGAGTGCTGCGGAGGTCTGGGGACGTGAGGTGCCCTATCTGGTGAGTGTGGAGGTCTTTGAGGAGGAAGATTCACCCGATACCTACTGGCGCACGCGCATCGCCCGGTCCACACTGGCGCGGTCTTTGGAAAAGGCGGGCCACGCATTGGGTCAGCTTCACGAGGCGAAAATCGAGGATCGAACGCCGAGTGGACGCGTCCGCTGGGTGCGTTTTCGGGGCGCTCGTGGCGAAGTGAGGCTCTCGGGTCGGGAGGTGCGGCAAATGGTGGGTGAATCGACGGTGCGAAGCACGCTCTTTGAACTCCGGCCCGAAGGTGAGGATTTAGTCTTTGTGGGCTCGGGAAGTGGGCATGGGGTCGGAATGAGCCAATGGGGCGCGCGAGGTTTGGCCGCGAAGGGCTCAAGCTATCGCGATATTTTGAGGACCTTTTACCCCGGCGCCCGCCTGAGCCTTTGGAACCGAGGGCAAGTTGCGGCGTTTCAAAAGAAATAAGAGGTTCTCGGATTGCAGCAAAGCGGTCCGGGGTGGGTCCTGATGGAGCATTGGGGCCGAGAGGAGATGGCTGTGAATCAACGGACCGCAGACACGCCGTGCGGGCGAAGGAGAAGCAGGGGTGAGTGACGGAATCTCCGCGGTATTGCTGCAGGCCGAAGCGGCCCCGGGCGGTACCGATATGAGTTTTTTCATCATGATGGGCGCGATTTTCATGATTTTTTATTTCCTCGTGATGCGTCCCCAGCAGAAGCAGCAGCGGACCCGCGAGGCCGCCATTAAATCTGCGGCCAAGGGCGATCGAATCGTCACCAGCGGCGGGCTCCACGGGGTGATCAATGACGTCAAAGAGGACTCGGTGACGGTCGAAATTGCCCGGGTGAAAGGGGGGGCTCGGGTTGAGGTCGAAGTCGCCCGCACGGGGTTGGCGAGCGTATCGAAGCCGGGCACTGTCGAAGCCGGCGATGACGAGAAGAAGGGAGGCGACGGGTCGTGACAGGAGGCCTGCGTTGGCGAATGGTGGCGGTTTTTGGAGTCGTAGCCCTTTTTGCCTATTTGGCGATTGCAAACTTTGTCCCGAAGGAGGACCGGGTCGTCAGTGGCTTCTGGCCCGACGACGGGCTCCGCTTGGGCCTCGATCTCCAGGGTGGAATTCACTGGGTCGTTGGTGTGGCGATTGAGGACGCGATCAACCACGAGTTGGTTTTTGTGCAAGAGAATATGCGCGAGGACTTGGGTGAGGGTGAGCTCTCGACCATTGATATTGTGGTCGACGGCAACGCATTGAGGGTGCAGTCCTCGGAGCCTGCCGATCTGGCGCGGGCACGTGCGGCGGCAGATGACTCAGGCGTTTTACAAGAGAGTGCCTCGCAAGACGGCGTGGTGGAGTACATCCTGACGGACAGCTGGACTCAAGAAATTCGTGAACGGACGATGATGCAGGTCTTGGAGGTTCTCCGCCGGCGCATCAATGATCCGGTTCGCGGAATTCCGGACTCTGTCGTCACGCGCCAGGGTGCGGATCGCGTTTTGGTGCAGATTCCGGGTGGCCAGATCGATCGCGGCCGCGCACGTGAACTGCTGAAATCAACTGGTTTTCTCGAGTTTAAGATTGTGAAGGATCGGGCCGACGATGAAGACCGGCTTCAGGCCCGCTACCCAGATGGGTGGCCGGAAGAGACTGAGGTGGTGGTCGAGCGTGATCCGGAGACGGACTCTGTCGTCTCCGCGTACTTGGTCTCCAACTCAGCGGACCTGACCGGAGATTATCTTGAAGACGCCCGGGTGGGTTTTGATCAACAGCAGCGTCCCTTGGTGAACTTTCGCTTCAACCCAGAGGGTGGACGCCAGTTCGGCGAAATCACTGAACAAAATATCGGCGCGCTTCTGGCCATCATTCTCGATAAGGATGTCTACAGCGCCCCGTCCATCAAAAGTCGCATTACCACGAGGGGCCAAATTACCGGACGATTTTCTTCCCAGGAGGCTGCGGATTTAGCGGTTGTGCTTCGGGCGGGCGCGTTGTCGGTGCCGGTGGTCATCGAAGAAGAGCGGACCGTTGGCCCGGCGTTGGGCC
>NHEP01000032.1 GCA_002171515.1 bacterium TMED88 | reverse complement strand
TGAGCCACTTAGTCAACATCGACGGAATGCCCTCGCGTCGTCGAAGCCCCGACGTCGCAGATCACGAACGCTCTCGCCTGCTCGACCGTGAAATTGGCGACTGGCTCGACCACCCGCGCGGACTCGCCGAACGACAACGGCGGGCGGGGGAGTTGGAGGAGTTGGCTCGGCGCCGCGGAAAAATGAATCCTCGACTCAGTCATGAATGGCTTTGCTTTCTGGTCACACAAGGCGCGCGCCTCGACTCAGACGGCTGGCGCTGGAAGCTCGACCCTTCGATGCGCTTTGGCGGCTTTGGCCCCTGGAATCCGACCTGGGAACTGGAAAAACTTCCCGGCTTGACACCCCCTCTACTCGCCATGCTGGCAACCGTACCCGAGGAACTGGGCTGGGGAACGCGCGAAAAAGACCTTCCACCTTATCTCCCCCGGGATGCGAAGGTCATTACATTCGAGCAGACAGGCCACTTCATACACATCGAACGGCCCCAGGAAGTCGTGGACCATATCTCGGAGTTTTTAAAGTGAGCTCGCGAACAACACAAACCATTCAGCATGGCAAGGTTCGACTCGCTCTCCACACTCTCCGGAGCGAGGGATCGGGGCACCCCCTTCTCCTTTTGCATGGCCTCGGCGAGCGATCACCTGAAGCACTCCCGAACGAATTTAGGCTGTGGATGGGCCCGGTCTATGCCCTTGACTTTACGGGGCACGGGGAAAGCGAATGTCCTCAAGGCGGAGGCTACACGGCCGAAATTCTGATGGCCGATACCGACGCAGCTCTTGCCGAAATTGGCCCCTCGACGATCTGCGGAAGAGGACTGGGAGGGTACATCGCACTTTTGATTGCCGGCGGGCGCCCAAGTGCCGTGCTCGGCGCCATCCTCTGCGATGGACCAGGTCTCACCGGAGGAGGGCCACAACCGGGTAGCCCACACATCATTCACCCGGATCCCCGGTCAACAGCCTGCCCCGATTCGTTTGCCCTGGCCGAGTTTTGCACTGATGTCCGGCCCCCAGACTACGCGCAGAGCTTTGTCCGGCAAGTCGATCGACTCGCACGAGTGGAACGCCCTTTGACTGTCTGCGCAGTCCAGCGCGCGCCCTGGCTCGATGCCGTGGTCAACGACCCTGAGACCGAGACACGTTCATTAGCCGAGGCGCTCGATGCGTACGCGCAACCCAGCCTGCGGGAGGTCGACCCGAGCTAGTGGGCGCCTAGTCGGTCACTGGGATGGCATTGGCCGTGAAGGGAAAGGCCCCTGATCGCGCGTTGTTCCCAACGGCACTTCCCAGAGAACGGCCCCGCTGAACCGCATAAGGGGGTGCCCTACACGGGGAAAAAATCAGCAAACTCTTGGAGGCTTCGGATGTCCACGACGCCGCACCGGAGCGGGTGAAGTCAGCCTAGTCAGATTCCCCGGCCCAGACCGCTCACGCTTTCGGAAGCCGATCCGGGCCTCCGACCGCCTGGACGAGCAGGCTCCACCAACGCTCCTGGTCGAGGCTCACACCCAGGTCGAGCTTTTCATCGCCCGCCACGAACTCTTCGAGCTCCTGCCAAACGAACTCTTCACGTTCCTGCATATCCTCGACCGACCCGGAAGCCGGCCGCGAAGGGTCCATCTTGCTTCCAACCCCGGGCACCCTCCGGGTGGATTCACGCGATCCGCCGGAGCCTTGCCTTCGTCGGTCCGAGGATCTTTGAAACTTTTTCATTCACCCACCCGATCTGAACCTTCGTTTTCTGCCACTTCTATCATGAGCTTCTTGATTCGATAAAGACTCGACCGAATGGCATCACTCGACCGGTGAGTTTTTTCGGAAATCTCAGAAATGGACATATCCTTGAGATGCCTCATTTCAAAAATTTCCACCTGCCAATCAGAAACAGACTCGATTTCCCGCCGTAACGAGGTCGCGTAGCGCTGAAAAGTGAACTCTTCTTCGGGCCCACCTCGGCCAAAGGACGCCTGCGGGACAAAATGCTCGGGATCGACCCGACCTAATTTTTCTCGTTGGCCGGATGACTTCCGAATCAAATTGTTTGACAGGTTCTTGGCAATTCCAAAAATCCAGGACAGCAAAGACGCCTGGCCTCGGTATTTGTCGATGGAAGTGAGGATGGAGACGAAAGTCTCTTGAGATACCTCCTCGGCATCGGAATGGCTTCGCATCCGAGAATGAGCGAAGGCGTAAACGCGAGCGAAGTAGCGCTCATACAGGGCGTTGAAATGAGGTTCACTCCCCGCCTTGATCCCCTCCACGAGCTCCGTGTCCGGCGCCTCCTCAGGATTCAGAGACCCAGCCTGAGAGGCAACGGAAAGCCCCTTTCGCGGAGCCTCACGGACAGGCCTGTCTTCGAGATCTTGATGTTTCGACGGCCGCCCCGCGGGCGGTGTTGTATTTTGAGGCAACGCGAAATCTCCCTGCGTCGCCCCCTCCCAGTCGTCGGCCAGCGGCCAACTTGTTACATAAGTGGCCCATTTTTAGCTTGGGTGGCGTTTTCTTTTCGATAAATTGGGCCATTCCGGGACATTTTCGGAAGCGCCCACTGAAGGCGCTACGCGGCGAAAGAAAGCAGCATCATGCGCGCAACCAATCGGCACTCTGTAACGGCGGCAGCTCGAGGCCCCGCCAGACCCTGGGGCCGCCGGGTCTTGCCGCCCACCGCCGGACCTGAAGCCGGGCGGTGGCCCGACCGGACCCCGCTCGCTCGATCCCAAAATGATCGACGTGTGCCCCACCGCAGATCCGCTCTTTCGGTTCGAATCCGTCAGCGCCTCGCCCAGTTCTCGTGCATAGTTCTTGCGCTTTTTGCAAGCCCCCTTGGTCCGTCGCCTGCTCAGGCCGAAGCACTCGGTTTCAACCCTTTTACACCGGCCGACCAGAGCTTCACGATCGACCTCCCCGCCGAACCCGTACTTGGCGAGAGAAAGACGTGGTTTCCCATTTCGAAATTTGTGACCCGAATCTACACATCTCAAGTCGGCGCAGAGGAATTCGGGATCAACTCAACACAACTGCCTCGACTCATTGGATGGTTGAGTTCAGACGGGATGATCCTGAACTCTGCCCGGGATGGCGTGCTCGAAGATTCCGCCGCCACTCTGATCGCCCTTGAGCGCTTCAAGGTTCACAAGCAGTCTGCGCAGACCATGGTTTTCAGCATCCCGGCCCAAAATGGACTGCCCGACCTAGTCGGCCAAGCCCGGATGCTGATCACTCAAAATCGGCTCTTCATTCTGTGGACGGAACCCTCTCCCGCCGTCACCGACGAGGAGCTCGACTCGTTCTTCGCCTCATTCCGGATCGGCGACTGGACACCCTTTGCGAAGCCGGCAAAGCCCCTCAACCAGCCGGCAGGCGAAGATCGCGGGGCAGACCGTAGCCCCGCTCCCCAATGATGTTCAGCTGAATATTGCTTGCGCCACCAGCGATGGCCGGCCCGAGAGAAAACAAGTAGGCCTCTACCCATCCGGTCGACGTCGTATTCCGCATCCAATCACGGATGTCTGCTTCGGTGGGGCCCAGCAAACCCTCGCCACCCAACAGGTCGTAAGCACACTCCATGATTCGTTGGGTCGTATCCGTGCTGTAAAGCTTATTCATCATCATCGGTCGCATTGTCCGGGACACGTCCCCTTTCAGCTCCGCCGTAAATTGCATCATATTGGACGCTTCCTGGGTACAAACGTAGCCCTCGATCTCCGCCAACTTTCGCCGAACCCCAGCGTCCTCGATCGCCGGACACTCACCGCGCCGGGTCCGTTGCGCCAACTCCACGAGGTCCGAAAACATGTCACGAAGCATGCTGGAACTCCCGATCAAATTTCGCTCGTGGATCAGCGTCGCCCGTGACACCCCCCATCCCTGACCACGGGCCCCCACGAGATTTTCCATCGGGACGCGAACCTCATCGAAAAATACTTCGTTGAACTCGATTCCCCCGGTCAGAGTCTTCAAAGGGCGAACATCGATGCCCTCGGATCGCATATCAACGAGGAGGTAGGAAATTCCCGCGTGCTTGGGCTTTTCGGGTTCGGTTCGAAAGAGGCCAAACATCCAGTCTGCGGCGTTGGCATTGCTCGTCCAGATCTTTTGGCCGGTCAGAACAAAGCTGTCGCCTTCCGCCCTGCCCTGACATTTAAGAGATGCCAAATCGCTTCCGGAACCTGGTTCGCTGTACCCCTGACACCACGCCTCTTCACCGCTGAGCGCGGCCGGAATAAAACGCTGCTTCTGCGCCTCGGTCCCAAACTCCAGCAAGGTCGGCGCCAAGAGCCCCGCACCTTGGCTGCGCAGATCGCCTGGGGCGTTTGCCCGGTG
This sequence comes from bacterium TMED88, assembly GCA_002171515.1. Classification (GTDB taxonomy): domain Bacteria; phylum Myxococcota_A; class UBA9160; order UBA9160; family UBA4427; genus TMED88. Next base: position 15,560 of record NHEP01000032.1, on the reverse strand, counting down.
GAACTCTTCGAGGACAATCTGGTCCTTGAGCGCATCCGGTTCTTGCCCGGCGCCACCATACTCCCGAGGCATATTGCGATAGACAAAGCCCGCTTCGATGCCTCGACGGCGAAAAAGAGACTCTTGCTCGATCTGAGACAAGGCGGACTCGGCCCCTTCTAAAGGCCAGCCCTTCAGAAACTCACGCACCGTTTCACGATAGGCCCGATACGCGGGGCCGTACTCGAGATCCACGACTACCAGCCCCCCAGACGAGCACAGTCTTCCCGAAGAGACTCCGGCGAGCCTAAATAACCTCGGTCAAAAAGAATCCGTTTAAGCCAAATCTGCACATCGCACTCCCACGTGAAACCAAGCCCTCCGTGAAGTTCAACCGCCATCCGCGCCAATGCAGACGCTCGATCCCCCACGTGAGACTTTGCCAGAGCGGGCAAACGCTCCGCATGATCCGGAAGGTGATCCACCGCATAGGCGGCATGCCACCACAGTGCCCGAGTGGGCTCGATTTCAAGTCCCAAACGTGCGATCTGATGTTTCACCGCTTGAAACTGCGCAATGCTCTGACCGAATTGCTCACGGGTCTTCGCGTATTCCACAGTGGCATCAAGAAGCCGGGTCGCCGCGCCAAAACCGTCTGCGGCGAGGGCCACGTGACCGACGGCTAACGTCTCCTCAGCCAACTGCGGCGTCGTCGAAAGCACCGCACACGGCACACCCTCGAATTCAACCCTCGACAAGGAGCGAGTTCGATCGAGGCCCTCTAGACCCTGAATCTTTAAACCCGGGCTCTCTCGCTCGACAGCCACCAAGCCTCCGCCCTCGACCCCCACCACCATCAGGTCCGCAACCTCAGCACAAGAGACGTATAAAACTTCTCCCCAGATTCGTTGATCTTCCACACGAACCGACCAGGAGCGAGGCCCCCAGGCACCTCCCTCCTCGCCAAAGGCAACCGTTCCGAGTGCCGTGCCCTCGGCGAGAGCCGGTAGCCAGCGCGCCTGCTGATCGGCCGAACCCGCTCGAGCAAGAGCGCGGGCCGCCAGGCTATGTTCCACAAAGGGCACGGGTGCGGCCGCCGCCCCCAGCACCTCGCTCACCAAAGACAACTCCAAGGCACTCAGGCCGCCACCCCCGAACGCTTCCGGGATCACGAGACCCGCAACACCCATCTCACAGAGCCCGTTCCACAAAGCACCATCGTGCGAACTCGCTGAGTTAAAGAGTTCCCGCGAACGTGCGGGCGAAAATTCCTGATCGAGGAATCCCTTTACAGTCTCCTGGAGCATCTCTTGCTCATCGCTGAGCCCAAAATCCATCCTGCCACTCCCGTGCACAGCGGGGCGTTCGAATCAGCCCGGCCCACAAGGTTAGCTGCCGAAACCCGCAGAGCCCGGACACGGGATCTAAACTGAACGCACCGCAACTGCAAACAGTCGACCCACGCACGCGCTCCTTTGCAGATCGACGGCAACTCATCCGTTCAAATCTTCGCCGTCGAAGGGGGCAGCCCGCAGCGCTTTACTGGATGCCTCGGCGTGAGTTCTCGGCCCTCTCCACGTAGGGATCCAAAGCCGGCATTTCACGGGCCCGGAGAAGCTCTGGCTCTCCGTACAACACAGAGCCCGTCCCAAACTCTGCCTTGACGCAGGTGAGAAAAGGATATTTGGTCTGAGTCAGCGGGGGGCACTCGACCACCCCGGTCGCCTTAGGCCCTTGCTGACCGGAAGCGCTGGGTTCAGCCGCCGATTGATTCACCCACAACAGCGCGACTGCGAATACCGAGGCGACCCAAAACATCCATCGCATCACTGAACTCCCTTCCTCGCCACTGAAGCGATCGTCCCCCGATTCGGCGACAGCCATCTCTCTTCTAACATGGGCGAATCTCAGAGGTCAAGCGGACGCTTAGAGCCTTTCGCCTTCAGAAAGTGACCGCTTGATCGTTCCGACCCGGCACCGCCCGAAACGCCCACCGGAGACCACTCTATGTTTCTTCTACGCTTCGACATGCGGGCCCCGGCTTGGGGCCCCGCTTCTTCAGAGGCCCTCTACGAGACCGCCCTTGAAATGGCCGCATGGGCGGAGGACCAAGGCGGAATTCAGCTCGTCATTTCTGAGCACCACGGAGTCGAGGACGGATACCTCCCCGCCCCTCTTATTCTGGCGGCCGCCATGGCGGCCCGCACAAAAAAAATCCCCATTCAGGTGGCTGCCCTCATCGTCCCTTTACACGATCCTGTTGAACTCGCCGAACAGATGGCTGTACTCGATCTTTTGAGCCAAGGAAGAATCTCTTACGTCGTGGCGGTGGGCTATCGGCCCGAAGAATACGCAATGTTTGGACGCGACTTTGGTACCCGGGGAAAACGACTCGAACAATCACTGGACACGATGCGCCACGCGTGGTCGGGAGAATCTTTCGAATATCAAGGTCGCCCCACTGTCGTTCGACCGCTCCCTCGCACCCCAGGAGGCCCAACGCTCCTGATGGGAGGACACTCCGCAGCTGCAGCCCGTCGTGCGGCGCGCCTCGGACTCGGAATGATTGGAGGGGGAACCAACCCAGACCTCCACAATCTTTACCACGATGCCTGCCAAGCACTCGATAGAACTCCCGGGCTTTTCGTCGATCCGTCCCCCGGTGCAGTTACCGCAGGTTTTGTTGCAGAAGACCCTGACCGAGCGTGGGCCGAGATGGGCCCTCACCTCCTCCACGACGCGCAGCAATATGCCAAGTGGATGGGACCTGAACAGGCCCGAATCACAGGCCAGCTGGCCGATTCTGTTGAACAGCTCAGAGCCAACCAAGGGATCTACCGAATTATGACCCCGGATGAGGCCATTCAATACGTTCAAAACAACGGGATCTTCGTCGCCATGCCCCTCTGCGGTGGCTTACCCCCAGACCTCGCCTGGCCGAGCCTCGAGCTCTTGACTCAGCGGGTTCTACCGGCCGTCCAAAACGGATCTTAAATCAGCCCAAACCCTGGCCGTTACCAAAGATCTGGTTCCGCACTTCATCCGGCAAACGGATAAAGATCCCCTCCGCTTCAGCCAACAGAGTATCGCCATGCCACATGGTTCCCTCGGCAAACACTTTTCGACCATCGACACCCGCTTGGTGGCCTTCCATCCGAATCTCTTCAAACAGAGGCGTTGGCTGGCGGTAACGAACGGTCAGGGTTCCCGTCATGGCCCCCTGCTCATGGACCACGTTCACCGTCCCGAGCAATTCATCGAACACGCCGGCGATCACTCCCCCATGAACAAAGTTAGGGGGCCCGCAGTACGGACCGGTAAATATTCCCCTCCCATGCACCACGCCGTCCCGCACGCTGAACTCGACCGGCAGAGCAAGCGGGTTACCCCGCCCAATGAAAGGGCTGTTAGCGAAGAACACCATGGGATCGGACTCGCTCTCGAAAGCCGCCGCGCCATCCGCCAAAAGCGCTTGAGCAAAGCCGCCTTGGCCTCGGTGGGGCGCAAGGAGCGCGATGGCCTTCTCAACCGCCGACAGGGTTTCTTTCAAGACGGCGTCCGGCGCCTCGGTTGACCGAATTTCATCGATCAGTCGACGCGTCGCATCGGCGAGGGGGTGTCGCTGAGCGTGCTGAGCAAAAATCGATTCGCGCGCATCATTCATGGGGGGCGTAGGACAGCATGGAGGCGCCTCCAACGCAAGCCCCGAAATGCCCGAGCCCCAAAGCATGGCTACCTTTCGAGGGGAGGAGCTCAGCATGAATTTAATCGGCCAGCCCGCTCACGTGGGTCGATTCTGCGGATCGCAAAGCCACGCAATCACTCACGAGGCCGTTGACTTCTACCTGGATGCCCTCGGCGGCACAAAAGAGGACTACCGCGAACACGCACCGCCACTGCTTCACCATTCAGAGTGCTACGCCTTCGTGGGCGAGTGGTACCTCAAGAATCTCTTTGGAAACCTCCATGCACAGCAAGACTGGGAAATCTTTTCCCCCATCCGGATCGGCACCCAGGTACGCAGTGTTTCGACGATCGTTGATCGCTATCTCAAGCGCGGGCGTCTTTATGTTGTCAATGAGACCGACCTCTTTGATACCGAGAGTCAGGCGCTGCTCGTTCGCGGCCGAACGCACCAAAGCTTCCTTCCCTCCGACCAGAACAAAGAAAGCTCGGATGAGTTTGTCGTAGACAGCAAAACCTCCAATCAAAAAACACCGCGCCCCCCCTTCCCCACCGCGCAGGGACCCCGCCTGCCCGAAGTCCACAAATTGGTCGACCAACGGACCTGCTGGATGTTTTCAGGACCTGGGCGCAACTACCACACCGACAAGGAAGAGGCCCGCAAACTCGGCTTCCCGACGATTGTCGTCCAGGGCATGATGTCGACCTGCTTTATATCCGAAGTCATGCATCGTGCATTCGGACCGGAGTGGCTCACCGGAGGCCGCATGTCCATTAAGCTGACCAACGTTCTTTGGGTCGATGAAGAGATCACCGCATTCGGCCGAGTCAAAGAGACGCTGCCTGAAGGGAGCGGCGAGCGAATTCACTGCGAGGTGTGGGTTGAGAAAAAGGATGGGACGCGCATCGCGCTGGGCACCGCGAGTGCACTCCGCACCTAAAGCCCACGAAACGGAGCGCCCCGCTCATGCCTCAGAGCGCGAATGAGCCGCCGACCACCCGCCCCAAGGCCATCACGGCACGCAGACTTTCGGCAGAGGATGCCCGTAGAGCTTGGCCGCATTTTCGTGCGTGATCATTCGAATTTCTTCAACCGGCAGATCCCCCAACACATCATCGATCACCTGCTGTGTATTGGGCCAGGTTCCGTCCCCATGCGGATAGTCCGACTCGAAGAGAATATTCTCCACGCCGATGGTATGCCGGGTCTGGATCGTGGAAGGATCGTCGATCATGCAAAACCAGAAATTTCGACGCAGGCATTCGGTGGGCGAGATGGACGGATCCGGCCAGCCCTGGCCGTACCCCGAACGCGCCATGATGTTGTCGAGCCGGTCCATCAGCATCGCAACCCAACCAATTCCCCCCTCGGACATCGCAATCTTCAGGTCCGGATAACGCGCCGGCCAACCACTCCAGAGCCATTCCGCACAAGCCCCCAAGGCAATCTGCCCAAACAAAGTCGAGCCCAACTCAAGCATGGGCGCACCAGGCGGCATCGGGGCGAAGCCCGACGAGCCCACATGCAGATTCATGACGGTCCCGGTTTCAGCACAAGCCCGGATAATCGGTTCCCAATGGGAATCAAAGACCGGTGGCAAATCCTGTCGATGCGGCTGCTCAGGCATCGTCACCGCGCTGAAGCCGCGCTCGGCATTGCGGTAAATCTCCTTGGCCCCCTCCTCGGGATCGGTCACGTACGTGATTCCAAGCGGGACAATGCGATCGGGATAGGGTGAGTACCATTCCTCAAAGAGCCAATCATTCCAAGCCCGGGTGCAGGCTAAGCCCAGCTCCCGGTCCTCAAGGAAGCTGAAGAGCGTTCCCCCAAAACCAGTCACACCCGAAGGAAAATTGACAGAGGCCTGAATGCCACCGATGTCCATATCCTTGATTCGGTCTTCGATCGCCCAGCAGCCTCTTCTGACCTCGTCAAAACGCGCGGGCTCAACTCGGTGATCTTCTTCAGGGCGGCCAGCCACACACATGAACCCGACTTGGAAGTAGGGTTTGCCTTCAATCACCCAAATCTCATGCCCCTCTTCGGTTTCAACCACATGGGGCACCCGGTCGCCAAACTTAGTCGGGATCCGTCCCTTGAACGTATCCGGCGGCTCCATCAAGTGGTCGTCTACCGAAATAAAGGTGTACTTGACGTCCCGCGGCTCCGGATCCGGAAGCAGCGGCTTGGTTGCGGGCCGCTTGACGCCCAACTTCACCACGTCAACCATTTGAAATCACCTCCTCGGTTCTTAAACTGTTCACCACACTGATTCGTAGAGCATATCACGCGGCTTCAAAGGGCCCCATCCGTGGAGGTCGCGTCGGGGCATCAATCGCCAACAAAAAGCGAGAAAGAAAAGCGCCTTCGCGAAATGCTTTCAGCGGGATTGCGATCTTCCGAAGCCTCTTTTTCCTACGGCCAATAGAGCCTGCGCGCCTCGTCGCGCAAGGTCGACCGATGGCTGGGGTCAGCAATTTCAATCAGAGCCTCGGCGCGCTCCCGCACACTTTTCCCGAGGAGATGCGCAACCCCGTGCTCGGTCACCACCGTATCCGCCAACTCTCTTGGAATCGAAACGATCTGACCAGCTTCAAACTGCGGCACGATCGTGGAAATGGCGCCCTTCTTTGCGGACGACGGCAAAACCGTCACCGCCCGCCCTCGTCGCGACATGAAGGCCCCCAAGTGAAACGCCAGCTGACCGCCGAGACCGCTATAGACCCGGGGGCCCATCGCATAAACGCCGACTTGACCGGACAAATCGACCATGAGTGCGCCATTCAATGTCAGCATCTGCTCGTGCTGCGCGATTTTCATCGGATCGTTCGTGTGCTCGTACGAGTGCAGCTCAAAGAAAGGATTATTTTCCACGTAGGCAAGATCTTCGAGACTATTCCCCGCATGACAGGAAACAAAGCGCTTCGGATGCAGTTCCGCATAGCGCGAGGTAATGATCCCCCGACGAACCAAGTCAATGGTTCCGGGAACAGTCAGCTCAGAAAAGAAGCCCAAGTCATTGGCGTCATCGAATGCGCCCAACAGGGGCAACGCGCCGGTATGACGCCCAATGCCCACCTGAATGGTGTCTCGATCACGAACCAATGATCGCACGTGCTGGGCAATGGCTCGATCCGTCTCCGGAAAATTTGAAACGTCCGGATCGGGGGATCCGAGACGAGGACGATCTCCCGGTACGATCGCATCCACCTGGGAGACGTGAATGCGAGTGTCTCCAAATGTCTGAGGCAATTCGGGCGAAGTTTCGACAATCACCTTTCTGGCCCGGCGAGCACTGCTCACGGCATCCCAGACCGCATTCCCAACACACATCCACCCGTGTTCGTCCGGGGGAGTTACCACCGCCATCAGCACATCCAAGGGCCCCGATTCATCCGAACGGTGATCGTGCGCTTTATGCTGATTGATGAGCGAAAAGGGATGAAAATCAATCAGTCGACGGTCGAGCGCCTGACGATTATCGGGGGCCAGGGCGTACTGAACCTGCAAATCCCAGCTCTCGCGGGCTTCTTCCCGAAACCAGCCCATATCGGGAATGACAACGCTCCGAACCTTGACGTTCCGCAGTTCCTCTCCCCGGGCAGCCAGGGCAGCGAGAACAGTCGGCGGCTGATGAGAGCTTGGAATCCAAACCAGATCTCCAGACTCGACTAACGTCGCCGCGACCAGAGCATCGCAGCTCTTTTCCTGAATCAGATGTGCGGGATCAGCGCTCAAGTCAACTTCAGCCATTTTGACCTCCTTCTGAATCGGCGATTGGTGTGCGACCAGAGTACAGCCACGCGGCTGCATCCATGACAAAACCATCGCCGTCCCAATACGGCTCTAAGCGTTCTTCCACCGCACGCTTGACTCGCTCAAGCAGACCTTCATCGGCCTGGGCATTCCGCAGGGCAGCACCGGCCGGCCCCATCTGGAGGATAAAATCTAAGGCCTGCTGCCGCTCCCGCCCCGCACCGATTCGTACACCGGGTTCAATCGACCTTGCGTTCACATCGACAAAGCCCGCCGAAGAGAGCAAGGCCGTGACGCGATCCGCGTCCGCAAAGGCGAAGGGGCCTGGCGCCTGTGCGGCGGCCGGAGGCGGTATTTCGACATACTCGGCAGCCGCCAGGGCGGGGACCGTCATCCACGGATTCAGACTTCGATCTCTCCAGCACGCAAACAAAAAGCGGCCTCCCGGCTTCATCGAATCGTGAAGATTCCGAAAGGCTGCCGCCGGATCGTCGAAAAACATCACGCCAAAACGGGAAAAAACCAAATCGAAGTAGCTTGGGTCCAAACGCTCCGTTTGAGCGTCTCCCTCAAGAAAGTGGATTCTCGGAACTCCCGCCGCCTGGGCTCGCGCGGCCGCATCCTTGAGCATGGGCCGAGACAGGTCGAGACCGAAGACCCTTCCCGTCTCGCCCACTCTCTGTGCCAGCTCGATCGCCGTGAAGCCGTTTCCGCAGCCCACATCCAACACGCGCTCCCCCGGCTTTGCGCCGGAGGCCTCTAGGGCCAGCCGGCCGATGCCAGACAGCTGAGACTCAATCCAGTCCGCCACGGCCACCCACTTGGGACCACTCACTTCATTCCAATATTCTCGTTGCTCCGTGTTGGCAACCGGGCCTTGTCCCACGAATAATCTCCTGCTGTTAATGTTTACACGATACCGACCGCGGCGATCGCTGTCGGCCAGAGCCATCTGATCCAGCGAGGCAAGGTCGGACCCACAACCGGACAGGCCGGTTGATGCCGGCCGCCCGCTCAACCTATCCGAGGCCTCTCCCATGTTTCAAACCCTCCAGATCAGCACAGAAGGATCGATCGGACGACTCCAGCTCGATCGTCCCGAGAAGCTCAATCCCCTTTCAACCCAGGCCCTCATCGAAATCGCTGAGGCCGCCCGATGGTTTGACGAACATCCTGAGGTCAAAGTCGTCATTGTGGGTGGGGCCGGACGCGCTTTTTCCGCCGGCGCCGATTTGTCGACTTTCTCGGGAGCAAACGAGCCAGGAGGGCTCTCCACGCGAGAGGCCGCTGAATGCGGCCGCACCATGGCGGATGCCCTCGAGAACATGAAAGCACTCAGCCTCGCCCGCATCCAGGGCTGGTGTGTCGGCGGCGGCCTCGTTCTGGCCGCGGCCTGCGACCTTCGAATCGCTGCGCAGGATGCGCGCTTTTCCATTCCCGAGGTTGATCTCGGCATTCCTTTGGCCTGGGGCGGCATCCCCCGCTTGGTCCGAGAAATCGGCCCGGCCATGACGAAGGAGCTCGTTCTCACCTGCCGCCCCTTTGATGCGGCGGAAGCCAAAGCCAGCGGTTTTCTAAACCGGGTCGTCCCCAGCGAGGACCTTGATGAAGAGGTCGATCGCTTAGCGCGATCGCTCGCGAGCAAGGCCCGCCACACCCTCCTCTCCACCAAGCAGCACGTGAATGCCGTTACCGATCAAATGGTAGGGACAATGCGGAGTTGGGGGGACGCCGATGGACTGGTCACCGCCTTCGGGGATGAAGAATGCAAGCAGGCTCGACGCAACTACCTGGAAAAGCGCCCCAAAACCTGAGGCCTCTGCGTGCCGGGCGATTGCACCCCCGACAATTGCTCACGACAAGGCCCCACTCCTCACCTGTGGCTTGATTGACGCTGCCCCAGAGGGCGCGCGACCCAAAAAGCGACCTAAATCAAGCTGACTTTCGTTTTTTTCAACACAAAATCGAGTGGCGGGCCACACACCCGGGAAACGCGCCGGCCTGCGAGGGCGCAGAAACCTACCAACCCGGGTCCCCCATGAAATTTTTATTCCCTCGCCTCACCCTCCTCTCGGCGCTTCTGCTGGTCGCGGCCCCCTTGGCCGCTCAGAGCAGCACGCTGGTGACGATGACGTTCAGTCCGGGTGATGGTGGCTACTTCGACGACGCCCCTCGCCATCCGGATGCGACAGGAAAGCCTGATTTCATTCAAAACGGCGTCCGCTACGGGGGGCTTCGACTCGTGGACCCGGGCACCCCGAGCGGCGACTATGACTACATTGCCCCCCACACTCACATCCGAGGCATGTTCCAGACCGCTGCCGGCGGGTGGGCCGATGGTCCTCATTCCTGGCGAGACGAACTCCAGGGCGCCCGCATCACGATCGAGGACGGCTCGCGCTTCGATTTGGTGTCGATCGACTACCACATCGTGCAGCGATACCACCCGACGCCCCCTGCCCCGCCCGGCCGGTCACTCTTCGAACGACTCCCTTGGTCTCAGCCCGCGGACGACGTGGCCATCATCGTGGCCCCAGAAGTCGAGATCGCAACGCCCAGTTTTCAAGATTTTGAAGACCAATGGTCCTTTTACTCGATCGATGATGGAAGCGAGTTCGATAACGGCGACGGAACCACCGACCCGTCTCGACCCGCGGCCGGCATTCCGATGCAAACCCTCTACTTTTCTGGTTTCGACAACCTCGACCAACTCTTCATTGCCCAAACCGGACGAGAAACCATTTTCGACAACTTGGTGATTCGTATCCACGATGGAGACTCCCAGATTCCTGAGCCTGGGACCGCGCTCCTGATCATGACCGGGCTCGTCTGGGTCGGAATCCGACAAGCTCGAACGCGCCCCGGCACAGCCCAATAGCGGTTCGGCCTCAGACAGCGGAGAGAGAGGACCGCAGGCAAGCGCCGGCGGCCCACTCGGGCGCTCAAGGCCCACAAAATCGCTAGCATGCTCCGGGTTAACGACTTGGAGCTTCTTCCCATGTCCTCTCCCGTCCAGAGCTTAGACGTCCTCGATCCGGTCAACATCGAGGACCCCTACCCTCTATTCGAAGCGCTTCGAACCCACAACCCCGTCTACCAAATTCCGGGCACCGAGATCTACTGGGTCTCCGATCGGGCACAAATCGAAGAAGCCTTGAATCGCCACGATGTCTTCTCAGCGAACCTCACCGGTGTGCTGATGACCGACTCTGCAGGTTCACCGGTCGTTTTCGAGCTTTCAGCGTTTGGAAGCGCCGTCGATGCAATCGCCAACGCCGACGAACCCGATCACGCGGTCCACCGAAAGCTTGTACTTCCGGGGGTTCGGCCCGGACGGATCGCTGAAATGGAGTCGGCGATTCGATCTCGAGCCCAACGGGAGATCGACGCGCTGGTTTCCCATCAGGGGGGTGATTGGATCGAGCGCGTCGCGAATCCCATCCCCACCCAAGCGATGGCCCAAGTCGTCGGGCTCCCCCTTGAGGATGCCGACAAGCTTCTTGAGTGGGCCATGTCGGGCACCGAAATTTTAGCCGGTACGACCCGGCCTGATCGCATGCAGGAGATCGCCAGCGCGACCGCAGATCTCTCGCAATATCTTTCAGATCGCCTTGAAGAAGCGCTTGCGGCTGGTCCTTCTTCACCTGTCCCCGGAATCATCTCCGACTTGGCCGACGGGGTTCAAGCAGGACAGATCAAACGCGAAATGGCGGTGTCGATCCTCGTGGTCCTCGCCGGCGCCGGCGGTGAGTCAACCGCTGGCCTACTGGGCAACGCCGCTCGGCTGCTCGCGCTGAACCCGCAAGTTCAGCAAGAATTACGCGAAACGCCCAGCCTCATCCCCCGCTTCGTCGAGGAAGTCCTTCGACTTGAATCTCCGTTCAAGGGCCACTATCGAGTGAGCCTTCAGGAAACCCGACTCGGCGAAACACACATCCCGGCGGGATCGCGGTTACTCCTGCTCTGGGCGGCGGCCAACCGTGACCCCGACCGTTTCCCTCACCCCAACCAAATCGACCTCCACCGAAAAAACCCACAGGACCACCTATCCTTCGGGCGAGGTATCCACTTTTGCATTGGCGCCCGGTTGGCCCGGCTCGAGGCCCGGGTCGTTCTCGAGGAATTGCTGGCCCGAACCCGCATCCTTGAACTGAATCCCGATGCGCCCCCTCGACACGTCCCCAGCATCTTCGTCCGCCGCCTCGAGACCCTCCCCCTGAGAATGGCCGCCCGCTGAGACGCCTCGACTGGTCAGGCGAGGGGAACCAACGCCCCGCCTTCGAAGAAACGGCGAGGATTCTCCACCAACAAACGCTCGACCTCTGCTTCGGTCACGCCTGCATCATATAAGCGAGGCACGATATTTCGCGAAAAATGAGTTGGATCAAAAAGGTCCACCGCCGAATCGAGCAACGCCTTCGGCAAAGGCTCTCCGCGCCAGCACCAGACTGAATCATGCGACACAACCAACCTGTCACCCGCGCCGGATTGAATCATCCTGACCAAGGCCTCGATCCGTTTCGCATCGGGCTGAATCACCTCGATCCCAAAACGGTCAAAGCCCAGGTAGGACCCCGCTCTCGCAATCCGCATGTGATAGGCGTGGTCATCGGTTCCACAAGAGTGCCCCACGATAATCCGGTGAGCCGGAACACCGAGATCCGTGAGAATCTTCTGCTGCGCGTCGCCCATCGTGCCCCGGTCGGTGTGGGTGGTAATGGGCGCGCCCGTCTCAAGTGAAGCCCGACCTGCCGCTTCGAGCACCCAGCGCTCGTAATCGGTAATTTGTCCGGGGCCACTGGCCACCTTAATGATTCCGGCTCTGATCCCGGTCTCCCCAATTCCTTCGGTGAGCTCGTGAACAAAGAGTTCGGTCATGGCTTCCACTTGCGGTTCGAAGGCTCCCCGAAATTTCCAGTAGGGGGCGCCCCCTTCGTCTTCTTTATAGAGCCCGGTGGCGCAAATAATTTGAAATCCGGTGGCCTGTTCCACCCGGGCCGCCAGCTCAACATCGCGCCCCAGATCGGCGGGGCACGGATCCAATAGGCTTTGAAAGCCGAGTTCCTGCAGTCGCCCGATGCGATCGATGCAAATCGCGAACTGCTCTTCGGCGGATGGACCGGGGTGGGTGGAATGCCCCTCCGAGCCCGGGTAACCAATCACCAAATGCTCATGCATGAGCGTTCGACCCAGATCAGCAGGCGCAATCTCTCTGGTCACCGTCGCAATCTTTGTCATCCACTCATCCTCCCTGAGGGCTTCCCTGAAGAACGGGATCAGCCGTATGCTCAGACGCTCAACCGAACCCGCTGTTCAATTGCAGCGCTATTGGGATCCAACCCCTGCTCGGCCCTTCGCAACATCCGCCAAATTTCGGGGCCCATAAGATCCAAAGCGGTGGATCCGTAAGCCTCCCCCCCAAACCGGAGAACATTCGCTGTCTGATCCGCCAGAATGGCGACATCCTGAGCCAAAATTTCATCCAGGAATCCCTCGAGGGTTCGAATCACCTCGGGGTTTTGATCAGGCAGACGCCAACAGCTCACCAAGAACCCCCGGGTCTGGAAGTCTGAAACGGGCGTATGGGGAAAGGTCGTGATTTGGTGCCGGTCGGCGCCCGTGCGGTACTCCACCTGGGCAATCCCCGGCATGAAGAAACGGTCCCAATGTCTCTGAACAATCGGAGATCCATCGGGTGAATGCGTTGGGCCGGAGAGCGGCGGTTCGCCCATGTACTCGACCTCGATGCCATCCGGAATCCGGCGCCGCTCAGCCACGATTTCGTGCCGCGCCGCTTGGCCCCGAAAGTCGCCCCGATGGACAAAGCTGGTGTGGGGCACATCCAGTGCATTCTCCAAGGCCGCGTGGAGAGTGCATTCGAAGAGGTATTCCCGATGGATCGCCACGTAATCCGGGTCATCCACAAAGGGAATCCGCAATGGCCGACCGACCGGCTCGCTCTCCGCATCACCCCAAACCCAAATAAACCCGTCTTGCTCGACCGCGGCGAGCGCAGGAATTGACCGCTTCGACACAGTTTCACTCTGACCCTGCAGGAGACCCGGAATCCCTCGGCAGGAACCCTCGGAATCAAACCGCCACCCGTGGTAGGGGCAGACCAAACAATCATCCTGATCCACCGCACCCTTGGAGAGCCGAACATTACGATGCGGACAGCGATCCAGGACAGCCCCCACCCCTCCCCTTTCGGGCTCTCGGTACAGGGCCAGTGGCCAACCCAAGACCGTGCGTGCAACCGGGTCTTCGCCCAACTGGTCACTGCGACACGCAACGTGCCAGCCCTTCTTAACTCGGGCCACAGAGAGATGCCCTTTCGACTCGGGGGGGGCCATATGCGCTTCCTCTGCTGTCATCACCGTCTCCCCTCTGCGTCACCAGAGCTTGGCCGAATGATGCCGTTTTCGCAGCCCGGAGAAAAGGACTCAGCCTGACTGCGATCACCACGATCAGGATGGTTTCGACACGACCTCTTCTCTAGAGTGCCCTCATGCCTGTCGCAGCAAAAAGACTCCAGGTCTACACCACCGCCCCGATGGAAGACGCACGCGACGCGCGGACCACCTTTCGACACCTGGAGCAGATTGGATACGACGGCGCCTTTTCCTTTGAAGCGAAGCTCGACCCCTTTCTCCCCCTCGCTCTGGCCGCCGAGCACACCCAATCCCTCAGACTCGGCACCGCAATCGCCATCGCCTTTGCTCGCAATCCCATGAATTTGGCCAACTTGGCCCACGGCCTTCAGTCCATTACGGGCGGCCGTTTCATGCTGGGCCTCGGCTCCCAGGTCCGCCCCCACATTGAGAATCGTTTTTCAATGACGTGGTCTAAACCCGCGGCTCGGATGCGTGAAATTGTGCTCGCCATCAAAGCCATCTTCGATGCATGGGAAGGAAATTCGCGACTTGATTTCCGCGGCGAATTCTATCGCCACACCATCATGATCCCTGCCTTTGACCCCGGGCCCAACCCCTTCGGCCCTCCCCCGATCTTCACGGGAGGCTTCGGCCCCCTGATGACCGCCGTCGCCGGTGAGGTGGCGGACGGATTCATCGCTCACCCATTCAATAGCCGCGAGTCGCTGCTCAAAAATATGATGCCTGCACTCGATGAAGGCCTGAGCCGAAGTGGTCGTCGCCGGAAGGATCTCGAAATCATTTGCGCCACGCTCACGGTCACCGCCGATACGGACGAAGAGATGGAGCGAGTCCGCTTAGCGGCGCGCAAGCAACTCGCTTTCTATGGATCGACACCCGCTTATCTCCCTACTCTGGTCTGTCACGGATGGGAAGATTTACACCGAGAACTCAACCGCCTTTCGAAAGCAGGGCGGTGGGACGACATGACCGACTTGATTGACGATTCAATCCTCGAGACCATCGCGGTCGTGGGACCACGAAGAGAAATGAGCCGGCTGCTTCGGGAAAGACTCAAGGGGATCGCCGACGGCGTCTCCCTCACTCACAATCGCGCACCGGACCCCGATCATTGGGCGGATATCGTCGCGGAACTCCGGCTTCCGGAATAATCCCAGCCGAAGTCGAAGCCTCGTTGGGTTGTCGATCTAGAAGCGCTTTTCCCAATCCCCTGATTCGAATTCATTTTTCGAAACATGGCGAGCTACAGGGACATAGGGCGCGATCCCTGGCTCCGGGTTGCCGCCCACAATGGCATCGTGCAGAGCCACCAACTTTGGATCACGACGGAGCAGGAATCGCCACGTCAACTGCCCGTCCAGGTAGGCCCCCCAATCGAGCCAAGTCACCCCATCCTCCAGGTTGGCATTCTTCGGCCGATTCTCTTCAGTGGACACGACAAGGGTGTACCAACCCTGCTCATCGAGAGCGACCTCGTGATCGATCTTCGCGTCATTGCAGATACCGGCCCAGAAATTGTAGGTCGTGACCGTGTAGCCTCGGATATCCTTGCCCGGCGTATAAACCGGCTCCTCTGGCGTCTTTGGAGCCGTGAACCCTTTCCCCCGACAAACAAACACCTCGCCCATCCTCTCCGTGTAGGGCGTGACGACATAGAGGATGTCGGCGCTTGCCAGAATGTCATAAGGAAGACCCCAATTGGACTTGACGCCAAACCCTTCGGGCCAGCTGATCGCCCGAGAGTC
>NHEP01000031.1 GCA_002171515.1 bacterium TMED88 | reverse complement strand
CCGGCTTCGGCGCCTCGCCCGGGGGCGTATTGGGCTGAATCAAATCCGGATCTGCTCGGGCGTCCAACTCCTCAATGCTTTCCCCGTCTTCCTCTTCCTCGTTGCTTTCGGGTTCCGATGTAGTTTGAACTTCGGCGATCGCGGGCGCATCCAATTCGTCTTGGGCACGAGCCATCGAGGGCAATCCCGCCCCCGTAACCCACAACAGCACAACAAAGACGACGATGGCCCGGGTCCCCCCCCCTTCAAGACGTTCGATCATGTGGATCTGACTCGCTTTCTTGACGATTGTATGAGCAAGGAACAGTTCATCTCATGGGATCACGTCGAAGCTCGAGGACAGCGGGGGCCAATCTGGCCACCTGACGATCGGCCATAGGTTGCGCGGCACGGATCTTTCTGGATCGAACCGAAGCCCGATGGCTTGATTCGCTGAAACGATCTCGGCCTGACTCGCCTTCGCAATTCAGACGAAACGCACGCTCCCCCATCCTGTTGTTGTAGTGCTTAAACGGCTTCCAGGTCAAGCTTTTTGAGCCAATTGCACGCTTCAGGTGAGTCAACCCGGCTGGACCCGAATGACCAATACAGCCGCTGCTCTGAGCGACCGAATTGGGCCTCTTCGCCTACAGCTTTCCCTGGGCGAGGAGTGATTCAGAGACGCGAGAAGGCCAATCGACCCCTCATCGCCCCAGCTCTGCCCCCGAGGGTCCGGAGGAGATGCGTTTGCATTACGGCGCTGCCTCCATTTACGATCCGGCCCGACCGCTCCAATCCCCAAGCGGCCATGACGGAGCGAGAAAGAAGACCCCCGTGACCCCTCTGAATGCAACGCCTTCGCCCACGCTGACGGTTGGATTCTTCCTGCTGCCGCTGATTGTCGGCAGTCTTGTCGTGTGGGCCATCCGTCGCACCTCTGGACCCACCGCGGGGCTGTGGGCCGCCATGGGCCTCAGCGCCTGGATGGCTTGGGTGGGCGGCCTCGCGATCCTGGGCTTCCTCGATCAATGGAATCCCCCGCACATGTTCCTCGTCTTCGCGGCGATCCTCGTTTTTTTGGCCTGGGCCGCGCGGCAACCGTGGACTGAGCGACTCGGCACCCTCCCGCTTGCGTGGCTGGTGGGCTTTCAGAGCTTTCGCATCGTCGTGGAAATCTTGCTTCACGCTGCGGTCCGGGAAGGTGTGGCTCATCCCACCATGACGTGGACGGGCAACAACTGGGACATCCTTCCGGGCATTTCGGCCCTGCTGCTCTGCCCCTTTGTGCAACGGATCAAACCCGGCACCCTGCAAATTTGGAACATCTCGATGGCGGGCATTCTGGTCGTCACGGTTGGTTCCGCGATACTGTCCGCCCCGACGCCCTTTCGACAGATCATGGGGGATCCCGCGAACAGCTTTGTCGCCCGATTCCCCTTCGTGTGGTTGCCCGCGGTGCTGGTGACCTCAGCCTGGCTTGGCCATGTTGTGCTCTTCCGACGACTGCGAAGAGAATCCAGCGAGGAATAGAAACTGACTCGTCGGTCCTCGCAGGCTTATTCGCCCGTAAAAATCGGCCGGCGCTTCTCCATGAAGGCCCGCATCCCCTCGATTTGATCCCGTGTGCGGCCACACCGAAGCACGGCTTCGCGCTCGACCGATAAAGCCTCATCAAGAGAAGCCGAACCCGCCCCCACGACGCAGCGCAATACGCCCGCAACAGCCACCGGTGGCATTGCGGCCAGCTCTCGGGCCAAAGCTTGGGCGGCCTGTTTGAGTTCGGCCAGCGGATGCACTTCTTGAACCAAGCCAATGCGCAGCGCCGTCGGCCCATCGATCTTCTTGGCGCGAAGAATCAAATCGAGGGCCGCATCCCGCCCGACGCATCGCGTGAGTCGAGCCGTGCCCCCCCAAGCCGGCACCGAGCCGAGGTCCAGCTCCGGAAGGCCAATCTTTGCCCCTTCCGCAGCCGCCAGTCGAAAATGACAGGCCAGAGGCAACTCAAGTCCGCCGCCCAGGCAGTAGCCGAAGAGCGTCGCGATCGAAGGTTTTTCCATGGACTCGATCCGACGCAGCACACGCAGGCGCTGATCGAAGACCGCCTCCGAACCGCCTCGGGCCTCCGCACCGGATTGCAGTTGCTTCAGATCCATCCCCACGGAAAAATCTTTTTGCCCCGCCGCCGTCAAGACCAGTACCCGGACCTCAGGATCTTGAGCCGCCTGTTCCACCGCCTCTTCCAGCGCATCCATATACTCAAAGCTCATACGGTTGATGGGGGCGTCATTGTTCGTGAGGGTCAGAATGCCCTGATCTTTCTCAACCAAGAGCGGCATTGTTTCAGACATGGAGTGATCCTTTTCTGGATGGTGGGGCTACGAGAACTCGGGTCCAACCGGACGGGGAAAGTCGATCAGGACGGCGGAGTATCCGGTCAACCCTTTTCGGCCCCCAACGCCGACCCTCGAGAGGCCGCATCGAGAGAACCGCCGCCCTGTCGATTCGGAATCAACCAAACCGGAGAGGACCAGGCCCGTTCCTGCAAGGTTGTGGGAAAATCAGGCCGCGGAGGCACACCCGCGCGAAGCGCATCCCAAGTCGACCAACGGCAGGTCGGGTTTTCCAGCACCCGGGCGTAGTAAAACGCTCTCTCGTCGGGATCAAAATCTGGATCGGACCAGGCTGCGGCCAAGGAAGCCTGACCGCTGGCTTCATCGATGGAACAATCTCTCAAATCGACCTGTGCTCCGTTGTCGGGACAGCGGTGCGTCTCTGGATCGGGCGCGGCTCCCCCCGAGCAGGCCACATCGTACACCTCCTCGAAGGTGGACTCGCCATCCGACCATCCCTTGATGATCTGCAAACGCTGGAGCGGTGCACTCGCCGGGTCACTGAGGGCCGAGGCCAAAAAAACCGGCGAGCCGCTGTCCTTAGCGGGCAATTCGCCCCCCATCGGCACGCCTTGATCATAGGCTCGGCCGATTCCGCCCTGCTCGGTCAACATTTCACCCTCCAGCCCATAGCCCGCGAAGAATCGTATGCGGATCCGCGGCCCCGAGGTGGCAAAGGTTTCTTTTCTGCGAAAAGCGTCGTAGATCGACTCTCGGGTATTGGCTTCTGCCCACACTCCAGCCACGCCCGATGCGCCAAAGGTTGTGGTGGGCGTCTGGCTATAGGCTGTCCCCTCAACGTCCTGAACCAAAGCCGGAGCCGCCACCCGGTACGTCAACGCCTGCCAGAGAGGCAAGGGAACCGAACCGCGGAGCTCCGGAGTCGAATCGAGAATTCCGATTTTCGAAAAGAAGTTCGACTCATCATCGGAGATCGCCCCGGTGTGCGTATCACTCGCCGCCACGAAGCCAAATTGATAGGGGTTCGTGATCCCAGCCTCTTCAAAGGCCAGGCCACGACGAAGGGCCTGCCTCACGTAGCTGCCGTCGGGGTCGCTTGGCTCCATCGCGCCCACGCGGTACGGCATAATCTCAAAGCCAGCCCATTCATCGTTGTCGGAGAGCGCAGGGTGGGTCTCCGAGGTGCCCTTCACTTGTGTGATTTCCACGAGGGGCTCGTTGCGCAGACGCTGCTTCGTATAGTCGTCGTCCATGGGATCCCCGGCCCAGTCCACCAGCTTGAACATTTGGCCGTTGGAGCCATTCGAGTTGTGGGGAATCGCCAGACTCTCAATCCCCTGGGCACGGAGACCGTCCATCCAGTCCCAAAGATCTTCAGGGTTCTGAGAGTGAAAGCGGGAAAAAGGCTCTGCGGGGAGCCTATCCGCCTGATCAAAAATCACGTTGCGGTGCAGATTCCCACGATCATCCGACGACGTCGTGTACTCGTAGGCGACAAAAGTCGTGAAGCGACCCGGGTCGTTGAACTCTTCGGCTGAACGAATGATATCGAGCCACGCCGCCCGGCTGACAGCACTCGTCATAGCGGGGTCCACCTGTCCATCCATAATGGACTGCACCAGATCCGGAACGAAAGTCTGAAAGACACCAAGCCGCGGCAGGATGCTCAAGACTCCCTCATTGCCCGGCTCATTCAACCCATGCAGTGGTTCGGCCAATTCAAGTTGACCGATCTCGGTGGTGGGGTCCGCCGCCGCCTTCCCCACGCCCAGAAAAAGGGCATGGTCTGTCACCGCATAAAAATCCAGCGGTTGGCGCAACGTCATATCAAACCCGGCAGGGTGCTGAATGGTCTCACCCAGGGCATAACGGTAGGCATCCCTCGGACCCACCGTCGTTCCAAACGCATAGGCGTCAAACGAATAGGTGGTATGAACATGAAGATCGCCAAAGTATGCATCGCGCTCGGGATTAGGATCAGGCGCTGCAAACTCGACAAGGCTGTCGTCGACGGGCAGCAATCGTTCGGGGATTGCGCGCGTCTCGGAAGAACCCAGCGGAGAAGCCTCTCCGGATTGCAGGTCCGAGGGACCGCAACCGAGACCCAAGACAAGCACGACCATCAGCGAAGATCGAACAGAGCAGTTAGAAACCTGGCGACGATCACGGACATCGCGGAGTGCCTTCATCGTCTGTCTCCTTTGTTGAGAATCATCCGGAGGCGACGATGACACAGGCCCCAGCCCCCTGCACCGCGCGGCCGCGTTCCGATCGAAAACCGGTTTCTAGCGACGCCGCGCCCGGTCTACCTGGGTCAGTTCATCCTGGAGCGCCATATAGGCCGCATGACGCTCGGATCCAATGCGCCCCTCTGTCACAGCCTGCAGCACTGCACATTGGGGCTCCGTGCGATGTCGACAGTCGCGATAGCGACAGCGCTCCGACAGCGCGGCCTCAAAGCCCGGGAAGTAGGCGGCGAGGTCGCCCGCGGAAATGGCCACCGGACCAAAGTCTCGAAAGCCCGGGGTATCGATCAATTCTCCGCCCTCGGCGAGACGATGAAGGGTGGCGTTCGTGGTCACGTGGCGGCCCAACTCGGTCTGGGGATTGATTTCCCCGACAGTCAGCGCCAAGTCCTCCACCAACGCATTCATAAGAGAACTCTTCCCTACCCCCGACACGCCCACGAATACGGCTCGCGCTCCCCCGGCCAACCAACCCTGCAAAGCATCCAGACCCTGGCCGGTCGTCGCTGAAACCGAGAGGACCGGCTCCACCCCAGGCCAGTGACTCAGCAGATGGTCCACCAGAGCATTGCCTTCACCGAGATCGCTCTTGTTCACCACAAAAAAAGGTTCAATGTCGACGGCCCGGGCTCCGACAATGGCCCGGTCGATAAAAGCGTCAGGGGTACGAGGCCGAGGGGCGACCACGACTCCCATTGCGGTCAGGTTAGAGGCCACCGTCCGAATTCGACCCCGCCGATCCCGGCGCTGAAGGGCTCGCGTCCGCGGTCTCCTCTGAAGACCTGTTGACGGCCAGACCACTTCATCTCCGACGACTAGGCTCGCCTGCCGGTCGACAGGCGCGCGGCGTTCGATTCCCTTCGGCGAACGAAGGAGAACCTCGATGCCATAATGGGAAACCACCCTCCAGACGGTCTCGGGCACGACCGCATCGGTCTCTCGCTCCATACGGACCCATCGTAGCAGCCTCGCCTCCTGGAGCGGTCCGAAGACCCTACCTTTGCCATTAGAACCGCTCCGACTCCAGAGCCTCCGCGAGGCCCGACATGCGCTCGACTCGGCGTCGGAGCGCCGAGCGGATTGCCTCCTCCCCCGCTCGCACGCACACCCCTCTCCGCGCTCGGCTGATTGCGGTGTACAACAGCTCCCGTGTCGCGACGGGAGAGGGTTCCGTCGGCAAGACCAGCAGCACTTGATCAAACTCAGACCCTTGACTCTTATGCACCGTCATCGCGAAGACCGTCTCCACCGGACCGAGTCGACGAACCCCCAGCCAGCGGGGGCCCCCTTCCGGCTTCTCAAAGAGAACACGAAAATCTTCGCGCTGCGAGCGGTCTTCCCCCGACGAGCACCCAACCACGCCGACATCCCCGTTATACAGGCCGCTGATATAGTCGTTCTGGGTCACCAGGATCGGTCGACCGTCATACCACAGACCGGCCTTCGGATTAATCGCCCCCTGTTCGAACAAAATCGATTCGACCAGAGAATTGAGAGCCGTCAGCCCGTCCTGACCCATTCGGTGTGCACACAGAATCCGGTAATGCTCGAGGGCGGCGAGACGGCCGGGGGCATCGTCGGCCACGGCGAAAGGTTCGTATCCCCGGGCCACTTCCGCGCGAAGCCGATCGCTCTCTTCTGGGTCTAGACGGCGCAAGTCAGGCTGACTCGGGTCCTCAAGCAGGTCCAGAACCGTCTCCGCGTCTCCCTCATGCACCGCTTCAACCAAAGCGCCCAAACCGCTTCCTGGGGCGAATCGGTGACTCTTCACCAACTGAAGGGCGGCGGGCGGACGTCCGGGGTTGGCCGCTAAGGCACGAGAACCGGCAATATCGCCGAGCACTGCACCCGCCTCTACGGAAGCGAGCTGATCTCGGTCCCCCAGCAAGATCAATCTCGCGTCGGGCGGAAGCGCAGACACCAGCCTCGCCATCAGTGCAATGTCTACCATTGAAGCTTCATCGACGAGCACCACATCGACGGGCAGTGGGTAGGCTGCGTCGTAGCGATAGCGAGTCGGAGTCCCGCCAGCACCCAAAGCCCGGTGCACCGTGGAAGCTTCCGTCGGAATCGCCCCGCGCGTCACCTGCGCACAATTCAGCGATTGAATCGCTCGCGCAATCGACTGACCCAAATGCGCCGCCGCTTTGCCCGTGGGTGCCAGAAGGCGAATTCTCAGGCCAGCCTTCGACACCGCCTCGGACTGTTCAATCAAAAGAGCGAGAATCCGGGCGACCGTTGAGGTCTTCCCTGTTCCCGGTCCACCGGACAAGACAAAGAAACGAGAACGCACGGCACCGGAGGCGGCCATCCTTTGAAAATCCGGTTCCTGCTCCGCCGCTTCGTCGCCAAACAGACGATCCAAACCTTCGCGCAGACAATCCTCATCAACGTCCAAGGGAGAGTGCTCGGCAAGACGTCCCCGAATCCCAAGGGCGAGACTCTCCTGGTAGTCCCAATAGCGGCGCAGATACAAGCGCCGCGCAGCATCCAATACCAAGGGCCGAACCTCAGCGCCCTCGGCAGAATCCGTTGCCTCCGCGGTCGCCACCAAGGGACTGGATTCCAACCAAGCCGAACACACTTCGACGTCGCGCTCCAACCACTCCGGCAGAAGCCGGCCGCTGGCATCGCACCATGAAGTCAAATGGTTCAAATCCAGGCAAACGTGACCCGCTTCAACAGCTTGACCGCATAAAGCCGCGAGGGCCAACACTTCGGGTCGACCCTCACCCCCGATTCGCCCCCATGTTTCCGCCGCCCGGGCGTTCAGAATCGAAACCCAGCCGCCCTCCAAGAGCCGAGACAAAGCGTCGCTCACTGACCCATCTCCCAAGCCGACTCACTCGGCACTTCGCCGAGTGCATCCGAAAGCGCGGCCAGCACCTCCTCAGAGGGACGATCATGATAAACACCGGCGTTCGGTCCAGAGTGCGGAGACATCCCCCTTAGAAAGAGATAGTAGACACCCCCAAAGTGCTCCCGAGGAATGTACCCAGGCATCTTGATCGACAGCATACGGTGCAGAGCCAACGAGTAGAGATGATATTGAAGGATATAGTCGTGGCGTTGCATTTCTTCGAGCAAGTTCGCGGCCCGGTAATCCTCAGAAAAGGAGCCCAGCCGATTCGACTTATAGTCGACCACGTAGTATCGACCTTCGTGACGAAAGATCAGATCAACGAATCCGCGCAGATAGCCCGCTAAAGACCCGAAGGTCAAATTCGCTACGCGCGCTGCATACTGCTGGACACTCTCAGAGCCCGCGTGAGCCGCCAAAGCCTCCGCGAGGCGCCGCGGCGTCAGGGCGGCGGTCTCATCCAAAGCAACGGGAAGCGTGAACTCCATCTCATCAATCCGTGAAGCACGCTGAAGGCCTCGAAGAGAAAAATCACCGAGGGGTCCGCCGAGCGGTGTGCCCAAGGCCTGGTCGAGTCCGGCCACCAGAGGCGACACAAGGGCGATGTCCCACCCCGCGCGCTGCACGGCCTCAGCGCAGAGGCGATCCAGCGCAGTCGAGTCGGGGTCTTGAAAATCAAGCCGCTCAAGCACGCCGTGAATCAAAGTGCCAGGACCGGCTCCCGCTGGAAAATCATGCATCACGACCGGCACCTGCTCTTCCTTCATGCGAGAAGTCTGAGGCCAAGCCGGGGCGTTGTCTGCGCGATCGTAGTCCCGCCCTGCGGACACCGGATGTTCATCGGGCAACCTGTGCAGAAAGGCACCAGAACCGCCGGCGACACCCCCCGCAACGAGCCTTGAGAAACTCGAGACAAAACGAGTCTGCGTGATGGGTCGCCCCGTCGCACGTGCCGCCCCAAGGCCCACAGCCTCGGTTTCGACCGAGCGCCGAGGCACTTCAAAGTTCGCCGGCATGGGTTCCAGAACAATCGCCCCACCCGATGATTCGGCGAGTTGGTTCAGGTCCAGGAGTTCGTCCGCTTCTTCCAGCGCCTTTTGGTGAGTCTTCAGCGCCTCCAACCAGGCGGGCCCACTCAAGGCAACGCCTTCGGCTCGCGGCAAAGGGTGAAGGAGGTGCGCAAGCGGGGAACCTTCAACCCCCTGAATGCGTCCCCAGGCCACAGCAACCTGATGGCGAGCGCGGGTGAGCGCCACGTAGAGGAGCCGGACGCTTTCGGCGAACGCCTCAAACTCGGCTTGCTTCACATGCTTCGCCAAATTATCCGAGCCCAAGTCGAGACTGAGCTGATCTTCCCGATCGGGGTCATGAAAATTGGGCCAGGCCTTCTCCCGACCTCTGAGCGAACGACCTTCCCACAAGAAGGGGCAGTAAACGATTCCGTATTGAAGGCCCTTGCTGCTGTGGACCGTTACGATTCGGACAGCTCGCGCATCGCTCTCAAGGCGGATGATCGCGTCATCCCCTGCCTGATCGGCCCGCGCAGCCGCATCCCGTCGCATCCGAGCCACCCAGCGAACAAGGACTCGCGCCGACGTGCTCCCACCGCCCGACTGGGCCT
>NHEP01000030.1 GCA_002171515.1 bacterium TMED88 | reverse complement strand
TGTACATGTAGTTAACAGATATTGGACATAAAAAAACACAACCGGCGTAAGCCGGAAGTGTGATGTTGCTTAAGCTGTAAAGATTTGAGGCAAGCAAAGCTCAGCCTCTTCAACTAAGACTTCAACAGGTTCACCATAGTTGTTCTGATATTCAGCACAGGTGATCTCTGCTTCGTCATAGTCAGTGAAAGTCCCAAGGCAACGATCATTGTCATAATCATAAACTTGGAAAAGGATTGGCATTGACATGAGTTGACACTCATAATGAACACTAAAAAACACACCCGGCGTAAGCCGGGAGGTAGTTGGCTGTTGGCGGGACTGGCGAGGTTAATAGATATATAAATAACTCACGTGACACGGATACGTAACGGATTAGTTCCGTGATAACAATAAGCTTGTAAGTTTACACATAAGTATGAAGTGAATGTTACAACGAAAGTAAGACTTAAGTTGTCGACAGCAATAACTTATGTGAACGCGAGTACGAAACGAAAGTTAATTCTCAATTACTGAAGTTATTGCGAAAGAAATAAACTTAAAATTGAATTAACTTGAGTTAACTCGCGTGAATCGTGAGTGAAACTCACGTGACAAACAAAAGTGAACGAGCGAAAGCGAGTGAACAACTGTAGTTATAAACGTAAGTGTACACCTATATTTTTTTTGTTTGGGGGAGCTTAAGGGTAGTGAGTGTATTAAACGTGTCAAAAATTTTGCAACACTTTTGACCTCCTATAGAGCTTTTTTCGCCTATGAGCAGTTCACCTACTTCTAACTCATAGTCACTACGGATAAAGGCTGTGACGCAAAGAGGTAAAATTACCGCCTCGCTGTTTGCCCGTGCTTATTAACGGAGTCAGGCAGAAAAACCACTAAACCGCGCTAAAACACGCTAATTCCTATAAACCCCTATTTTTAATCCCTGTATCACCTCTATCCCTCTATTTAAAAATGCACTTTATAGAGAGTAGTGTGGTTAGTGTGGTTTTGTAGTAGCTAAAATTGGAAAGACTGAGTATTTAACAAGATGAGAGACTTTGCCGAAGAAATGCGCATTGAAGGTAAACAAAAGCGCAGTCGTCAGGAAATGATTGATAAAGTGATGTGTAAGCCTGGTTATACATGGAATGAGACCGTAGGAAGGTGCTTAGGTCCTGCTGGTAGCGGAGGTGACGGCCCAAGTATTCCAAAGCCGGAAAACCCCGGCGCCCCACAATCGCCACCATCAAACGGTGCACAACCTGCTAATCCACAACAAGCAATTGCGAAAGAAGTAAGCGCACGTGCAATGAAAGGTTAATAAGTAAGTTTGTAGAATAATAAAAGCATTTAGCATTAAAACGATGGGTCAATACTCTGAAGGGTGGATTACAGTTCCTGGTAAAGGGAAGCGATGGAGAAATACAGATGGAGATTACTCACGTCTTCGGCCAGGTTTTGGTAGCCAGACCTTAGGAGCCACTGGTGTGGCAATTCAGAATATGTTCCGATCAAACAAGGTTAGAGCATTCCCAGATACATTCAAAGATGAATATGATGCCGACCCTTCATATGCAATTGATGAAGTTGTAATTAAGCCCTCTAAAAGTAAGCCAACTCCAACAGAAGAAATCACAACTCCAACAGAACAAATAACAACTCCAACACGTGATGTACAGAAAGCTGATGGCAGTAAAGGAACCCAAACCAGCCCTGGTGGCGGTCGGCCAATCCTTGATGCTGCTGGTGCACAAGCGTTCTACCAAAGCGTAGGTCTTGGCGGGTTCCTATCTACCCAACTGCCTGGTACAGGAGCCAATCCTGACAATAAAGGGACAATTGAAGCTGTACCTTTCGGTGGGCAAGAAACCAGTATTACTACTAATACACTCGGCGCATTTAGTGATACAGACGGCAATGCATTTATAAACTTAAACCCTAAATTAAATCCAGAGTATTTTACAAATCCAAATCCAGAATTAATGAAAGCCATTGGTTCTACATTCAACCAATATGGTGAACTGGCTCAAGGAAACGGTGCGCCCACAACAGCTACTCAAGGTACTAAGCAAGCGGGAGAGAAAGGCCAATCACGCATTATGGAAGCCTTAAACGATACTGATGGCATTAACTCATACATGAGTAAGTTCGGTAGTCCTGAGCAAGACAGGATGCGTGCTGCAAATAGGGCATTCCTTAATGACGGAGACTCTATGGAAGGACTGCGTGCTAAAGAGCATGCGCTTGGCATGATATATGCCGGAGGAAACCATTATCAATTGAATGAAGGTAGGACTGATTTTATTAAAGGTGAAGATGGTAATCCAAAGGCTGCTGATAAAAAAGCAACTCGTGCATTCAAGGCTGGCACTATGTCCGCTGAAGATTACATTGACAGTTTTAAAGAAGAAGTGAAGAAAGTAGCTGCAGGTAATGATGGACCTATTACCCCTAAAGCAGGTGAAAATCCGTTTGCACAAATGCCGGCTCCGGCAACTACTGCATTCCCAACTGATATCCCCGCAGGAACATTTGCTCCAGCTTCTACAGAAATAGGGGAAATGATTGACACCGTGCGTGGCATGGATATGACACCGCCTATTTCAAGTCAGCAGATTAGTGATTCATTCCTTAACAAGCGTGAACCACTCATGAGAGACCCACGGAAAAAGTAGATAACAAAAACTATCTACAATAGTCCTAGGTTTATTAATAAAGATAGTGGCTCTAGAAGATAGACAGCAGATGCACAACCGTGCCATTACTGCAATTGGAAATAACTCTGCTAGTAATGACTACAGACAGCACAAACATGATCAAAATAATAAACTGATAGCAAGTGCTGAAGCTTTTGCTGCTGGACGAACGTTAGGAATGAGCGAAGAAGAGACGCTTGCTGCATTATCACGTAGGTTGAGACGGCAGAAACGCGCTGATGACAGCGTAACAATGCAAGATGTGGAGCGTGGTTTAATTCAATCTGCAAAAACACTATCAGATCCGGCCAATCCTGCAGAAGTTCAGGGCGTTTCTCTGCGTGAAGAGCCAGAAGTTGACCCATTTGGTCAAGATCAGGGGCAGTATTACGAATATAAGGACGGAGATACGCAATATTTGGACCAAGAGCGCAGTAGAGCGCTTGAAATGATGGCCGATATGGAAGATCGGGACGAAAGTGGCCAACGAAGGTACGATAAATCCGGTATTGTCCTAAAAAATAGCGTAAATCCAGATGATTACGACGATGCACTCCAAGATTTGGAAGGAATTCGCGGTCAACGCGGAAGTGGTGGCGATCAATCTCCAGTTGCTCCAAAATCTGCGCTGAGAGACGCAATTAGAGAACTGAATGCTGCAGAAGCTGAGCAATCTGGCTTTATGTCAAAGCTTCAAGGAGTATTTGGAGGAGGTGGTGGAGAAATCCCCGGATTAGTTGGAGTGAGAGGAGAATTACAGGATGCATTAGCTGATGGTCGTGTACAACGAGACGCTGATGCTGCATTATCCGAAGAAATGGTACGAAGAGACAACGAAAGGTTCTCAAGTCGCCGTGGTGGTTACAGTAATGTCAAAGCAGCTATTGAAGCTGAAGGAATTGGCGAAAGATTGTACGGATCACCAACAGTATTTGATGGCATCCCATTGGTTGGCGCACAGGGCGGTGCAGGAATCATCCCAAGAGGAAATCCTGGCTATGTAACAACCGGTCAGGTGGCAGATGAGAGCATGGCTGCAATTGCTGCTGCTAATCCACGTCAATTCCCAGTTGCAGACTTTACCGATACTGGAATTGCTCTAGACCCAGCTACTGGTAACCCAATCGGTACACAAGGTCCGATGTATCAAGGACCAAACACTGATTCAGGCTCAGCACTCAATGCACCGATGACAACACGGGCATGGATGGTTGAAAAGCAGCCTGGTTACCGTGAAGGTGGGCGTTTATTCGGAGATTTCCCACAAGTAGACGTAACAGGCGCAACAACCTTGTTTGCTGATCGTATTCGCGGCTTAGAAGGTTTTGAAAACGTTTCACCCAACATTCGTAGCCTTGGTGAACTGCAACGGGCTGCAGATGCTGTTGTTGCTCGTCTTCCTGGCCCCTTCTACGTCAAAGAGCAAAACCCAGATGGCGGAAGGCTAATTCCTAGGAAACAGGCTGATCCTGACATTAGAGGAGTGCTTGGCAAGCTGCGTTACACCCCTGCTCAAGAACAGCAGTTGGCAAACGCTATGTATCAGCTAGAAGTAGCAAAAGCAACTGAAATCAACCAAAACGGTAAGGGTCAGTACTACACACGTACCGGACCAATGGGTAATCTTGAGCCAACAAGCTTTGGAGGCACAACACACGGTGGTGCAAAGCTATTCTTTGATTCACCCGAAGCAATTGACCCTCGTGCCGGTCAAGCACAAGTTGCACGTGTAAATCCAGGTCAAACGATTGAAGGTCGTGACATTGTGACTGCATTTAAAGGATTACCTTCACCTGGTGCTCAACAGCCCTTCATTGGACAAGTTGCAGGCGAAACACCACGTATTGACAGACGTAACAGTACAGCCCCTAAGCCTAAGCCGGGTGAGCGTCCACAACAAGTTCAAACTACACCTGAAGGAATTGAAAGCTTTATGCGCGGTCAAGAGCAAGTATTTGCTCAAAACAGGCAAAAAACAGCTGCTAAAAAAGACCCACGTGTAATCGTTCGGCCTGTTGACCAGCAGCAAGTTGATGAGCCTGCATTACGCGGTAAAGTAGTAAAAGCACAACTTGCACAAGAACGTGCAAACCGTGACGCTAAAAAACGTCAAGCCAAGAAAACTGAAATCATGCAGTACATTCCACGTCGGTTCAGAGGTTAATTATGGCATTTGATCCTAAAGTAGTCCTGCAAGGTAATCAGGGCAAGAGAGAATTAGAAGAATACCCAACAGTAGGTTTTACTGCAAGTGGTGCAAGCAGTCCTGAGCCTACACAACAGTTAGGTAACAACCCTACACGTAAAGCAGGGCCTGGTGGTTTATTTGCATTCCGCATGATGCAAGACCCTAAGTTTGCAGATCAAATTGCAGGTTGGCGCAATCTGTATAACCAATCACCGCCAGGTGTTGAGTTCAATGCACCGATGATGGACCAGCAACAACAAACCATGGATGTATTATCAAAAGAGACAGACATGGTGGCACAAGAAAAAGAAGTGGAGCAAATGTAATGTTGAGATTCGCAGGACATGCATTAAAGGCTGGACCAAAAGCGGTTCAATGGTTAACTAAAGGGATTGGGCCTGGTGAGATGATTTTAAGGGTTTTACCTGATGTGGGGTTTGGTGTAATGGCAGGTGTACAAACCCCAGGCGATTTAACAGATAAGTTAATTGCAGGTGGCACACAAGCACTAGGTGGTGTAACCGGCGGTTTGCTTGGAGGTAAATTAGGCGGAAAAAATCAGCTGCTAGCAAATGTTCTTGACATAGGCGGTTCCTATGCAGGTGACTTTGGTGGAATGATGATTGGCGATAACGCACAACGTCTCAAAGACAAGTTAATGGGAGGCGAAGGTCTCACTGCTTGGGAACGTATGAGCGCTGAACAACAGGCACAATACGCTCAAGAACTTGAGCAACAAATCCTTACTCAGTACGGACTTATCCCAGGTACACGTGAGCAGTATGCAGACCCAACTTCAGGTTATGGGGTTGCGTAATGGTCAAGAAGGCAGGGCGTCTAGCAAGATTTGGTGAAGCTTTTGATGATGCTTACGGTGAAGGTCGTGAAGAATGGACACGTGCATACAGGCAAGGACGTAAAGCGCAAGGTGAAGCAGAGAATGCTCCACGATGGAATGAGATGTCCGGTGCTTATCCCACCGGAATTCGTTTAACTGAACTAATACAAGATGCCGTAGGTAAGAAGCTTACTCCAGCAGAAGTTGATAGACGGCAGATTAGAGAAGACTTAGGTATAGGCATCAAACCAGGTAGAGTAGAACGTGTCGGACAATTGCTTGGTACAGCAGCTGCAGACCTTACGCAAGATAACACTAGAAATTTTTATTGGTTATTAAACGCTGCCCAAGCGACCGGTAATGTCATTGCTGAAAGTGCAATGGGTCTAGCCAATAAAGGATTGTACGGTAGAAGCCCCATACCTAGCACTACAAACTCAGCTATCCCATTAAACGTTAAAAGTGCAAAACGTGGTGGTAAATATTTAGACCCCCAAGGTAGTCCACGTAAGGGAGTATCAATTGCTGAGGACGGTACTCTTGAAAAGCGTAACTTTGAACCTGGCCATTTAGCAGCACTTAGTATTCCTACAGGTATTGCAATTAATACAGGCTTAGGGTTGATGTCACCATTCGGTGGCGCTGAAGGCTATTGGGCAGCTATGCCTAGTGCTGATGATCCCACGAAAACTGACAATGTACTAGGCGAAGTTGCTCTAAAATATTTCATGGGTAAAACGGGCAATCTATTGCCGTATGACGAGTTCGTCAAAGTAAGACCTGATGTAAGCCCTGAAGAGTATGGTGCTTATCAAGGCTTTAAATATCGCAGAGGTGAAGACTGGAACCCATTTGACGATGGTCAGACAAGTATGGGTGCTGGTCTAATCAGAACAACGACTGATGGTATTCATGGACCGGAGCTTCAGTTTATGGGACGCAGCCTTCCAGTGACAACCGGAATTGTCCCTTACATCGGTGCACTAGCAGGTGGTATTGCAGGGGTACGTTCTAAGCGACCAATCCTCGGCGGTGTCGGTGGAGGAATGGCAGGACTTGCTGCTGGTCAAGTTGTAGGACAATTACTTGAGAGTGAACGTCGTCGTCGGAACGCTATTGAGAACGAAAGTAATATCCCTGAGTATTGATAAACTATAAGAACATATGATTAAAAGCAATGACAAGAATGGCAGGAAGCAGAAAAGGTGTCACTGACTTTTTAGGCATTAAACCAAATTATGGTAAGCAAGGTTCACAAACGATTGCTGATGAAGCAAGAGAATTTGCTACTATTACTCAAGGGAATGCATTGGCAACAAATGCGGGAATGAAGGCCCGAGCTGATATCGAATCCGCAAAACATTACGCTGCTGCAGAAGCTGCAATTGGTGCAGCACAAGGTCAAGCTGCATTGGTTGGTGGAATTGCAAGCGGGGTTAAAGGATTAGCTGGGTTCATGCCAGAAGGTGGTCTTGGAGGAAATTCCTTAGGAGACTTCGATCCATCTACGAGTACATCAAACTTGTTCGGTAATAATATTGGTAGCTTCGGTGGAGGTACGCCGTTAGGTCCACTCCGCTAACAGATAGAATAAGCATAAGTAGGTATTAAGCAAATGGCTATTGGCGGAATAAGAACAGGCATAGGGTTTAGCGATTTTACGCCTAGGACTGCTAAACAAATGCAAGGTGGTGCTGGTGCTGCTGACAATGCATCAGTTGCTGAAAACTTTGCATTGCTAAGAAAAGGGGCAGTCAACTATGGTGAGCAGCAGCAGCAAAATATTGCCGCTGAATCAATAAAACGACAGGAAGTTCTTAGAGCTAACGCGAGTGCCGCTGCAAATGCTATTGGTAATCTAGGTGCTATAGAGGCTGCAAAAAAACGAGCCGAAGGTGCAAAGTCAGCTGCCCAGAAAGAAGCTCAAGGCTCAATGTTTGGAAGTATTGCAAGTGCAGGTATTACATTACTTGGTTCTGCAATACTAAGTGACGAAAAGACAAAAAATAATATTGAACATATTCAGGACGCCCTAGCGACTTTACGCGAATTGCGTCCAGTTACTTTCTACTACAATGAAGAATATAGTTCAACACCTGAACGACTTCATCACGGGTTTATTGCTCAGGAGTATGCAAAGCATATGCCAGATGCAACGTACTACGATGAGAGTATTGACAGCATGTGCATCGACACAATTGAACTTATCGCTCTGCTTGTACGCTCTGTTCAGCAGTTAGAAACAAAGGTA
>NHEP01000029.1 GCA_002171515.1 bacterium TMED88 | reverse complement strand
TGTTCTCCGCAGCGAGCTGCCGGGTGATTTTGTTGAGCGCCCCTTACCCGAGGTGACTCCTTGGAATCGTTTTTCCGATTCGCCCGAGGTGGGGGGGCGACCGTGGCAGGCGGTGTGACGCTCCGATCCGTGATGTCCGCACTGATCATGCGGGGCCGAGAAGATTCAGCGGCCCACTGTGAGCTCAAGGGCTGAGATGGGGTCCGGCGGATCGGATTCAGAACAGTCTCCTTCTCGCGTCTGGTGTCCAAAGTCGAGCACGCTCACGCCGGACCGGACGGAACTGGGTCGGTATCTTGAAGACACCATTGTGGTCGACTGGCAGACGCCGGCGGTTTTAGAACGGACCCGCGACTTGGTTGCCGGGGTCGAGGCCGACGCGGATGAGCTCAAGCGAGTCGACGTACTTTTTCGATTTGTGCGCGACCAAGTGGGAGATGCTCTGGAGTCAGAGGTTGAATCCGTGGCCTGTTCGGCGAGTCAAGTGCTCCATTTGGGCGTTGGGCTCGCCTTCTCTCGCTGTCACTTGTTGGCTGCTCTTTTGAGAAGTTGTGGTGTCCCGGCCGGCTTTGGTTATCAACGGCTTGCCCGGGAGACCGGAGGGACGAGACTTCACGGGTTTGTTGGGGCCTGGTTGGCGCGTCGAGAAATTTGGGTTGACCTGGATCCATGTGGGGTCGCGCCGGGTGGGCCGTTGTCTTGTCCTGAGGTGGACTCTGGGCTGATGGATCCAGTCATGGAGGAGTCCGAACTCACTTATCCGACCGTGTGGGCCCGCCCGGTTCGCGAAGTGACCGATCTGCTCGATCAGGCGCCGAATCTCGCCGCGATTCGGACGAGGCTCCCGGCTGGGCTTCGAGGGTAAACGGCGAGGGCGGCTCGTCGGATGTCGTGCGCTCGGTTCGGCTGTTCACAGTGAGGCGGTCCACGGCATCAATTGAATCGGAATAGACCCGTTTTCTTGATGTGAGATTGCAATGGGAGCGGAACGATCGAGTTTTGAGTGAGCTTTTTAGGATGTTTGTGGCCACTGACTTATGTCGGACCGCGCGATTCGAGGTCGTGTCGGCCGGTACGCGGTACGATAGGCAGAGAAGGTGCGGGGCGGCTTGGGCTGCTTGCGTCGAGCTGGCCTCAAAAGAGATCGAAATGGATCGGGTTCAGATGACAGAAACTGGATGGCTGCGGTCGTGGCTCTTCATCGCTTGGTTCTCCCTGTTGTTCGTTCCTCTTCTGCTGGCTTGTGGAGGCGGTGAGGGAGACACCCTCGATCCCTTCGCCTCGCAGGCGCCTTCAGCGGATTTCGAGCAGGACGTCGTGAACGGGCAGCCGGGTCTGCAGGTTCAGTTCAGCAGCACCTCGATCGGCGAGATCGATACCCACCAATGGGAATTTGGCGGTGGGAGTGGGGATGAGTCTTCCTCGGCACCGCAAGTCACTTTCGGTGACGTGGGCTCCTATACGATTCGGTTGACCGTTTCGGGGCCGCTGGGTTCGAGCTCAGTCGAGCGGGAAGCTTTGATCCAAGTGGGCGAAGCGGTTTCTGCGGGCTTTTCCTGCGAGGGAGACGATCCGGAAGCCGCCCCGTGTCAAAACCTGATCGGCTACGCGCCGTTCACGGGCTCATTCAATGATGCGAGTCTCAATGCGGATACGTGGAGCTGGGATTTCGGCGATGGTGCGACGTCTTCCGAGGCCTCTCCGAGCCATACGTTCACCGAGCCCGGAACCTATTCGGTGGCTCAAACCGTTTCAGGTCCCGGGGGCACCGATGCGGCCAATCCCGTCACGGTTCAGGTGGGACGCCTCGATTTGACAACCGAAGCCGTTTCCGGGGGTGCAGCGCCTCAGACGGTGACGTTTGCCGCCGCAACCGGCGGGCTCCCGGTCAGCAGCTTTTTTTGGACGGTTCAGCGAACGGATGGACTCGACCCGACCCCCGAGAGCTTGGCCGGCTCCGGGTCTGAGGTGTCGATTCCCCTGCTCCGAAGCGGCAACTATCTCATTTCAGTGGCGGCTTTTGATGCGGAAACAGGCTTGAACGCGATTCAGCAGTTGGCGTTTGAAGTCGGCTGTGGTGAGGCCATGCCCGCGCTTGAACGGACACCGGTCGGCGGAACCGGTCCGCTGGCCGTCGCCTTCGAAGATCAGTCTTCCGGTTTCATCGAACGTTGGGAATGGGATTTTGGCGACGGCGAACGCTGTATTTATCCCGACCCGAATCCAGAGGCCGACCCCGATTATGTGGGCCCGCCGGCGTGTGAGAGTGCGAGCCCGGCGCATACCTACGATGAAATCGGAAGTTTCGACGTCGCTTTGCAATTGACCGGGGCCGGCGCGGGCTGCGCCACTGGCTCCGTGGCTTCCGCCATTTCTGTGCCGGATGCGGTCCGCGTCTACATGCTCGATGCCAGTTTCGAAGAGCAAACAGCCGGGGGAGACTTATCTGCGCCTTGGTCCCAACGTCCGGAGTTTTTCCCTCTCGTGGGTGAAGTGGGCACGCAAACCGTGGCTTCCGGTTCCGATCAGGGGATGCCAACGAATGGTTTGCAGTGGGCGGTTTTGGACGGCGCCGACACCCTGGGCAACGAAGAGGTCGAAGTGGTCGATAACTCGATTTCGCAGGATTTTATTCTGCCGGCGACCGAAACGGTCTTGGAGTTCGACCTCGCTTTTCTATACCGAGAGCCGCCCGCTTCAGGGAGCCGAGATCGCGTGACCGCTGAGGTGAGCGATGGGACAACGACCGTTCAGATTCCCAGCGCCGAAATCGATACGACCGCCGCCTATGCGGGTCAGTCCAGCTTGGCCCAGTCCGTTGGCGGAGCCCCGGTTTGGATCACGCCGCCTCGGACCGCAAGTCTCGACGTGGCTGCGGCGTTTGGGCTGACTCCGCCGGTCGGTCCACCCGTGGGCGGGCAGCGGTATACCCTCACGATTCGAGTCGGTAATGCGGCCGATGCGCTACGCGGCCCCGAAGCCTATGTGGACCATGTCCGCTTCGTCGAACCCAAGGCGGAGCCCGTGAATGCCGATTTTGAATTGCCGAATGGCTTGATTGTGGCCGGGCAGCCCGTCCAGTTTGAAGATGCGTCTTGTGTAGGGCCCCTCGCGCCCGGCTGTGAAAAGGCCACCAGCTGGACTTGGGACTTCGGCACATCGAGCCTTCCCTCACCTCCCGAATCAGCGGCCTCGAACCTTGAAGACCCGGTTTATGTCTTTGATGAGGCCGGCGTCCGCACCGTTCGGCTGACGGCGCGGTCGGCCAATCAAGAGGGAACGGTCTCGACGGATGTGACCGTCGTCAGTGCTCCGGAAGCGTTGTGGGGAATTACTTCTCCGGCCTCGGGGCCCTACACGGCGCCCGCGACCCTCACCTTTGCTGATCTCTCAACGCCTGACCCGAACGACCCCATTGTCAGCTGGGACTGGGATTTCTCGGGCTGGGGAGACGGTGGCCCGTCGTTCTCAACCGGGAATCCGGCTCCAGTCAGCTTCCTGCAAGTGGGTTTGTGGCCGGTCCGTTTGACCATCCAGACTGCGTCGGGTCAAGAGGACAGCTTCGAGCAGGTCGTGTCCATCGAGTAGGCGGGGCGGGGACTTCAGCTTCGTACGGGCCGCCTTGTTTCAAAGACAAACCGCGCCCCTTGGCTGATGCGGGCCAGGCTGAGTTCAATGGGCTCTGGGGCCGCAGGCGCCTCGGGGTCGATCACAATGTCCCAAGCCCATCGAAGCTCGCCTGTCGCTTCGGTCGGAACGCAACGCGTATGTGGGTTGATCCGCTGAGCGATGGCGTCGAGGGCCGAGTGCGGCGCCTTTCCGAGGCCCGCGAGCCAGGAGCATTCATCGTCCTCTTCGAAGGCGGGGCCCGGCGCGAAGCCGAGCCGCGCCCGATTTGGCCCGAGGATTTCAAGGCGCAGATCGATATAGCTCCGGGGGTGGAAGCAGGGGTGCAGCTGGAAGATTTTGGCGATCGCCTCGATGTCATCGCCCTGAATCCCGAGAGCCGATTGGAGACGTTCGGCGGTGAGGGCCGCGATCCCCGTCCACTGCCGTCTGGCCATCTCCTGCATGGCCGGCTCGCCGATGTGCTCTTTCACCATCAGGAGAAAGGCCCGGGCGAGAAGGTGGCTTTGGACCGCGGCTTCCTGCAGGACGATGAGGAGCGCGCGGTGAGAGAGGTCTTCCAGTTGGAAACCCGGATCGAAGTCCCCCGAGTAATCGGCCCAGCCACCGGACTCCAGGGATTCATTGGGAAGCACTAGGGGGATCTGGGCGATCTTCGATGCGGCGACCCGGGACAGATTGGGGTGGGGCTCGGCTTCGACTGCGCCCTCGGAACCTTGATCGCGAAAAACCCGCCACCGGCAGTGGGGACTTCGGTCAGCGGGTTGTCGGGGAGGTCGGTGGATGGGGCGCATCTTCATGCGAGGATGGGTCGCTGCTGCGGTGGCGTCGAAGGTGGGGTCCTCGATGTCGTGGCACATCAACCGGACGCGCTCTTCGCCAAAAGGTTCAACGTCCATCAGGGCCCCGCAGTGGGGCAACCAAAACTCACCGGAATCTGGGCCATCAAGGCGAAACTGGAAGTCCATGAACTGAGGCGGGGCCCCGATCTCAATCTGCATGTTCTTGAACACGGTGCCGACATCATCCCCTTCAAAGCCGAGGGCTCGCTGCATTCGCTTGGAGTAGAGGGGGCTCGCCGACATCCATTCCCCGATGGAGAAATCCCGATAGGCGTTGCCCCCGTACTTTTGGGCAACAAGGGGAAGTCCGACTCGATCCTGCAGATGGCCGCTGAGCAGATACTCTCGGCCGAGGCGGGCCAGAGTGGCTCGGGAGAGGCGAGCGAGGCTCCAGTTGGGATCGAAGGGAGCGTCGTAGTCGTCAACAGTTCGCATCGGGAGATCTCCAAAATTGCGCAGGCCGTGGGCCAAAGCCTGCTCCAAGATAGCGATGGGTTCCGGGGCCGGAGTGGGGGGCCGCGTAAGCGACGGCCCCGCAGAGATTTTTTCAGCCCCATCGGGTCGCAGCTGAAAGGACCCAGTTTAGAATTAAAATTGCGTATTCCTACGGATTATTGGGGAACCGGTGGCCCAGCAAAGACGCTCAAAGAACGCTGCGGGCCGTTTTCAGAGAGTATGCCGTTGATCTTGGGTCCTGGTTCGTGAGAGGCTACTTCGGGGTTCAGCGCCAAGCCGGATTCATGTTGAATGTCTTCGCCCCGGAAGCGGTCCATCGCGAGATGGTCCGGGAACTCTCTAGGGAAAGGCTATCGACATGAATTGGACACGAACGCTTTCGGTTTCGGCTCGGGGTTTGTCGGGCCTGCTGATGTTTTTGCTTTTCCTAGTCTTGTCGCAGGTCGAGTCTCAGGCGATCGCGACGACGACGGTGACTTCGTTCGCGCCGGCTTCATCCACCCCGACCCCAGGCGTCTGGTATGAGATGGACGTGGCCGCCGGAGGCGCCGCGGGCACAGTCAACCTGAGCGGCGCCGGGGGCGCACTCGAAAACAACCAGCCGCTGCCCATCGGCGCGGCGCTCCTGACGACGGGGGCGGCGAACGCAGACATTGCCCACGTGGCCGTGGTGGACGCCTACGGGAATGCCGGAGGTATCTTGACGGATGCCTCGCTCCAAATTGACTACTCGTTCTATAAGGCTTCCGCGGGAGACTTGAACGCCTTCGCGGCTCCCGCGCTTCGCCTGACGCTTTCTAACCCCGCCGCGGTGGGGGACGGATACGGCAGCCTGGTCTACGAACCGTATTGGCAGACCAGTCCGATTGCGCCGGTCACGACTGATTCGTGGCTGACCGAGCAAATTACTTCGACCTCCGGTCTTTTCTGGTGGGATGGTGGTTTTGGTCAAGCCAACTCATTTGGAGGGCCCCCGCTTCGAACCCTCTCGGAATGGGTCACGGTATTCGATGGCGATTTCGCAGACGCCGACCTACTCGCGCTGGGGATCGGTATCGGGAGCTATAACCAGGGCCAGACCGGCTATTTCGATGACGTCAGCCTTTCTTACACGGGTTATTCTGAGCGCTACGACTTCGAACCGATTCCGGAGCCGACCACAGCGCTTCTGCTATTTCTCGGCCTGCTCGGACTGGGTCGACGCCGGAGTGCGCCGTAAGGCGATTTCTTCAGTCAGCAAACGGCCCCCGGGCATCGATTCGGTTTTTTTCGCCGAGGGGGAAGAGGGCATGCGGAATCGGCTGTCCATCCAGCCGGGAATTCGGGACAGGTGAGGCTTCTCCGTAGGAAGCGGTGGTTCCTCTTGCTCGCGGGTCTCGGAGTGGCCGTCCTCCTTGGCTCGGGCAGCCACTGGGCTTTTGTGAACCGGGGGCCCGCGCCCTCGGCCGGCCTGTTGCCGGGAAAGGCATCCAGTCCCGTCGTGGGGCCGCCGGCCTCCGATGAATCGGTCCATCCAGTTCGCAACAGGGCGATTCTCGAGCAGGCGTCTCCAGCCTCGTCGGAATCGGCAAGCCCCGAGCATTGGCGCGACGCTGAAATCGATGAGATCAAAGCAGCGCTTTACCGCCTCGATATCGATGCCGTCGATCAAATCGAGGATCTGAATCGCTTTGTGGTCATCGATCCAGAGGATGCTCAAAACTTTCGCGATGCCGGGTGGAGTGGGGCGGACGACTGGAAGCGGAATCAAGATGGTTTCGTCATTGAACGCATGGAAGATGGAAACATGCTGTTCATTCCCGATGAAGAGACGATGCGGTCTTATTCTTTCTTCGAGTCGGAAACCGTTTTTCAATACGATGACGGGCTTGAGGCCTTTGTGAACGAAGTCGACTACTACGGAAAACCTGTAGTCAATGTGGTGAAGTTCCTTCGCGACGATGTGCTGGTGCGAATGACCGTAAGCGGCGAGAAGGTGGATCTGAACCTTTACGAACAGGATCCCCAGCGTCGCTGATGAAAGAGGTGGGGGCATTGGCCTTCGTGCTGTTTCGCCTCGGTGCGGTTCCGGGCGAACCTTGATGAAGACTTCTCGCTTGACAGAGAGAAGCGCTCCCTCTTAGGCTGACTCACGCATTGAGTCGATGGGCAGAGGCCTGTGTTTAGGGCCATTGAAGCGTCGGCTTCTTTCATTCATCGAAGGGGGGGGCAGATGAATCGATCAACTTGGGCAGTATTGAGTGCAGTTTGCTGGGTGACGGTGAGCGTGGGGTGCAGCTTTGATTTCAACAACCCCTATGCGAACGAGCGCGATGTTCAAATTGTCGGCGATTCGGTCTTTGATCTCTCGGGAGAGATTCACGAAGTGCTCGAGGACCTCTCGGGGAAGAGCTATAAAGATCGGTCGGTCAGTGGCGCCAAAATTGCGGCCATCGACAACCAGCTGGGGAGAGCGCTTTCTCGCTCCAGCCTGCGGACCATTATTGCGGATGGTGGAGCGAACGACATCCTTCAAAGCAGCACGGATTGTGACTCGGATCCTTTGACGAATGCGTGTCTTAATCTGATCGATTACGTGGCCGATACCATGTTCGGGATGATGGTGGACATGTACTACGGGCCTTCAGACGACCACGTTTGGCTTGGTTATTACAACGTGAAGGGCAGCGAAGCCGAAAAAAACGAGGCGATTGATTACGTTCATGATGTGATCTACCCGGACATGTTTGATTTGTCTGAGTACGGAGGGTCGGTGCACTCCGGGTCAGTGCCGGGCTATGGAATCTATCGCGGCAGCACGCTCGGTGTATTCCAAATCAGCGTGCTTGACCCTCGCGACTCCATTCTGCCCTCGGACATCAAGTCGGACAACATTCACCCCACCTATTCGGGCTCGGAGAAGCTGGCCAACCTGATTTGGGGCGTGATGGTCGATCGCGGTATGTATCGTTAGCGCAGCGGACAGCATTGATCGCTCCTCCTCCTTGATCACTGGGGAGGGGCGATCCGGCCCTCCACCCGAAGCTTGAACTCAGGGCGTTCGGGATGGTCGGTCTGAATGAAGAGGACGTCCTGATAGGGGCCCGGTTTTTGACGTGTATTCGAGACCCTAATTCGGAACCCTCGCCGACCATCGATCACGACCTCTTCCAGATTCCAGCTGATCCAGAGACCCTTGCGCGCGCGAATGCTGCGAATTTCGAACGGATAGTCGGGATTCGGGAGAATCGTGGTCTCGGCTTCGATGGATTCACCAGATTGGCCTTGGAGCCAGATTCGATAGGGCTCAATCTCCGCGAAGGACCGAACCTCAAGGAATACGTGGGCGACAAGCTCGGGATAGTCAGGGTGGTTGGTCTGGACCCGAACCGGGCCTGTCAGGGTTTGTCCGCCGAGTGCGTCGGTTGGAATCACAAAAGCGACGTGGCCTTCGGCGCCGGGCGGAATTATTCGTGAACGGCTCGCGAGCATGCAGCCGGAACAAAGCTGCACTTCCGTGATTTCAATGGGTGTCTCGGTGGGGTTTTCGATCGAAAAGACGTGATGGACGTGGTCGCCTTGTAGGACCGATGGGAATGTCTGTGTGCCGCTCAGCGGGGACTCGGAATGGATCCGCTTCGGCTCAAGTCCGAGATAAATGTCAAACGGCCGAGGCTCAGCGAGTGGGCCTTGGGGTTTGGGGCTTTCCCCGGTTGCGCCATTCGCGATCGCGAGCATCAAGGTCGCAAAGGCTATGAAGAAGGCTGTCATGGTGCGACACCCTACAGCATGCCTGCGCAGTTTTTCGACCCGAGCGGAATGTCGCGCACGCCGCCGGCCCCCTCATTCAAAGAGGGCGGAGGGGTCGCCCCAGGTCGCGCGCCAGAAAGATTCGAAGTCCACTCCGGGCCTCCCTTGCATTCGAATTCGCCGGACCGGTTCGGTTAATTCGCCCTTAGAGTTAAAGACCCCGCGGATGCCCCAGAGGCCACGATCGGGTCGTCCGGGTAGCCCGTAGCGAAGGTCATCGATTTCAACCGCCACGCCGTTGGGCATAGGGAGGACCCGGGCAACGGTTTGTTCCAAGGCGAACCACTCGAAGAGGCGGCCCTCCGGTGTCGATCGGAGCCGTTCGATCATTGGGTGGTCGGGAGGCTGTGGGAAGCTTTCCCAATAGTCGGCCCCTCCGCCCATTGGGGTGTAGAGCCCGACCCAAATTTCGCTGTCGGTTCGCACGACGGCGCGCCGCAGATAGGGAAGAAAGAAAGTGGGATAGGTGCGAACAATGGCCTCGGGGTGGCCGCGCTTTTCGAAGTCGGCCTGAAGCATTTGCTCGGCCTGTGCATTGAGCCAGCCCCCGTAGGCCATGTAGCCCCAGGAAAGAAGCAGGGCCACCCAAGCCGCTGTTCGGACACGGCCGATTTGCCCCCATCCGATGAGTCCTACCAGGAGGCCCATCAATAATATTCCCGAGTAGCCTAGGTCGATGATCCCCACTGAATTGATGGCGACGCGGTACCGCCAGAAGGGGGCAAAAAGCTGCGTTCCGTAGGGCGTGAAAATATCGATCAACGGATGGGTGAGGAGGGCCCAGATCATCAGGCCGATCCACGCGCTCAGCAGAGACCGCGCTCCAGGTTGACCCGGTCCGGTTTGTTTCCGCCAGCGGTAAAACCGCCAGATCGCCCATCCCAAGACGGGTCCGAAGGCCGGACCGAACCAGAGAGAGTGAGTGAACCCTCGGTGGTAGAGAAATTCTGCAAACGGTCCGTGGGTCGCCATCGCAACCACGTCGAAGTCAGGAACCAGTCCGCCGAGCGCGCCAAACACCATCGCCCGTCGGCCGAGCTTATGGCTAAATCCAGCCTGCCCGACGACAGCGCCCAATAAGGCTTGGGTAGCAGTGTCCATGCCTCGTATCCGACCCTAACTCGGCAGTCCTTCGTTGGTCTTCCGTGCCCTGTCCTGTGCACGGCCGCGCCTTAGGTTTCTCTGCATCATGCCGAGGACTAAGTTGGGACTGAGTCGCATCAGGATCCATAGGACCCAGGCAAAACCCGTAATCGGAATGATGGACCGATTGCGGTCAACCCCCCGCATGATGCGCTTGGCGCATTCATCCGGATCAACGCCCATCCACTCGGGGATCGCTTCGAGGACCTCATCTCGTTCTAGGCCGACATACTTGGTGTCTTTGAAAATTCGCGTGAGGATGAGGCCCGGGCAGACGGCGCTCACCCGAACTCCCAAGTCGGCCCCTTCTGCCCGCAAGGCGGTGGAGAGGCCCACCACAGCATGCTTGCTGGCTACGTATGAAACGGTTCCTGGGAAGGGCGCCAACCCCTCGATCGAAGCAGTGTTTACGATATGGCCGAATCCCTGTTCCGCCATAATCCCGTAAGCGGCCACAACGCCGTGAACGACGCCATGGAGATTGACGTCCAGTACCGCGTTCCAGTCTTCGAGGCTGACGTTCTGGACCTCGCCCGCCACAGCAATCCCAGCATTGTTGAAGAGGTAATCGATTCGCCCGTGGCGGGTCTGGGCCGCTTGCACCATGGTCGCCACGGCGGTTGCGTTGGTCA
>NHEP01000028.1 GCA_002171515.1 bacterium TMED88 | reverse complement strand
TGGAAGAATAGATAAATCCATTTGCCGTTCAAACAACGCTCTTAAAGCTCTTAATTCTGGTGTATCGAGAATTAATTGAGAGGCCCTTGACACCTCCCCCCTTAGTTGAGTTGTCAATAAATCTGATAAAGCCATCTGACCTCCAGCCCAAGCAGGAACTGTCGTACTTTTTCGTTTTGTAAGCTTTACATGTGCTGTCATGTCTTTCAGTTTTATTAGTTCCAGTTGCCTGCCTGCAAAGAAAAAAACATCTTTTGGTTTCAATTGACTGATAAAATTTTCCTCAACATAGCCGAGTAATGCTCCACGACTAAATCGAACACGAATCGATGGAGCAGAAGTGATTGTTCCAATATTAAATTTATGAAGCCTTGCAATTGATTGATTTGTTACTTGATAGATTTGTTCTTTATCATTCCATTCTAATTTTCTATAACGTGAATATGCATTTAAGCACACTCCTCCCTTCTCAAGAAATAAAAGGCACCAGTTCCATTCTTCATCAGTTATGGAAGCATAACTGGTAGTTGTGCGAACTGCTTGAAGAGTCTCTATTGGATTCAATCCAGGGCCACAAGCCAAGGTGACTAGATGCTGAAGTAACA
Organism: bacterium TMED88; assembly: GCA_002171515.1. GTDB lineage: Bacteria > Myxococcota_A > UBA9160 > UBA9160 > UBA4427 > TMED88. Next base: position 9,959 of record NHEP01000028.1, on the reverse strand, counting down.
CATCAAGAGGTTTATTCGGTGGATTTCTATGTTCAACCAAATCATTTTCTAGGCCTCGTCTTAATGCACTGAGTTCTAGAAGCTCTAATGCATTGGTTGGCATAAATAAAACTTGTGACTTCCCCCCTGGAGAGTGTGCCGAGCGTCCAGCTCGTTGTAGTAAACGTGCGATATTTTTTGGACTCCCTATTTGAACTACTTTTTCAACAGGTTGGAAATCTATGCCGAGATCTAATGAGCTTGTACAGACGACCCAACGGATCGTTCCACATTTCATTTCTTCTTCAATGGATTCTCTTTCAGTTCGATCGATCGCACTATGGTGCAGAGCTAATGCTCCTTCCATTTCTGGGCATGCATATCGCAGGCATTGATGCCAATGTTCTGATTGATTTCGAGTATTAGTAAAAAGTAGTGTGCTTATATTCGGATCCAATTGTGCAACAAGATTTTCATACATGCGCAACCCTAAATGTCCAGCCCATGGAAATCCGTCAATTGATTCTGGCAGAATACTTTCAATAGTTGTTGATCGTTTTGGTGAGCAATTTATAAGTGCCTTCGTGTTGCTATTAATTCCTAACGCATGATCCATGGCGTCTTCAACATTTCCGATTGTGGCACTTAATGCCCAGGTTTGTAAATTACAGTTTTGTTGCCTTAGCCAACTGAGTGCTAACTCAGTTTGACTTCCTCGTTTACTTCCCATTAATTCATGCCATTCATCCAAGATCACTGTGTGTAAATTACTAAATAAATCAATAGCTTTTTGATTCGTCAATAAAACGCATAGTGATTCAGGTGTTGTCACTAAAATATCTGGTGGATTTTTAATTTGTTTCGTTCGTTCTGAACTTGTTGTATCAGAGTTTCTTGCACTAACGCGTATTGGCCAGGACATGGCCTGGATTGGTTCTTCAATGGCTAGAGTTAAGTCTCGACTGAGAGCCCTTAAGGGCGTGATATACAGAACTTTGATCCCCTGATAGCTGTTGGATTCAGACAGCATGCGTGCGATTGGGCCCATGACAGCGGCATAGGTTTTTCCTGATCCCGTTGGCACCTGAATGAGACCGCTTGCTCCACCCAAATACGCATTCCAACTTTGTTTTTGAAACTCAGATGGCTCCCATCCTTGTGCCTGAAACCAATGCTTAATAGGCTGGAGTTCATCCTCCCAATCGTTTTTTAAATCATCACCAATTTGTCTGTCGTCAATCATGATCGGACTAATGCAACATCCAGATCGATGATTTGATTCTGAACTCTATTCTCAATTCGACGGGTTCTATTTGGTTTCAATGATCTTACTGAGTTCATATTGCGAGTCAGTACTTTATTGTCAAGTAGCATTATTATGATTCGTGAGAAAGTCAAGGTATTCATTGATCTAATGAATATCGATCAGTGCTTGTGCTTCTTCGATACAGTCGGCTTCACTGGCAACTTTATCAATTCTCCACCGCTTGATTCTGGGGAAGCGTACAGCTAGACCACATTTATGCCGCCTAGATTCCATAACACCTTCAAAGGCAATTTCAAACACTTGTTTAGGTTCTACCACTCTTGTTGGGCCATAGCGTTCGAGCGTATGGGTTCGTATCCATCGGTCTAATTCATAGATTTGATCATTATTGAGACCAGAATAGGCCTTAGCAAATGTTACAAGCTTTCTTTCTTGAGATGATTCGTTGCCAGCATCCCATAAAGCAAACGTATAGTCTGTGAATAGATTAGCTCGTTTTCCAGTGCCAGCTTGTGCATAGAGCAACACTGCATCAAGAGTCATTGGTTCGTGTTTATACTTCCACCAATTCCCTCTTTTTCTCCCAGATAGATACTCTGAATTTATTTTTTTAATCATCAGTCCTTCAGCTCCATCTCGCCTAGCCTGCTCTCTTATCTTATTGACTTGATCCCAATGTGTAAAATCCTTGACAGTATCAAACAATAGGATTGAATGATTGACTCCGTTTAGCAAGTTCTTTAAAATATTAATTCGATTTTCAAGTGCATTTCCTCTTAGATCATTTGCGTTAACTTCAATAATGTCATATGCCATAAAAACTGTTGGGCAGTCTTTGAGCAGCTTCTTACTCACTGTTTTACGTCCAAGTCTTCGCTGTAAGGCAGAAAATGGCATTGGTTTATTGGATTCATTATCCCAACAAAGTATTTCACCATCCAAAACTGTATCACTAGGCAGATTATCAGCCATCATTATAATTTCCGGGAATGTGTCATTCACTAATTCTTCGCCCCTGCTCCACAAGTAAGCTCCTGTTTCTCTTCGAATCAATTGACCTCTTATTCCATCCCATTTATATTCTAATATCCAATCAGTTGGTGGTGTTTCTTTTATTTTTTCAATTTCGACAGGGCTTGCCAAGTAAAATGGATAGGGAATTGCCCCTCGATCTCTTCTCTCAATTTCTTCTGGATGAGTCAGCAATTCATACCATGATGCATTTGCCAGGACTGGTTTCATTAAACGTTCTAGCACTGATGTTTCTTTAAGCTTATAAGCCTGCGCAATACTTTTAACGACGAGTCCTTTTGAAACTCCTATTCTAAATCCTCCAGTCATGAGTTTATTCACTAGATAGTGATCCCCATCTGGTAGTCTTTTCCACAAGTCAAGTATGGATTTACTTTGTTTTGTCTCTGTTAAGTTCTTGATTGACGGAAACAAAGTCTCCATCCACCAATGCAATGGATTTGATTTACTTAATCCATTTAAAATTAATTCGATGTCGCCGCTGCCATCGAGTCCTGTCGATTTAATGTCATCTTTTAATTGGGGCCATAATAAGCTTATTGTTTCGGCAGAATCACCAACTTGTGCAAAGCAATCATCAAATAACCATGCAGGCATCTTTGAATTTTTTTGAAGTATTTCTCTTAGACGTCTCCCTGTTATTAGTCTTTTCTGACGGCTACCCATTAACAAAACTAGAACCCAGGCTCCATCTCTTGGATCTATGTCTGTTATGAATTTACTTATGAGACTGATTTTTCTCGTTGTTGCATTGCATTGATCAATATCGGTAATGAGATTTCCGAAACTATTTAAACTTGCTTTTTGCATACTATTATCTCAGCCTAATAAATTCAGTGACTCTGCCTTGATTCCCTCTACTTCTCGCAGGTATCTAGAAAGCACTTCATCTTGCCCGTGTGTGACATAGACATGCTTGGCCTCACTTTCTTTTATTGTTTGTATCAAACTTGGCCAATCAGCATGGTCACTTATGACGAAGCCTCTCTCATAACCTCTCCTTCGTCTGGCTCCTTTGACGGTCATCCATCCTGATGCAAATGCTGTTTGAGGTTCCCTAAATCGTTTCATCCATGTTGATCGATAGGCTGAAGGAGGAGCAATCACTAATCTTCCCTTCAGTGGATCTTCTCGATCGATTTCGCTAAGCGGACGTGTTTTAACCATTTCGATTCCTGCTTTACGATAATGTTTGGTTACCGTTTCAACGGCTCCATGCAGGAGGATTTCATTTTCGACACCGATTGCTTTTAGCTCCGCTAATATCCTCTGTGCTTTGCCAAAAGCATAACAAAACAATATCGAAGGATGCTGTCTCTCCTCACTCCACCATCCATAAATTTCATTTGCTATTTCTTGACCTGTCTTCCAACGATAGATCGGTAAGCCGAATGTTGATTCAGTGATGAGGACATCGCAGTTCACCGTCTCAAATGGTGTACAACTCGGATCATGACAGCGTTTGTAATCTCCAGTAACAAGCCAAATTTCCCCTGCAACTTCGATCCTGATCTGAGCACTTCCTAAGACGTGCCCCGCACTGTGAAACGACACATTTGCTTGCCCTAACTTGTGTGGTTCGCCATAGGCCACTGAGTGAAGATTGATTCCTCGGCCTAAACGTTGTCGTAAAACTCCTTCTGATTGATTCACTGCCCAATACTCCTCGCAGCCCGGTCTTGCATGATCTGCGTGGGCATGGGTAATCAACGCCCTGTTCACAGGACCTGATGGATCAATCCAGGCATCTGCTGCTGGGCAGTACAAGCCTTTACTTCGTTGTTCAAGAACCTGCATTCATTTATTTTGTCGAAAACCGCCTCTTGATGTGGCACCCTGCTTTTGCTGCTGTCATCACAGTTTGACGATTAAACCGCTTTATGTGCGGTGAGTTGTTTTGCCCCGTTGCTATTGACTGCATCTGCCTCTCCAATCCATGTCTCTATGGTTTCGTGTCGCAAGGCTTGTCATCATCTCTTTAATGCGTATTGAACAACTATTCGTTGAGATTTAGCGTAAGCCCTCTCTGGCAGTAATGCCAACCTAGATCGTCAATGCTTGTAGATATTGATATCGTAAATTAATTACAAGGTTTCAAAAGTGGTTTTAAGGCTACTGGTCTTCCTCACACTTGTTTCATGTTGTTCGAACTGATCAACTCTTAAAGGCATGATTATATAAATCAGCAGAACTTGTCTATTGACTCATTTCTAACATGCGTTGAATTGGTGCCAACGCCTTAACACGAAGATTTTCATCCATTTCAATCTTCGGCTCTAACGTTTCTAGGCACTTCCAGAGATTTTCAAGAGTGTTCATTCGCATATATGGACAAGTATTGCAACTGCAACCATCTAAACCAGGTACATCAATGAAGATCTTGTCAGGAACTACTTTCTGCATTTGATGCAAAATTCCAGGTTCTGTTAGTACGATAAAAGTTGATGCAGAACTGGTTTGTGCATGCGAAAGCAATTTGCTCGTTGAACCGATGAAGTCGGCCAAGTCAAGGAGGTTTTCCATGCACTCCGGGTGTGCAATCACCTCGCTATCAGGGTGCTTAAGCTTCAGTTTCAATAATGCCTCTTCACTAAACGTTTCGTGAACGATGCATCGTCCTGGCCATAAAGTAAGATTTCGACCGCTTTGACGTTCAACCCATCGTCCCAGATTCTGATCTGGGGCAAATAAAATAGGTTGATCAGTTGGAAGTTGATTGACAAGATCTACCGCGTTGCTACTGGTGCAAATTAGATCACTTTGAGCCTTAACTGCGGCGGTGCAATTGATATAGCTTACAACAAAATGTTCCGGATGATCAGATCTAAAGGCTTTGAACTCATCGGCAGGACAATCATCTGCAAGAGAGCATCCTGCTTCTTTATCGGGTAACAATACAATTTTTTCTGGGCTTAAAATTTTTGCTGTCTCGGCCATAAAATGAACGCCACAAAAAACAATTACATCCGCATCCGTACTAGCGGCTTTACGTGAAAGCTCTAAAGAATCCCCAATGAAGTCAGCGATGTCTTGTATTTCTGGATCCTGGTAATAGTGCGCCAACACGATGGCGTTGCGTTCTCTTCGAAGTTGGTTGATTGCGCTGACGAGATCATCGGGAGTGTCTTTCATGATCCTGACCCCTAGACCGGTATCGGTGTTGACTGCGGACATTCTGGCCACATCGGGCAGGATGTCCAAAGCCTAGGCACCACTCCTGACACGATTGCGCCTCGCCATTGCCGGTGATCTCCACGGTGACTGGACCTGTTACGACGAGCAGCTCCTCGATCATCTGAAGCCTGATGCCCTGTTGTTTGTAGGGGACCTGAGTGACGGTGACCTGCGCTTAGTGAAAGCAATCACGCGCTTGCAGCTTCCCTGTGCTGTGATCCTTGGTAATCACGATCGCGGCAGAGACCGCAGTGGTGAACGTCTGAGACAGCAGCTCTCCATGCTGGGAGATCTCGACTGTTCTTGGAAACTGCGCAACTGGTCTGCTCCTGCCGTTGCGATTGTTGGTGCTCGTCCATGCAGCTCAGGTGGTGGTTTCCATCTTTCTCAAGCTGTTCAGAGCGTTTTCGGGCCAGTCAGCGAACAGCAGTCCGTTGATCGAATTGTCCAGGCGGCAGGTCAAGCCCCAGACGATTGGCCCATCGTGCTTTTGGCCCACAGTGGTCCGACTGGTCTTGGTTCTGATGCATCCAGCATTTGTGGACGGGATTGGAAACATCCCCACGTCGACTGGGGAGATCGCGACCTGGCGATCGCTGTTGAGACCATGCGCCGTCAGCGAGCTCCAGATCTTGTGGTGTTTGGTCATATGCATCACAAACTCAGAGGCGGAAGGGGAGAGCGCATGACATTCCATCGCGATCGCTTCGGTACCGCCTATGTCAATGCCGCCTGTGTTCCACGCACAGGTTCAGACGACGCTGGCCAGACCTTGATTCATTTCACTTGGGTTGAATTTGAAGGGCTTCATCTGAGCCTCGTCAGTCATCGCTGGTTCCATCGAAATGGAGCCCTTGCCTACGAACAAACCTTGTTGCGGAACCCCATGGACAGAGGGCATTGATGCTGATTTATGTGTGTCTCAGCAGCCATGGCTTTGGTCACGCTGCTCGTCAAGCCACTGTTTTGAGTGCTTTGCATCGACTGCAACCATCCTGGAGGCTGGTCGTTAGCTCCCTTGTCTCTGCTGACTTTCTCCAACTGGTTTGCGGTTCTGTGCCCGTCGAGCAGCGTTTGGTTGGTTGGGATGTGGGGATGATCCAGGCCGACGCCCTCGGCGTTGACCAAAACAGAACGTTGGAGTCGTTGAAGGCTCTCGATTGCAAGCTCCCACAACGTCTGAATCAAGAGATTGCATGGCTGGCCAAGCAAAACACACCCGTTCTTGTCGTTGGTGACATCCCACCGGCTGCTGCAGCTCTGGCTCAACGCCTTCAAGCCCCCTTGGTTTGGATGGGTAATTTCGGCTGGGATGACATTTATGAGCCGCTCGGTGGACTGTTCAGCGAGTATGCAGCTTCTGCAAAAGCTCAATACCAGACTGGTGATCTGCTGCTGCGTTGCCCTTTTTCACTCGCGATGGAGTGGGGGTTAGGCGAGCAACAGTTAGGAGTCACCGTGTCTGCATTGCGCGAAGTCCCTGCTCAATTGCGTCATCACATGGAACAGATTGACAAGCCTCTCGTCCTTGTTGGCTTTGGAGGGCTTGGTGTTGCAATCGATCCTGCGTTGTTCCGGCTCTGGCCCAATCATCATTTTCTGATGCCTGCCCCTGTCGCTCCACACCCTCGCGCCAATGTTGCAAATGAGGCCAACGTCACTCTGATCCCCAACAAGGTGCGTCCCTTTGATCTCATGCCTTTCTGCACGCGACACTTGGGAAAGCCTGGTTACAGCACTTTTTGTGAGGCATTAAGCCAAGACCTGGGGATGCATGTCGTGGAGCGTGAAGGATTCGCTGAAGCATCGGTCCTCATGGATGGGCTTCGCTTGTATGGACAACACAGAGTTCTCACGCGCCAAGCTTTGACTCAAGGAGATTGGGAACTAGACCAACCGCTTGTGCATCCAATCGCTCCGATTGCTTCTAAACAAGGTGCCGAAGAAGCAGCCAATGCCTTGATCAAGGTTGCCTTATCCACTGTTTAGGAAGACTAATTGTCGTAATTACCTTTATTAATCACAGCTAAGAGGGCCTATCAACTCTGGCCTTGGCGCATGTTGCGTCCCAACTGAGTCTTGACCGTCCGTAGAGACAATCACTCATCTGGCACATCAGCTCTTGGGCCTCTTGGGACCATTCGTCAAAGTTCCATCGATTGAGACTCATGCTCTCAATTTCGTTTTATCTCATATCTTGAGCGCCTCCTCATTCGAGGTCCATTGATCTCCTCCTCCGGTCAATCTTTTTTTTGCCACGTATGACTTTCCTTGCGAAAACTGTCTGTCGTCTCCTTCCAGCGGCTCTCGCAAGTTCTGTCCCCCTTTTGATGTCATCTCAGTCAGCACAAGCTGCTGTTGCTGCCTTTCCCACTCTTAAGGTGTCTCGCTCTGGATTAATTACGTCGCCGGAACAGTCGCAAACCAGTGCTCTCCCCTACATCATTACCCCGGAACGTCGCGCTCTTTTAAACACGATTCGTTTTGCTGAGGGCACTTGGAAAAACGGTCACGACGTTGGTTATCGAGTGATGTTTGGAGGTGGTCTGATGGGCTCTATGGATCGCCATCCCGACCGTGTGATCTATTCCTCCCGTTATGCGAGTGCCGCTGCCGGTGCTTATCAGTTCATGCCGTTCACCTGGGATCTGGTGAAGCGCAGTTTGGGGGTTAGGGGTTTTGGTCCTGAAGTGCAAGATCAAGGTGCCCTCTTTCTGGTGCAAAGACGGAAAGCCCTACGACTGACCGATATTGGAGTGATGACACCTCAGCTCGCGGCCAAGCTTGCCCCGGAGTGGGCTTCTTTCCCCACCCTTCGTGGACGCAGTTACTACGGTCAGCCTGTGAAGCGCTTTGCCAACCTTCAATCGTTTTATAAGGTCAATCTGAGCCAGCTTCGTCAGATCCGAGATCAACGCCAAGAAGCTCTCAGTCAAGAGAGTGAAGGTCAAGGGCCTAAGCCTCCTGTCTGCACCGGTCCAACGATTCTTTGTGGGATGCCTTGAACCGGTTCATGGCTCGAAGGGTTGCCATTATTCGTCTGACTCTTCCGCCAATTTGCGTCCAACCGTTTCCTGGGCGATCAGGTAAGCACCCACCATTCCTCCGATGAATCCCATCCCGTTGCGAACAAGCGGAAGAAGATCGCTGGTTCGTGTCACAACTGGAGCGATTCCAAACACACCAAACAGCATCACCCAAAGCGGTGACAGAAGCAGGAGCCAAGCCCAAGCGATCCGTTCACCTTTTTGACGCGGATAAGCCGCAAACCCCGCGATTAAACCACCGAGTACTGAAGTGGCCAGGGTTAAAAGCCATTGTTCCTGTGGCAATCCGGGAACAAACTGACACCCACCTCGATCCAGACAAAGCTCCACGGCTCCGATGGCTGCCAGGATTGAACCGTCCTCTCCGTTATCACGGACGTAGTACTGATTTCCATAACGGGTTTGCAGCTCCACCCACCAGGTGCGAGGCATCAAAGCAAAAAAGGCATCGCCCACATTGAAATTGAGAAGGTTTCCGCCGCGGGGATCTCCAACAATCAACACACTTCGTTCATCGAGGCCCCAAAACTCTTTAACTGCCAAACCAGGTGTCTTTTCATACTGGGTGAGAACCCTCAGTTTCCAGCCACTGCGTTCTTCAAAAGAATCCAGGGATGTTTCGAGCTCTTTGAGCTGGTTGTCGCTGAAAGCTCGCGCCAGATCGATCACTGGCGTTGGATGGTCTGGAAGCAGTTCTGGGTTGTCGATCGCCTGGACAGGATTGGCGACGAGGAGCAATAGAAATAAGCTGAAAAGAGGGAACAAGATTCGAGTGAAGCGCGGATGTGTTCCCATAGCTCTGACGCATTACAGGCATTCTCCTCAATGACAGCCCCGGCTGCGGCTTGCCCTTTATGGCTTCAAGAACGTTTTGATCAGTCAGGAGGTTCCGTTCCCTTCTCTCAATTCATGGCCTGGGCTTTGCATGACCCTGAGCAAGGGGCTTACGGCAGTGGCCAACTCAAGATTGGCAGGGACGGTGATTTTGTGACTTCAGCCACTCTCGGTCCAGATTTTTCCTCCCTCCTAGGGCAGCAACTGGTCCAGTGGCTTCGCACGCTCGCCCTCAACCACCCGAAAGAAACCCTTTCCATCGTTGAAGTGGGTCCAGGCGAAGCGGAGCTGAGTTGTGATCTCCTTGATTATTTAGCCAAACAGCTTCCTGAACTCATCCATCGGCTTGAGCTGGTTTTGGTTGAAGCCAATCCAGGGATGGAAAAGCGGCAACGCCAACGATTGGGGAAGCATCAGTGCTCTCAAGAACCCCTGCCGCAACGCTGGACCTCCTTGTCAGATCTCAAGACCAGCCCGGTGATTGGCATTGTGATCGCTCACGAGCTCCTCGATGCCCTTCCGGTGGAGCGCCTTGAACTAATCGATGGACAGCTGCGTCGTCAAACGGTTCAACTGCACCAACAAGACGATGGCGATCTTGGTCTGCACTGGGGACATGAACCGAT
>NHEP01000027.1 GCA_002171515.1 bacterium TMED88 | reverse complement strand
CCGACCACCCCGGTGTTTGGTTTTCAGTCACGAGCCTTTCCTTCGATATCTCTGTATTGGAACTGCTCTGGACGCTCGCTCGCGGATTCGAAGTAGTCATCTACCTTGACAGAAAACCAGGGCAATCACCCCACGCCCACTTCTCCCCCGAGAGCGCTCGCCACATTGACTTCGGTCTCTTCTACTGGGGCACCGACGATGGCCCGGGCCGCCAGAAATATCGTCTTCTGATGGAGGGGGCGCGATTCGCCGACGAGAACGGGTTCGTGGCCGTTTGGACGCCGGAGCGACATTTCCACGCTTTTGGGGGTCCCTATCCCAATCCGGCGATCACGGGTGCGGCTGTCGCAGCCACTACCCAAAACCTAGAGATCAGATCGGGTAGCTGCGTTCTGCCCCTTCACGATCCGATTCGTGTCGCCGAGGAGTGGGCCGTTCTCGACAATCTCTCGAATGGCCGAGTGGCTCTTGGAGTCGCTTCCGGGTGGCAGCCGAATGATTTCGTCCTTGCGCCCGCCAACTTCCAAGATAATAAAACGGTTGCACTGGATTACATCGAGAGGGTCAGGAAATTGTGGCGCGGGGAAGAGCTCCTTTGTCCCGGCCCTCTGGGTGAGGACGTCTCCATTGCAACGCAGCCTCGACCCGTTCAACCGGAACTCCCGATCTGGATGACCACGGCCGGAAATCCCGAGAGCTATCGCTCGGCAGCCCGGATGCGGGCGAATGTTCTCACGCATCTCCTGGGGCAATCCATGGAGGAAGTCGGGGAAAAGATTGCGGTGTACCGCGAAGCCCTTCGTCAAGAAGGACTCGACCCTGAAGATTTCAAAGTCACTTTGATGCTGCATACCTTTGTCGGGGAGGACACCGAATCCGTTCGAGAGTGTGTCCGGGCGCCGATGAAAGAATACTTGGGAAGCTCGGTGAGCCTCGTCAAGAATTTTGCATGGGCTTTTCCGGCTTTCAAGAGACCGGAAGGACTCGAAGCGAACGCCGATGACATTGACCTCGAGCGCCTCTCCCCCGAAGAACTCGATGCCATTCTTGATCATGCCTTTGAGCGTTACTTTGAAACAAGTGGACTTTTTGGAGATGTCGATCGCTGTGTCGCAATGATTGAGCGCTGTAAATCAATCGGAATAGATGAAATCGCGTGTCTGATTGACTACGGCGTCGATACCGAGGAGGTAATCCAAGCCCTTCCTCGCCTAAAGTCTGTCCTCGATCGCTCCCAGGAAATCAGCATTGCGGCGGCCCGGGACCACGCCATGGCCCAGGAACACGGGCTGGCCGAGCAGTTTCGGCGACATCGAGTCACGCACTTTCAGTCGACCCCTTCCATGGCGAAGATGCTCCTTGAGGACGAATCGGCAAGAACTGCGATCGGTGGCTTGAAGCAGATGCTCGTCGGGGGGGAAGCTTTTCCCCCGGCATTGGTGCGCGATCTCAGTCAGGAACTCTCCGGCGCCTTGGTCAATATGTATGGTCCGACCGAGACGACAATCTGGTCTTCGACCCATCCGGTCGAAGAGGCTCTGGCCAGTGTGCCCATCGGCAGGCCCATCGCGAACACTCGGCTTTATGTGCTCGATTCTCGACGCGAACCTGTACCCCCTGGCGTTCCGGGTGAACTCCATATTGCCGGTCAAGGAGTCGTGCGTGGCTACTTGGGGCAGCCGAATTTGACGCGAGAGCGTTTTCTCCCCGATCCCTTCACGATCGGCCACGAGGGCCGAATGTATCAGACAGGCGACCTCGTCAGACAGAGCGCCGACGGAGTCGTCCACTTCCTCGGCCGCACAGATCACCAGGTGAAGATTAGAGGGCATCGGATTGAGTTGGGCGAAATCGAGGCACGGATCTCGGAGAGACTTGAGGTCAACGAATGCGTCGCGATTGTCCGTGAAGACATTGCGGGAGATCCCAAGATCTGTGCTTACTGGACACCTCAGGCCGGCAAGACGCTCGAAGCCGCTTTAATTCGTGAGGGCCTCCGTTCGAGTCTGCCTGAATACATGATCCCCGCTCACCTGATTCAGATTGACCGCCTGCCGCTCACGCCGAACGGCAAGATAGACCGAAAGTCTTTGCCCGCCCCGAACGCGCAGGCTGCCGTCAGCGCGACAGCCTATGTTGAGCCTTCGAATGAGTTTGAAAGCATTCTCGTTGAACTCTGGCAAGAAATTCTGGGGCTGGAGAAAGTCGGAACCGAGGACAACTTTTTCGATGTGGGCGGACATTCCCTTCTGGTCGTCAAGCTCCACAGGGAAATCAAAGCTCGCGTCGACCACCCCGTCGCTCTTACGGACCTCTATCGCTTCACCACCATAGGCTCGCTGAGCGAGCATCTCTCGTCCGGCTCGGAACGTGTCGAGATGAAATCAGAAACCGACCGGGCGAAACGCCGACGAGGCGCGCTCGCAGAGCGTCGTAGGCGGAGAGGTCGCTAGTGGTTGGCGTTTACGGTGGGTCGATCCAACCGACAGCAATCAGGTGCTGATCTGTGATGCAGTAACGCCCTGAGAGCAAACGCAGCTGCGGAATTGAACCCGCCAATTGGGTGATCGGCTCAACCGAAAACCGCGCGTGGCCCACTTCGAAGTGAATCGATACATCTAAAAAGTCAAGATAGGTTCCGGTCTCGGGTTGAATGCACTTGTGCACAACTTCCTTGGCCGAGAAGAGCAGCCGGGCGCTGACCTCTGGCGCGAGCTCGGAGAAGCCGTCAAGCCGGTCGCATTCGCTCTTGGATCCAATGCGCTTAACCAGTTCGGGCTCAAGGCCTTCTCGTGGCTCCGCATCGATCCCCAAAATCGCGTAGCAAGAAAGGCGCCCGACGATCGCGGCGACGAGACCCGGACAGTGCGTGATCGAGCCCGTCAATCCCGAGGGCCAAATCGGCGCCCGCTCCGAACCCTTCGGAATGGGCCGATGCGGCTGGCCCAACTCCGCGCAGGCTTGCCGTGCGCAGGCTCGGCCTCGGGCAAACTCTAGACGCCGTTTTTCAACTGCGCCTTTGACCCAAATCTCTTCCTCCTCCATCAGGGGCGGCGGCTGGCCTTGGTCGTCGAGGGCAAAAGACACGACTTCCTGGGGAAAGAGTTGCTCAATCCATGGTGCACGGTGAGGGGCGTCAGCCATCTCTCAGGTCAACCTCCTCGTAGCAGCAAGAATCTCTGACTGGATAGGGAGCCCCGTTGGGCAAGCCTCCGCGCAAGGCGTTCCGGAGCAACTCTGACACACCGAGCCGGGCCGACCCATCTCAGCGTAGGCACGGCGCGCGATCACGTCTTCGCCGTAATCTCTCTGATACATTCCGACGCGCAAAATCTCGGAGATGGGAACGCCCAATGGACAGGACTGAACGCAGGCTCCGCAGCCCTGAATGCACTGCGTGCTTCGATTAAGAGCTTCGTAGCGAGCCAGAAACGCGACATCTTCCCCAGTTGGACTCTTGCCTCCGGATGCGGCGATGTACTCATCGACAGCGGTCCGGGTTCTCATCGTAATCATGGCAGAATCCACTCGGGGATCGGAAAGGACCCAGCGGAGTGCCGCTTGAGCGAACGTGCCGCCGGCCGTCTCAAAAGCCCTCATGTCATTATGCCGGGCGCCCCTTAAGGTTTTCATGGTCATCACGCCGACGCCGGCGTCGTGTGCATCGCTGAGGAACTGGACGAGCTCCGGCTGCAACGCGACCCAATCCACTGCTCCCAACTGCTGCTGAATCCACACCCGCGCCGAGTCTAGGAAATCAGGGCTTTGAATGTAGTTGTAGGCGACCAGGACCACGTCGAGTTGGCCCTCGGCCAGTGCACTTTTAAGACACGGCACTAAATTGGGACCATGGCCCGACATGCCTGAGAAACGAATTTTCCCATCGCGTTTGGCTCTCGCCACAAATCCCTGCCATTCTGGACTGGCCATCCGCTCCGGTGAATTCACGGCATGATTCAAAAGAAAATCAACTCGGTCTGTCCGCAATCTCCGAAGGCTCTCCTCAAGCCTCGCGATCAAATCCGGCTCTCGGTCAGACGGACTGGCCCACAATTTAGTCGTCAGGGTGACGCGGTTTCTCTCGCCCTGAAGCGCGCGCCCCAAGGCTCTCTCGCTCTCGCCGTCTTGGTATCCCTCTGCCGTATCAAAGTGCGTGATGCCGCGAGCCAAGGCGTAGCGGACAAGCGCCACATCCGAATCCGAATCTCGAAGAGCAAACGTCCCAAAACCCAGGTCAGAGATCTCGACACCGGTTTTGCCCAATCGAATTCGACGCACGGGTGATGGCTCGAGGGGATGTTCGGGTTCGGACGCGGCCTGAGAAGTCCCGGACAGGACAGTACCGCCGACACCGAGCCATGTGGCCATTCGGAGAAACTCCCTCCGGCCGTAGTCCCTGGGTCGCCTCTTCGGGCTCAGCTGGTTTTTCATTTCCAAGATCCCTTGTGACGAGACCTACGCCTCGACCGAATTTCAGAGCATCACAAATTCGAACGGCGAACGCGCGACATGTGGTCTCTTCACCGCACACCCCAGTGAGTAGGGCCTCGACCCCCACAAATTCACCGGATGGTTCTGACTCTAGCTCGAGAATTCCGCGACTTTTTTCCGCGACTTAGGCATCCATCATGCCGGTTCGGTCAATCCGCGATATGTTGACCGCAGGCTTGGGGGGGCTCTAAAGAATGCAGATCATGATTGAATCCGAAGGCAGTGAAGGCACCACGCTCAGGGAATTTAATCCGAACCTGCTTGATCCAGAGGCACCCGAGCAGCTTCTTCGCGATCTCCCTGAGGCCTCCGTGCATCTCGCTGCGGAAAAGCCCGAATCGCGGACACCCGACGATGAAATGGGCCCTGCGCTCGGGGTGCTCATTGCCGCAGGCCTCGGGGGGGGCTGGTGGACCGTGCTCTTCGCAGCTTTTCGCGCAGTCGGCTGAGCATCATCGTGCTCGCCTGAACGGCTTGCCGCGGTAATCCAAACGCCTTCCACGCATCAAGCGCTTCAACTCGTCTTGAAGTCTGAAGCGCCTGACCCGTAGTGCGCTTCGTAAAACGTTCGATACGCTCCAGACTTGAGGGGCGTCCACCAGTCCCTGTGATCGGCGTACCATCGTACGGTGGCTTCAATACCGTCGGTGATATCTCGCTGTGGCATCCATCCCAATGATCTGATCTTCTGGGTCGACACCGCGTAGCGTTGGTCATGCCCGGGCCTTAGGCCTTCCCGAACCTCCACGCCGGACTCTGACTGTCCGAGGCATTCCAGGATCATCTTGGTGATGTCAGCATTCGTTCTCTCGGGCCGCTGATTCGCACCGATATTGTAAATCTCGCCACTCTCCCCGGATCCCAGCAAGAGAAGAATCGCTTCGCAATGATCCTCCACCCGCAACCAGTCTCGGATTTGTGTTCCCCCGTCGTACAACGGGAGGGGAATATTCTCCAACGCATTGGTAATAAACAGCGGGATCATCTTTTCGGGGTATTGATACGGCCCGTAGTTGTTGGTGCACCTCGAGACCAGTACATCTAAGCCGTGGGTCCGTTCAAAGGAGAGCGCCACATGGTCAGCCGCTGCTTTTGATGCGGAATATGGGCTTGAGGGCAACAGCAAAGCGTCTTCATCAGGCTCATTCGGCGCCTCGATATCCCCATACACCTCGTCGGTACCGATTTGAAGAAACCTGGCCTCAGGCCGATATCGTCTCATCGCCTCCAGCAAGGCGAATGTGCCCCCCACGTTTGTATCAATGAAAGCGCCGGCGGCCTCCGATGTGGAACGGTCTACGTGGGACTCGGCCGCAAAGTGCACGATGACATCGGACTGCTCGACCCACGATTCTAACCCTGCGAGATCCCTCACATCGACCCGAGCAAATCGATAGCGAGGCGATTCCTCGATCGAGGCGACATTAGCCGGATTGCCCGCATAGGTGAGCAGGTCCAAATTGATGACTTGGGCCTGTGGGTCCCGGTCTAGAATCATCCGAATAAAACACGATCCAATAAACCCACACCCGCCTGTCACCAAGTAAGTCCGATCAGCCATCCTGCCCCCCAAACGGGCTCATTCGCTCCCTCGATCCTCACCTTTGACCCGAACGAATCTAGAACAAGGTGTAGATGAACGGAGCAGCCGCAGTGCCTCCAAGCATGACCAGTAGACCCAAGCCCAAAATGGAGATAATGATGGGTGCCAACCACCATTTCTTGTTGTCTTTCAGAAAATCCACGAACTCGCCGCCCAGGCCGGTTCGCTCTTGATTCGCCTGCGATGCAAAATCCTCGTCTTTCGGCTCATCGGCCATTCCGATTTCCTCTCTCTTGCAATGCCCTATTAGACTTAGAGGCCGGTTCGAGCGCCCCTCATGGTCAGAATTGCCTAAAATAGCTCTCTTTGCCGCGGTCTCGGCGGCTCTCCACCCAGTAACTCTCTCGATCCGGTTCAAACCCCCGCATCATCGGATCCCGACCAAATAGGCGCATCGCGAGACCAATCGGCGTGATCAGTAGATAAAACAGAGTTCCCATAATGATGTACGACACGACAAATCCGATGGGAAAAGCCAGCAGGGTTAGAGCGACGTAAATCGGCCAATTGGCGCGCGGAAAGATGAGCGACTGGAGCAAGGAGATCACCGCAAGTGCGGAGAGCCCGAGCGTGACGGCCGGTCGCGCTGCGCCCAAGCCGAAGCCAAAGATCAAAACCTCGAACCACGCCATGGCGGCCAAGGCTCCGAAGCCCACTAAGGCGATCCATCCAAACTGCCTAAGGGTTTTGTCATCTGGCTTAAGGTCAAGCTCAACTAATTTACTCATCCATCTGCTCCCGTGAACTTCTCCACCTCAATCCAATGCGAACTCAGCGAGATAGGCGTCCACGTCGATTTCTTGCGCATTGGGCTGATCGTTTTTCAAGAGAATAAAGTTCTCAAGGACGAGGGCGTCCATATTTGTGTACATAAAGCATCGATAGGCATCGTGAGGTGAATTGACGATTGGTTCGCCTCTCACGTTGAAGCTCGTATTGATCACCACGGGGCTGCCCGTTTTCTGCTTGAAGGCTTGGATGATTTTGTAGAAACGGGGATGGTGCTCCATGTCAATCGTTTGGACCCGGGCCGAATAATCGACATGGGTGACAGCCGGAACCGTCGAGCGAATCTCTTTGAGCTTGTCGAGCCCCTTCGCCTGGTCTGCCTCCTTTACAGGGAGGCGCTTATCCTGCCTCACCGGAGCGACCAGCAGCATGTAGGGGCTGTTCTCATCGGGCCGCATCTCGAAGTATTCGTCAACGTCTTCCCTGAGGATTGCTGGGGCAAAGGGCCGGAAAGATTCCCTGAACTTAATTTTTAGGTTCATGGTTTCTTGCATTTGCCTGGATCGCCCATCTCCAAGAATTGATCGACTGCCCAGAGCCCGTGGCCCGAACTCAGCCCGGTCGGCAAAATGTCCGACCACGTGCTCGGTCGAAATGAGCTCGGCGATACGATCGACGAGTTTCTCCTCATCGTCGTAGCGCTGGTAAACAGTGCCGGCTGAATCCAAATAACGCTGGATAGAGTCTTCGGAGAACTCTGGTCCCAAGAGCGAACCGCTTTGGAAATCGCCCTCCTTTGCGACCCGGGGATTATCGAGGAGCTGGTGCCAAGTAAAGAGCGCAGCCCCTAGAGCCCCCCCTGCATCGCCCGCCGCTGGCTGAATCCAAAGGTTTTCAAAGGGGCCCTCGCGGAGGATCCGACCATTCGCAACGCAGTTCAGCGCCACACCACCCGCCATCACGAGATTTTTAGAGCCTGTCAATGAATGCGCGTGATGAGCAATTTTTAGAACGATTTCTTCAGTGACGACCTGAATCGAAGCGGCAATATCCATCTCGCGCTGACTGATTTCTGTCTCGGCCTGCCGGGGAGGCCCCCCAAAAAGACCATCCATTTTGGGCGTAGTCATCACATCTCGGTGACAAAAACCGAAATAGTCCATGTCCATTCGAAATGAGCCGTCCTCCTTGATATCCAGGAGTTTCTCTCGAATGACATCCGCGTAGACGGGTTCACCATAGGGCGCGAGGCCCATCAACTTATATTCACCGCTATTCACCTTGAATCCAGTGAAGTAAGTGAATGCCGAATAGAGCAAGCCGAGAGAATGGGGAAAACGCAGCTCGTTCAACATCTCGATTCGATGATCTCGTCCTCGCGCAATGCTGCCTGTCGCCCATTCCCCAACGCCGTCCAGGGTCAGAATCGCCGCCTCTTGGAAAGGGCTCGGGAAAAATGCGCTCGCCGCATGGGATTCATGATGCGCGGTGAAGACGTATCGCCCGGAATAGGCGCCTCGGAGACCTTTGTCCAGTTCACGGGGCGTGTGGAGCTTTTGCTTCAGCCAAAGCGGCAGCCCCATCATGAACAATTTGAATCCCCTTGGGGAATACGCCAGGTAGGTCTCCAACAGGCGATCAAACTTCAACAGGGGCTTATCGTAGAAAGTGACCAGATCGAGATCGTGCGCCGAAATCCCTCCCCTCTCAAGGCAGAAATCCACAGCCTCTTGAGGGAAGTTGTAGTCATGTTTCTTGCGCGTAAACCGCTCCTCTTGGGCGGCCGCTACGATCCGGCCGTCCTGGACCAAACAGGCGGCACTGTCGTGGTAAAATGCAGAGATACCAAGGATATTCATGTGATCCTTCTTAGTCCAAAGCGGGATTTCAGAAGCCCATCGCCAAGAATCCCCAGATAGAGAAGTGTCCTGCGGAGGGTAGGAAGTGTCAAACCGTCCGGCACCGGGGGGATCAGCAGCCAGCGTAAGACATCGACTGAGATCGGCAAGAATCCATTGCAGTCTCGGTCGACTTTGGTCGATGAATTCATGGGCGTGTGCACTGGGGCCATTTAGGTGACGGGCCCCGGGTGCTTCACGTCTCTCAATGAGGCAAACTATTTGCGGTGAATCGTCACTGCACCGGTTTTAATGGGTCTGGACAATGACAGTCGTATCGGAGGGCCGCGATTCGCCTCTACCCGTGGTGGTCGTGGACCTAGACGGCACCTTGATTCAAGGCGATTTACTCTGGGAAAGCCTCTGGCTCCTCCTGAAGAGATTCCCCAAAGACTTTTTTCTCTTCGCTCCCCTCTGGCTTCTCCAAGGCAAGGCGAGCTTCAAAAACCAGCTTGCTCGACGTGTCGTCCCCAAAGCAGAAAACCTTGCCTACAGACCTGAAGTGCTTGAGTACTTAGCCGCGGCCAAGGCCCGAGGCCAAAGAATCGTTTTGGCAAGCGCCAGCCCGCACGAATGGGTCCAACCTGTGGCGGACCACCTTCATTTTTTTGACGAGACGCTTTCCAGCACGGAATCAATCAATCTCGCTGGCGCGGAAAAGCTAAAGGCCGTCGAAGCTCTGTTGGGCCAAGCCCCTTTCACTTACCTCGGAAACTCGAAAGCCGATCTCCCTATCTGGGATAAAGCGCATTGCGCCACGTCAGTTTCACCTTCCCGGAGCGCGCTTCGGGGGCTGGCTGCACACGCCCAGCACCAGCCGCTTCCCGTCGCTGCGGCATCACCCATCAAGACTGCCCTGAAAGCTGTCCGCCCACACCAATGGATCAAGAATGCCCTGCTCTTTGTTCCAATCAGTCTCGCTCATCAGCTGGCGGACGTCTCGCGGCTTCTGCCCACCCTGGCGATCTTTATAGCATTCTGCGCCGTCGCTTCAGCAGGATATATCTTGAATGACCTGATGGATGTTGAAGACGATCGGCAGCACCCCACGAAGCGGAAGCGCCCGATCGCAAGTGGTCAGCTCGCGATGCCGACCGCTGTTTTATATCTCGTCGCTCTCCTCGCCTCCGCAGCAGCGCTGTCGACCCTCGCCCTCGCGCCCGCCGCCCGAGCAATGGTGGCCGGATACTTCCTTTTGACGGTGACGTATTCCTTCTACTTCAAGGAACAGCTCATCGCTGATGTGTTCATTCTGGCCGGCCTTTATACCTATCGAGTCCTTGCTGGCGGTGTCGCCTCTGGGGTCGAAGTTTCACCTTGGCTTCTTGCCTTCTCGACATTCTTCTTTGTCAGCCTTGCACTCGTCAAGCGCTACACCGAGCTGCTTTCCCAGAGCAAATCCGACTCCCGAACCACTTCCCGTCGCGCATACGCCGTGGGCGATCTGCCCCTGATCGAAACCATGGGGGTCGCCTCGGCGACGATCGCGATCCTTGTCCTATGCCTTTTTGTGAGCAGCGAGAGCGTCACTCTGCATTACGCTCGGCCGCTCTGGCTCTGGATGATTCCGCCCCTCATGTACTACTGGATTACCCGAATCTGGATGATTGCTCATCGAGGAGAACTCGATGCCGACCCTGTTCTGTTCGCAGCAAAGGACCGAATGAGTCTCGCTACCGGAGTCATTTTGGCGGCCATTGTCTGGTCTGCAGCGGCATGAGTTTCACACTTCCCTCCTCGACGCGCTCCCTGGCTGGCTGGGGCTTAGCTCCGAAACAGTCCTGCGTAGTTTTTCGTCCAGAGCGAGAAGAGCAAATTCGTAAAATTATCGCCGAGGCACCGACCCCGACCGTCCTATCCCGCGGAATGGGCCGAAGCTACGGCGACGCGGCACTCAATCAAGATGGGGGAATCATTCTTCATGAGCGTTTTGATCATTTCTTGGACCTCGACAAAGACACCGGAATCCTGACCTGTGAAGCGGGCTTAACGCTCTCCGAGATTATCGATCTCGTCGTTCCGCATGGATTCTTTTTGCCGGTGACGCCGGGAACACAGTTCGTGAGCATCGGGGGAGCGATCGCAGCCGATGTGCATGGCAAGAACCATCACCTGGATGGAACGATTAGTGGACAACTGATCGACTTTAGGCTCATCACGGGTGACGCGCAGATTCACAATTGCTCCCGATCGGAGAACGCCGACCTGTTTTGGGCGACCCTCGGCGGGCTTGGCCTCACGGGGTGCATTATTCAAGCCCGACTTCAACTTCGCCGAGTTGAGTCAGCATGGATGACTCAGCAAACCATTAAGTGTCCCGACCTGGAAAGTCTGCTGCAACGTACTTTTGAGGAAGATGACCAGTATGAGTACTCGGTTGCCTGGGTCGATTGTCTGGCTCGAGGGCGTTCAATGGGCCGCTCGATCCTCCTCCGCGCCAACTCCGCCCCAATCAGGGACCTTCCCCAAAATATCAGCGCGGCTCCGTACACGCTCCCTCGGGTGGTTCGGCCTACCGTGCCTTTCAACCTTCCCTCTGTGGTCCTGAACCCACTCAATATGAGGATTTTTAATCAGTTATTTTGGATGAATCATCCGGATAGAAATATCCCCGTGCCCCTTAGGCAATATTTCTATCCACTGGACAGGGTTCGACAATGGAATCGAGTCTACGGCGATCCAGGCGTAAGCCAATACCAGTTCGTACTCCCCCTTGAATCCTGCAGCGAAGGAATTCAGGAGATTTTGGAGACAGTCACCGAAAGCCGTGGGGCATCGTTCCTCGCTGTCCTCAAGAAGATGGGTCCGGCCAATGAGTCGCCGCTGTCCTTCCCGATCGAAGGCGCCTCCATGGCCTTAGATTTTCCCAATCGCAAGCGTGACCTCAAGTCGCTGCTCGAGCGCCTCGACCGCATCGTTGTTCGTCACGGAGGGCGGGTCTACCTCGCCAAGGACTCCTCGCTGGGCGCATGGGCGGTTCCGGAGATGTACCCAGGCCTCGCCCGTTTTCAGGAAATCCAACGTAAGCATGATCCGAACGAGCGAATCAGCTCCTCTCTGGCCCGAAGACTCAACCTGTTGAGGTCGGCATGAAGAGGCCGGTCGTCGTGGTTGCCGCAACATCAGGAATTGGCCGAGCGATTGCGCGCAGGCTCGGTCAAGACGGAACCCCTCTGATCTTGGCCGGCCGAGACGGCCCAGCGGCCTCGCGCATTGCGTCAGACTGTAAAGCCCGTTTCTCAATTGAAGCGGAGGCGGTCGAGGTCGACATGCTACACGTCGAAGAGATCACCAGTTTCATCGAGCACATCAAAAAGCTTGCCCCAAACGGCATTGATGGGCTGATTACATGCCAGGGGGCGATGCCCGACCAGGAAGATCTCCTCTCGAATCCCGAGATGCTTCAGGATCTCGTCAAACTGAATTTTACGTCGGTTGTCATTCTGTTCGAAGCCGTGGCTCGGGCCCTTTCCGAAACGGGTGGCGGTTTTCTTTGCGCGATCACTTCCGTAGCCGCGGATCGGGGTCGCCCCCGACATCACCTCTACGGCTCCACGAAGTCGGCACTGACTACCTATCTAGAGGGCCTCAGAGTCCGGCTACATCCCCGCGATATCAAGGTCGTGAACATCAAGCCTGGAGTCGTTGATACAGCCATGACCTGGGGGCTGAGTAACTCGGCTCCTATGGCCTCGCCTGATCGGGTGGCGAAGGATACGCTTCGAGCGATCGACCGAAACCGCCCGGTCGCGTATTCTCCGGCCGTTTTCTCTCTTATCATGAAGATTGTTCGTGCGATTCCCGATCGATTGTTCAACCGCCTTGATTTTTAAAACTCGAAATTCCGAGAGAGACCAGAAAGGAAAGCCATGGACCCGCTGCGCCCTACAAGGGTTCTCGTAACAGGAGGAGCTGGTTTCCTCGGGTCCCACCTCTGCGACAGGCTGGTTCGGGAAGGAAATGACGTGATTTGTGCCGACAACTTTTACACCGGCGCAAAATCCAATATTGGCCACCTGCTTAGCGCCCCCAATTTTGAGCTGATACGCCATGACATTACGTTTCCCCTCTATGTTGAAGTCGACCAGATCTACAACTTGGCCTGCCCCGCGTCGCCCCCCCGCTATCAGCACGATCCGATACAGACGACCAAGACCAGTGTTCACGGCGCGATCAATATGCTCGGATTGGCCAAGCGCGTCGGAGCGCGAATACTTCAAGCCTCAACGAGTGAGGTCTATGGAGATCCCACCGTACACCCTCAAACAGAGGACTACTGGGGAAACGTAAATCCCATTGGGCTCAGGTCTTGCTACGACGAAGGCAAGCGCTGTGCCGAGACACTTTTCTTCGACTACCACCGCCAAGTCGGCCTTGAAATCAAAGTGGCGAGAATTTTCAATACCTATGGCCCGCGAATGGACTCAAACGATGGGCGAGTCGTCTCGAACTTCATTGTGCAGGCACTCCGTGGTGACGCCATCACGATTTACGGTGACGGTTCACAGACCCGCTCGTTCTGCTACGTCGATGATCTCGTCGAAGGTCTCATCCGTCTCATGAACAGCTCGACTGACCTGACGGGGCCCGTGAATCTTGGAAATCCAGGGGAATTCACCATGCTTGAATTGGCAAACCACGTATTGGAGCTCACGAAATCCCAATCTGTGATGGCTCACCGCCCCCTGCCCTCCGATGACCCGACTCGCCGGCGGCCCGACATCTCTCTTGCGACCACGCACTTGGGGTGGGAGCCAGAAGTCGTTCTGCGCGAAGGACTCAAGCGAACGGTTGCCTACTTTAGCGACGTACTGGCAGCGAGCGACCGCTGAGGCCATGGAGCTGTCTCTGCCGCGCAATCGGCTTCGCCGTTTCCTTGTCCTGCCCGGCTGGATCTGTGGATTCATCTCCGCGGGGCTGACTTCAACAGCACTCGCTCAAGCACCGCCGGACCTAAATGCTTTGGTGGTCAACTGGGCGATGGGCCAATACGCCTCGCCGATTTTCTGCGAGATCAACGGACAGCTGATTCGAGGCGTACGACGCGTTCTTCTAAAGCCACATCAGACATTCGGGCGCCCGGTCAACCTTGAAGTTCACTTCATTGATCTTCAGCCAGACGAGGCAACACGCTGCGTCAATTCGATTGGCAAAAGCCAACCGAACATCCTTGGTAAAATCAGAATGCAAATTCCTGGAAACCCCCACCCCGAAACGGCAAAAAGGGACTTCAAGCGTCGCCTAAAACGCGATAAATCCTTTGACCTTGAGATCGTCGATGGTCGCCTGAAGCTTCAGGAGGTTGCAATCCCCACTCCGTCGGCGAAGGTCGAGAACTTTCGTGGGGGGCAAGCCACGCTCGGTCCCGCCATGCCCGCGACGGATGCGGCCCGAGAACTCGCTCTGTTCAAGAGCCAGCGGAAAATGGTTCTGACATTGAAATCCCCAGGCGGGACATTGATCGAGCTCCCGTTGTTTCTGAGAGAAGAAGCTGGCCCCTGAGCTTCACTTCTTTAGTCATCCAGTCCATTTGCCGATCCACTGGGGCATGACTGAAAGACCCCGCCCTATCTTCTCGCTCCGTGAAGACGATGTCGAATTCGAAGATCACATCGATCACTTCGTGATCCATCTCGGGGAAGCGGTTGATGCTCTCCAGGATGCAGAGGCGGCCAACGATCAGGACCTCTTGGACGACCTCTCGACCAGCATGGCGACTGAGGCCGCGGAGGCCGGCTATCCCGACCTCGATAAATTAGCTCGTCGTGTCCGAAGAGCGGCCCAGCAGGCCGACAAGCTCGCCATTCAACAGTCTCTGATTGAGTTGACTGATTTGAGCCGAAGAGTTCGGCTGGGTCATCGCGGAGCCGCGTAGAGCCGTCTTTGCCATTTGCTGGGACCCTACACGAAGAACCAGAGCGATAGCGGGCCGTCGGCCCCCTCGAACCAACCCTCTCCGAAGATCGCAATCAACAGGATCGTCGCGTTTGTCACACCGTGGACCACGATCACAGAAAGTAGATCCTTCCGCCAGTAAAACCAGAGATTGGTGAGGGCAACCCACGGGATCGCGACCCACCACTCCCAAGGCACGTGTCCCAACGTGAACACCACGATGGTCACCACGAAACTCGTTAGGCTGTAGTGCGCCAAGGGTACAGATCGAAAGTCCCCTCGCTTTGACCACACTTCGGCGTACCGCATTACGAAGCTTCGAATGAAGAGCTCCTCAAAGAATGGCGTGACGACCGCGTAGCCAAACATCCTGATCCCCAGAGCCCATTCTCGCGAAGACGGACCGAGCAAATCGGGATTGAATGGCTCGGCGTCTTTCGGGCCCAGGGACGGAATCAGCACAAAAGGGGCCATCCAAAGGATCGCCAACAACACGCCCAGACTGATATCCAACGGCGTTTTTAAACTGAGCCGGCTCTGGCGGAGTTCCGCGTACGCTCCGCGAGACGCAAACCAGACCATCAGCAGCAAGGGGATGGCCGGCTTGATGAACAGCATGGCGCCCTGGGTCCAGGCGGGCATCCTCAAGCTAAATTCTATGGCAAGCAAAAAGCTCACGTACGGCAGGATGTAAGGCCAAGTCCCGTGACCGCTGCCGTATGTCGTCTGAGGTTGGCCCGCTGAGCTCACAGACACTCCGCTAGGAAGCTGGCCGAGTAAGCGCCAGAGCGTTTTCTCGCATGACGTGACGCAGGGTAGAATCCGGAACGCCTTCCAGCTCCGTCAAGTAGTCGATCGGCGTCGGAAGGCCCTCGATGTGGGGCCAGTCAGATCCGAAGATCACTCTCTCAGGGCCCATGAGGGAGAGTATTTCGTGTACATCATCTTCCCAAAAGGGATTAATCCAGACGTGTTGACGAAACGTCTCGGCCGGATCCTGCTCGAAATAACCTTTCGATTTTCGGCCAATTGAGGCCAACTTCCTAAATAAATCGGGTAGGAAATCTGAGCCATTTTCCACGGACGCGACTCGGAGCCCAGGATGACGCTCAAAAAGCCGATCAAAAATCAACGTAGCGAGAAAATCATTCGCGGCTCGCTCGAAGTTCCAAGTCTTGATGGAGGGACGCATGCCCCCCCCACTGAAATCGGCACTGAACCCATCAGGCGCATAACCCTGTGCCGAGTAACCACTGTCACCAGCATGAATGACGAGGGTCACGCCCGCTTCCGCAACACGAGCCCAGAAGGGGTCAAATTGCGGGTCCGCCGGCGATCGAGGCCCCGCCGCAGTAAATGCGGCTGCAGGTCGCATGCAAAGGACACGCGCGCCATGCTCCAAGGCCCACTCCAGCTCGGAAACAGCGAAATCAACATCAACAAGAGTGACATAGGGCGCTGCAAAGATTCGATCTTGATACGCAAAACCCCAATCTTCTTCTAACCACCGATTGAAAGCACGAAAAACCATCTGAACCGCACCGGGATCTGTCTTCAACAACTCTTCGTAGAGCACTCCTAGGGTTGGAAAGAGCCAAATTCCGTCCAGTCCTTGTTCGTCCATCTTGGCCAACCGGGCCTCGCGATCTCGGTAGTAGGCCGGAATGGGCTCCGAGTCACGCAACATGGCCAAAGCCGACCCGCCAGTCCCCCGCCCTCTGAGGTAATCGTAAAGCACACCGGGTTTAGAAATCGGATCAAAAGTGGGGTTACGGACGGCCCTCGCCACCTGTCCCCCGACAATGTGCTGCATCCGTCCCGAGATCTCGGCCCACTGGACTGTGCGATGCCCAAACTTTGGATCCAGGTGACGCGTAAAAGCATCCATGGCTTCGTAATAGTGGTGATCGGCGTCAAAGGGCACGAAGTCGATTGACTCTGCAGAGTTGCTCACAGGAGCCTCCTATTGGGTGTGGTAGGTCGTATGCTGCGGCCGCCCGGCCAAGATGTTCTCACTGCCCCAGTTGGTGACTTTACGAAAGGTGTCAGAGGCCACGAATTCGTCGAATGCGCCTTCATCGTTCCAGCGGGAAACAATCAGGTACTGCGCACCTTCTCCTCCGTCGATCCTCCTGAAGATTTGCGAATCGTCGTGTCCATCGGCCCCACCCATCACTTCGAGTACCTTCTTGCAGGCTCCCTCAAACGCGTCCTCTTTACCCTCTAAAACGTGATAGTTCATCCCAATCGTAACCATTAAAGAACTCCTCTTTTTTCCATACGACAGCCGCTTTACGCAAAGGCTTCGTCGTGCACAGTTTTTTGACCGGCCTACAGTAGATCGAGGGCTTGCTCGAGTGGGCGACCAATTGCGGCCCGGTGCCCCCCCCTGAGAATGGGGCGCTGCATCAATTCTGGGTGATCGACCAGAAGGTCCGCAACGTTTTCAGCACTCGCTTTCTCCCCGTACTGAGAAGGATCCAGCTCAAGCTCTGAAAAACGCCGATCCTTTCGCACCATAGCCCCAGGCGGCTCCGTGAGCAGGCCGATCACCGCCAAGATCTCCGATCTCGACAAGGGCGTCTGCAGATAGGAAATCACCGAGAAAGATTGCCCTCGGTCCTCGAGCGCCGATTTGAGCGCTCTGGACTTGCTGCAATCTGGATTGTGGTAGAGCACGACCGACACCTTGCCTCCCTGCTGAACTCTTGACCGTAGCGGATCGCAGCGCGTTCTCTCAACGGGCGGGCTCCGCAGGTGGCTGCCTGCTGCTAGCTTCCCTGCGGTGAAAATTCACCTCATCGATGGAACCTACGAGCTGTTTCGGGCCTTCTATGGAGCCCCTCCCACCACCGACTCCAACGGCCAACCGGTGGGCGGAGCCCGAGGCCTCTTGCGGTCCCTCGTGTCCCTTCTGAACGATCCGCATACAACGCACGTGGCGATCGCTTTCGACCACGTGATCGAGTCGTTCAGAAATGATCTCTTTTCTGGCTACAAAACGGGAGACGGAATGGATCCGGACCTCTTCTCTCAGTTTTCACTCGCAGAAGAGGTGGCTCATGCGCTGGGACTCGTTGTCTGGCCGATGGTGGAGTTCGAGGCTGATGATGCCCTGGCCACCGCTGCCGCTCGTTTCGCGAAGGCGGATCAGGTCGATCAGATCTTCCTCGCCTCCCCGGATAAGGATCTCGCACAATGCGTTCGGGGCCGCCAGGTTGTCATGCTCGACCGCATGCGCGAGCGCGAAATTGACGAGGATGGCGTCCGTGAAAAATGGGGCGTTGCGCCGGCGAGTATCCCGGACCTCCTCGCGTTGATGGGGGACTCTGCCGACGGCATTCCCGGAATCCCTCGCTGGGGCGCCAAGTCTTGCGCAACAGTGCTTCAGACATACCCGCATATTGACCAAATTCCGGATCGCTCCGAAGCCTGGACATGTCGCGTCCGAGGGGCCGCAGGCCTCGCGCGAAATCTGGCCTCCGAGCGAGAGTCGGCTGAACTTTACCGGCGCCTTGCCACGCTCAGGACTGATGTTCCCCTGAAGGAAACTCTGGAAGACCTCGCCTGGCGAGGGGCGAGACGCGAGGAGCTT
>NHEP01000026.1 GCA_002171515.1 bacterium TMED88 | reverse complement strand
GTGGCTGCCCATATCATTGCCCGTCCCCACGATGAAGTTGAGCCAGCTCTCTCCTGTACCAATGTGACGCGGAGGATGTGAGTAAGGACATCACGGTTTTCAAAGATCTGATAACTTCCTCATTTGATATTGTCTTTATAGAGAGCATAGTCAGTTGATACACTGTATGCATTTAAGATGATCTAAAATTGCCAATATTAGAATGATTGTTTACAGTTCTTTGGTCCTCTTGACCACAATTCAAATATAAAATAGACCAAATTTAGATTCGCAAAATGCCTCTGAATTAGTAGCATCTATTCCCTCAAATTAATCTTTACCATTGATTCCGGCAATTTTCGTTGCTTTTTTTGACACTGCGAACTTAATGGTGTATAGTTTAAGAATAACTATTAAATAAGTGAGAGTTAAGACCTTTTTTGGTGATCGGCAGTTTAGAGGTTCGCATAGTGCTGTAAATCTATGCAATAAACATATAGAAGATGCAATTATTGAGTTGGGCCATCAATTGATCCCTTTTAAATTCGATCCCAATCCAATTAAGTCGCAGATATTTATTCCTTGGGATCACCTAAAGTCAAAACAATCTTTCGAATCACTTTCATCTGATATCGCTATTTTTTGTGATCGTGGAGTTGCTTTAGGTCCGCCTTCAAAGCAAAGAGTGAAAAAAAATATTTTATTTTTACATGGACTCGCTTATAACATTGATTTGATAAAAAGTTTAGAAGATATTGACATTATTATCACCCCATCATTGTATTGGGCTGAAGTCACTCAAATGATGATAGGTGGCCAAATAATTAGATCAATTTACGATTCTGATATTCAATATATCTCAGCATCGTCTCGTCAAAATACAGTTATATATCCTCTGGATCCTCCTATTCAAATTATTTCTGCTCAAATCGATGATGAGAAATCGAAGCTTATGAATCGAATCGGCATCACTAATTCAAATCAAATTATTCTAGCCCATTCTATTCAGCCAAATAAGGCTTCTTTCTCTGCACATGTTGGTATTATTATAGCACTTGCCATTCGCTACAGGAAAGTAAATAAGCATCTTAAAGTTGTCACTAGTACAATAGATCGCGAAAAAATATTCTCAGTGATTGGCAAAATATATAATGAATACGAGCATGATTATGCTTTCTCCTTTACTTTAAAAGATGCAGAAGAGTGTTTTGTTTTCACTGATAAATTATCCCAAAAACTCTTACATCAGCTGTTCAGGGCTTCTACTTTCGGTATAAGTTACAATGATGTCCCCGAATCTTTTGGAATGTATGTATTAGAGAGTATTGCCAATCATTGTCCTGTATTTAGCAATGGTGCTGGGAACATGAGGCATTCACTACCTACAAATCATGGACATTATATTTCTGAACCTTTTGGCATTTATGATGGTAGTACAACAGCCTGTATGGAGCTTGCATTAGAAATTATTTATAAATTAGAAGATCAAAAGCTACCTGAGGAACTCCAAGACGGATATAGCTTTATTAAATCTAAATATAATATTCGGGATTTCAAGAAGAATGTCAGAAATATCTTGAATTTAGCAAAAAGCAAAGACATCAGCACACGATCTCCTTCATTTTCATTTCTTCAATCTAAATTTAGATCCCATCAGTCTCATTTGCAAATCTCTCCATTGGTTCGGTCATTTTCTAGCAAGGATAGAGTTGTTATGGCAGATCATCAAAACTTTAAATTAACTGACAGAGAATTTAATGCATTTATGCTCGTTTATGATGTACAGCACGAAGTGCTGTCATCTTCACAAAATGCCTGCTTTGATATACTGATTGATATGGGTCTTATTTGTAAATTTGAATCATGAAGAAACGACTTTATATTTTATCTCCACATTTTGACGATGCAATCTTTTCAGTCGGTGGCATTATCGATCTTTGGTCATCTAGTTTTGACACCGTTACTATTATCAATATATTTTCTGCTTCATCCCCTCCTCCCGAGAAACTATCTCCGCAAGCTAAGCTTTTTCATCAGAGATTTAAATCAAATGATCCTGTGGAGATTCGCAGACGTCAGGACTCGGATGCATTTAACTGTTTTGAAGTCAAAGTCATAGAATTTGCAGAGTTAGATGCTATTTATAGATCATATCCGATTAGCAATGAACCTCTTTATCAGAATCCTATTGATATCTTTGGAAGTATTCATGAACTGGATCGACAATTAATCATTGATATCAGTAGAAAGCTAGAATCATTGAATAAATATTCTGAAAATAATCTCTTTTTAGCACCGTTATCTATTGGTGGTCATGTTGATCATGAAATTACAAGGCTATCTGCTGAGGTGTCAATCCAAGATCAACTTTTATACTATGAAGACTGCCCTTATGCATTCCAAAAGAGTCTACGTCACACTTATCCTGAAATGATAAAGAATATGAACCCCTATAATGTGCACCTTAATTCTAACCATGTAAACAAGAAGGCACAAGCTATCTCTCATTATGATTCATCAATTTCAGTGAATTCATTTATTGATTATATGAAAAGCCATGAAAAGGGACAATTTATTGAGCGTCTTTGGTGTTCTCAGAAATTTATTGGCAAAATACCCAATTGACTTACATTTTCTAGTTCTGGAAATACTTCTTTCAATAGAGGAATCATCTGCGGATTTTGTGATACTTCATAGATATTACTGAAACTTTGAATGCTCTTGGAGAATAGTATTTGACAATTGAATATTTCGTTAACATCTAGCAAGGATTCGTGAAGATTTACTCCTTTTAGATTGAATAAATTATAATTTAGTGATTTTTTCGTGATTGGTGTGATTGATGTTATTAATTTATTTTTAATTAGTGGCGAAAGATCGGAGTGAAATGGATATTGGATCTTTGATAATGTATATGGTAGTTCTAATTGGTCAAGAATTTTGCAACAATAATCGGATTCATGTGCTCTTATATAATATATAGACAACTTATGACTTGTAAAAGTTGGATAGAAGTACCCAATGTTCTCGTTTAAAGTTGATCTGTTGGCTCCTGTTACGATACACATAAAATATTGGTCTTTGTCTTTGTTTAGATTATTCTCTAATTCTATGAATAATAGCAAGAATGTTCTGAAATCAATGACGTCAAAACGAAGCGCACATGCTAGCTCGGATAGGCTAAAAGAAAATAAGTAAGCATCATCTTCTAAATCAAACCTTTTAAGTCTAGAATATATATATAGCGTATGACGAATGATATCGGCTCGAAAGGTTGAACCAGAATAATAATCAGCCTGCAATGTTATATTAAAAAAACTTTGATAAATGGAATTCCATTCTACTGGTATGCAAGACCATCTAATATTGTGATAAGGTTGCTTGGAAAGTAAACCTGGCAGTAGGATTGCAATACTCACTTACCTGCGAGACTCTTGAAAAGGATATCAATATTCTAGTTCATGAATCAGTGTATATACCTAATCGCTTTCAGCAAAAACTAATTAGTCGTCAATTGATTGTGGCCTTGTTTTCTACTCAGGGTCTCAATCTAGAGTTAAATGATATTGGCTCGACGATTTATGGTAAGCCTCAGATGTTAAACCAAAATCAGTTTTTGTATTTCAACATTTCGCATGCCAAGAATATGACTGTAGCAGTATGTGATCCTAGGCCTATAGGAATTGATATTGAATCAAAAGATAGGCTTTCTACTGATTCTACTGAATCTTTAATTGATTATATTTTTGAGTCTTGCGAGCAATCTCAAATCTGTCTCAATACTCATTCTTTAATTCAAATATGGACTATTAAAGAAGCTGTGCTTAAGGCAAGTGGTTATGGCCTATGGGGGGGGGTAAAAAATGTAAGAATTTCAATGTCATCTGTATCGTCAGGACGTGCTTTATTCTTAGGAAATATTTATGACGTCTCTTTGTGTGATTGCAAAGGGTTTGATGTAGCTATTGCCAAACAAGCGCAAAGTCAATTAATGTCTCGGAATGCCGACTTAACTAAATCTTAATGCCAATCCTTTTCTCTTCCCCTAGAGTTAGTAGGTTGATTAATCATTCTAGTAATGTTTCTCACTATCACTCGTGCACACCTCAAGGCTGGCAATGAGGCTGCTGCTAAAGAGCTCCTTAGCCAAAACTTCAATCCCACAGATGGAAAGAAGCCTTCTGACGTTGTTGATGGCTTGATCGGCTTTGGCGTCATGAAGTCCAAATCTGACGCTAGCATGTACGGAATTTGCACTGTGTGGCAGTCCGAAGATGCATTTAATAAAATGTCTTCCAACCCTGAAGCCAAAACCGGTGGTGCTTTTGTTGAGAAGCTGAAAGCTCTTTGTGACGGCAAGGTAGAAGGCGAAGGCTTCTACATTGAGGGTCTTTGATCTAAGTTTCTCTAAATGAGTTAGAATGAGCCGTACTAGTAAGTACGGCTTTTTTCATGAAAATTGAAAAGATCTTTCAGGCTACTAGTATTCAATCTGCTATTATCGCTGGTTATTTGGCTAGTGCTTGCAAGGATTATATTGGTCAGGTTACCATAAAAATTAAGAACACAGATCATCTCCAACTTAATAATGCTGTTCAAAAAATCTATTCCCGGCATGAGGCATTAAGAACTGCATTTGATTGGCAGCATGCAAGAGGTGTTCAGGGAGTTGTTGCTGATCAGCTCCCTTCTTCTGATTATGTAAATCAGTACGAAATCTATTCTCTTGATGAGATCCTAAATATCAAGAAGATAGAATCTGAACTGATAAATCTAAACAAGCCTCCATTGATCAGATTGGCTCTGATTTCATTAGACGATCAATCTTTCTTGCTATGGTCTCGTCATCATGCTGTGACAGACCAAGAGTCAATTAAAATTTTTTGGAAAGAATTGTGGCATTATTATTCTGAAGCTTCAGATGAATTGCCTCAACCAGCCGCATTCAGTACGTTTGCTGAGTCAATAAGAAATTTGCAAGAACCTCGTCCTAAATATCATCAAATTTTTTCATTACCCCCTGACAACAGTCTTGAATTATCCCAGACTTTTGATCTATCACTAAGTAATGAAATTCACCGGCTTCAGCAATCCAGTAATGTTACATTAGCAGTATATTCATTCTCTGCATTTTGTCTAGCTATTAGTGATTTTTTTGGATCAAATTCTATTTCAGTAGGTTATGTTGAATCAGATCGTCCTCACGAATTCAAGGATTCTATTGGCTTGTTTATTAAGGAGTCATCAATACAGCTTGACCAATTTGAGTCTTTAACACTTGCTGATTTCCGCAGACAGATTCTGCATGCATTATTATTCCACAAGAAAAGGCATTATAATACAGAATTTTCAACTTCAAAGTATTCAAATTCCACACAAATTGGTTTTTTGTTTGAGGATGACGAAAGTTCGCATGCCATCGAGACACTAGAAAAGGATGCTGGAATTGGTGTTCGTCTTAAGTTATTTTGCCGTATATCTATACGTGAACAGTCTATATCTATTAATCTTACTAGCCAATCTTCATTAGTAAGATCTTCAGAACTTGATTGGATTTCTATTAAAATAAAGGAGTATTTGCTGAAATCTAATGATCTTCATATTCATCCTTTTTCTCTCTCTTATAGACAAACTCTATTAGACATACTATGGTCTCAGTGGAGATTTCGTTCAGATAATATATTGAATGACGGGAAAAATTCAATAAGTGGTATGCAACTTTACCTGTCTGTTCAGGATAAAGTTAAGCAACTGCTTTCAGGCATTTCACCAGGACCTCACGATCTGTTGATTCTTAAACCATCACGATCAATTGAATGTATTATTAATATTTTATCTTCCATTGAAGCAGGTCTTCCATTTTTATTGACAGAAGAATTTGATCACTTTGAAAATGTACGTTGTGTCTCCAATGGCATTAATATTGCATATATCGATGAATTTTTGCCGTTAAATCTTGCCTATATTATTAAAACATCTGGATCTACAGGTACGGCCAAATCAGTTATGATTCATCTGAAAAATATCATCAATCATTTGAATGGGCGTTTGGCTTATGATCAATATTCTCAAAATGTTGCATTAACTTCTTCATGGACTTTTGACGCATCACTGACTGTTTTATTTTCGACCATGGCTAAAGGTGGAACTCTATCTGTTCTTCCATTGGTTTCTGAATTAGAGGATGTTGAACAATTCATTCAACTTTTAAATCTTCATAAAATCAATGAAGTTAATCTAATTCCCTCGCTTCTTCGTTTAATCTGTGACTATGGTCTTAATAAAACCTCAATTAATACTATCACTAGTGCTGGTGAAGAATTGCAGCTTGATTTGGCATATTCCATTCTTAAGCATTCACATATTAAATTGATAAATGAGTATGGGCCTAGTGAGTGTACAATTCTCGCCACACGTGTTGTTTTAAATCATAAATTCTTAGAAGGTCGTACGTCAGTTCCTATTGGTTATCCAATTCAAGGTTGTCAAGTAAGACTGATGAGGACTATTGATGATGAAAATGAGATTTGTATATCTGGGGACGTAGTTGGTCTAGGTTATCTTTCAGAATCATCTAATAATCAAACAAAGTTTTTGTTCAGTGATGGGTCCCTTTGGTATAAAACTGGTGATTCAGGATCAATGAATGAGGATGGCTCATTGAACTGGTTAGGCAGGTTAGATCATCAGCATAAAATAAATGGTAAAATTTTTAGTTCTCGTGTTTTTGAACGAGATTTGCTTGAGAATGGTGCTGTTGAATGCGTTTGTATATTGGACATGAAGCCTCCATCAGTTTTTTATACCGTCGATGATCAACATGCAATCAATGCTGAGGAACTTCAAATGCGTTGGAGATCTGAATTGGGTATTTCTATTCAATTTAATCAGCTAAAAAAGATTCCCAGAAATATTTCTGGTAAAGTTAATATCCTTGAATTAAAAACTTCTAATTCTTTTATCTCTCCTACCCATTCTTCTCTTGTTCAACAGAGTCAGGATCATCGTCATGTCCTGATCGAAGAGATCCTCGGTCGTAAAATCGATCTTTCCTCGAAACCTATTCTCGATGTAGACTCCCTGACGATTTTACGCTTAACTTCAGTTTTAAACCAAACTTATAATACTAATCTCACTGTCAACTCCCTTATCGAGTCATCAAGTTGGCTTGAATTTATGAAATCATTGGTTTCCATTGAACCAACTAAATCCTTGCAAAATGCTTCTCATGTTCATCCATTAAACAAAAAGAAGCGGGAATATCGCTAATGAGATATGCATACCTTGATGCCACTCATTTGCAGAAACAGATATATTATGCTGATATAAATAATCCTCGCGGTAGTTTTGAATTGATTTGGAGCTGGTTGCCAAACAACTCAATAACTGTTGATCATTGCAGTAAATTATTGTCCACTATTATTGAAAAGTATGAAATATTGCGTACCACATTGGTCGAAGAAAATGGCGTTATAAAGCAAAAAATTGCAGAGTCTATTTCTGACTCTCAAATCTCTGGTATTAATCAATCATCAGAATACTTCTCTCCAAGTCTGCTTAAATCTATTTCAGCAAAAGTGCATGGATGTTGCTTTATATTGCAGCACGATAATTCAAATCTCGTTCATAGTATTTATGGTGTTGCTAATCATAGTACAATTGATGCTGCTTCAATTGAGTATCTACGCTTTGAATTATGCCAAATTGCCGTGAATATCTGCGTTGATGATCTTGCTTATGAACTTCAGTTTGCAGATATTGTAGATTCCTTGGACAGCCTTGAGCATGACTGGACTAACTTAGATGACTCAGAATTTAATGATGAATTGACCAATTCTATCCATAGTATTAGTCTAGATGCCAACAGAGATCAGTCCGTTGTTTGGTATTCATCTGATAACCCATTTTCATTAATTTCTTCTAGTTCAAATAGTTCTCTTAATTTAACCACACTTGCGCAATTTTTCCAACACTTAATCTCTAAAATTGGCTTGTTTCTTAATAAGCCGTTTCTTAAGGTCGGAGTTGCTTTAGATGCTCGTAACTTTATTGATATTGGTCGAATGATTGGGCCAGCTCTATTAGTTCGTAAGGGTTGTGTCGATATTCGCAAGCTTTCAACCTTATCCCAATCAAATGAGCTAAATAATTTCTTATATGAATCCAAAATCTCTACGGATTCATCATCCCTTTTTTCTCAAACTACTAACTATGAAGTTCTGTTCAATTTAATCATTCACCAACCTTCGGATCTTAATTCTCTTGATGTTTTTACATCGTCAGAATACTGTAATGATTCGGGTGCCAACGTACCAATTACTATTGATTGTCGTTTTGATGTCTCATTATCGCGTTTTAGTCTTTTCCTTCGTTCTAATTCAGAATCCATAGATTTAGAACGCTTGGCTAATATCGGTAACTTTTTGCTTGATCAATCTACTTCAATTTCTTTAACCCCAAATTCCTGTCTTGCTGCATCAGAACTTAACAGGTTGATACTCTCCTCATTTGAATCTTTTAAGCATAAAAAATGTATTTCTTGGACTACCTCTGACGGATTAATTGAGTACTTGTTTGAAGATATCTATAAGCGTGTTCGATTTTATCAGCTCTTTTTAATCAAATCTAAAGTATCCAATTCATATGTCCTTGTTCGTTGTCTTGATCCATTCGAATACTTGGCTTCAATCTTAGCCTTGGTTCTTACAGGTAATATCTATATTCCTTTAGATGAGAGGAGGAATAATGATACAGTAAGGGTTAATTTAATTCAATCAATTGCACATTATGAGCTTCGTCCTCCCGTATCTTCTGATTCCTCTCCTGATCTCATTGATTTCAATAACCCCTTGGTTATACGCCGTGATGATCATGATGATGACGTGTGCCTTATGTTCACTAGTGGCAGTACTGGTATACCGAAGGGGGTTCGAATCACACGTAGAGGGCTCTTGAGACTATATGAGCTAGGTCGACAAAAGAATTGGTCGCAATCATCCTTTTTGATGCATTCAGATATCGGTTTTGATGCATCTTTATTCGAAATTTGGATCCCTTTACTTTCTGGAGGGCATATTAAATGTGTTCACCATCTTAAGCTTATGAGTGACGGTATCTGTGTAGATGTCGATTGCTGTTGGTTGTCTGTGTCAATGTTGACTCAAATTCTTAAAAATACTAACAATATTCTTAGAGCTAAGTCTATTTGTACTGGTGGTGAGCATGTTCCTTATTCCCTTGTTCGTTCAGTAGAAAAGTCTGGTTTTTTTGTTAGTGGTAATCGGCTTTTTAATGGATATGGTCCAACCGAATCAACAACTTTTATCTTTTTAGATCAAATTGACCCCATTTCTTATCAATATTCTGAAGGAGTTTTGAGTAGCCTTCTTCCGTTTACTCACGTATCACTACGTAACTTTCTTAACGATGAGTGTTCTGTTGGCAGTGTTGGTGAACTTTATGTGAGCGGAGATGGTGTTGCCAATGGTTATCTATCTTCTAGTTCTAATTCTGATTTTTTTCGCGATAAATCTGGTAACTTCTTTTATAAAACTGGTGACTTTTTTCAACGTGTAAGTAATTCGTGTTTTAAGTTCATTGGGAGAGCCGATGATCAATTGAAAATATCTGGTTACAGAGTCTCACTTGAACAAATTCGCAATACTCTATTGTCTTTCTTGGGCACATGCAATGTTATTGTCATTAAGAATGATATGGATGGTAAAATATTATCTACTGCCTTTATCGAGATATCTTCTTCTATTACTCAATCATATATCAATTCACGAGTTGAGTTGATGCGCAAATGTGTTCCCCATTACCTCATCCCAAAAGTAATCATCCCTCTCAAGGAATTACCACTTTCTATTAATGGCAAAGTGGATCGTGAACAGCTTGCAATCATATATTCTAATTTTATTATTTCTAACAACCAAACATCAGATACATATCTGACGATTGAAGAAATTATTTCTTGTATCAATTCCTCTATGGATTTTGAATCTGACTTTGATATATCTCATTTGTCTCAAGACTCTCTATCACTAGTAACCTTTCATGCTCGGCTGATTGAGACTGGTTTTGATATTAATATTCATGACCTAAGCAATTGCTTCGCTATATCTGATCTACTTGTTTTGCTTAATGTTAAAAATTCCATAACTACTAGTCTATCTCATAGTGATAATAGCTCTGCTTCGCTACCTCTTGTCCTTCATACTTCCTTAGAGGTCGATCATGAATGTTTCGATCTTGTGAACTTATCCTGTTTTTTTACTTCATTGTTTAATTTTTTTGATCATAAATTAACACATTCTTTCTCTATATTTGAATCATCGCTATCTGCTAAAGATTATTTGCCCATATTGATTCGCAAAGGTTATTTGTTGGATTTTCCGCTTTGTTGTACTTATTCTATCTCAGCTACCGTTACAATAAATTTGTTCTGTCTTCCTCATGTTTTTTCTATTTTTGCGCTTGACGCACTAATACTCTGTGCACGTGATTTTCTTGTCTATAAAGGTACTCCTTTTGCTCGTATTTCTAGGTTTCGAACTTTTATACATTCTGAATTGACTAACAATCTTGTCAATGATCTACCTTTAGATGTTAACACTCTTTTCAATAGTATTCGAAACTCCATCGCTATATTGAGAACTAAACGGAATCAAAGAATATTAGCACTACTCCCTGTTAGTTCAGCTCCTTCAGTTTGTGATTCTCTATTCGATGTTTCTGATGGGATTACTAGATTCGAAGGTGAAATTAAATCATCAGACTTCCTCTTCTTGATAGAGAATATTTATTCTCGTACTAAAGCATTTAATTTAAATTTAGGTTGCAAGCTCATTAAAGGGGCATTACAGAATGATCAGCTCATATGGCAGCATGATGAAGTGTCTTTGAGTTATTCTTTTACATCCCCTAGTCTTTTAGCAGGCTCTAGGTTGTCATTTAAATCTCCACCCCTTATTTGGAAAAGTAATGCTGATGAATGCTCTGCCACTACCATCGTTATTATTTCACCAGTTGCTGATGATTTGCTCCCAATCTTGCCATTATCTAAGCTATTAGCCTCCAAAGGCTTATCAGTGATAGCTATTGCCTACGGTCTTTTATCTACTCCAAGTGATGATTCTGTTGCCTCCCAGGCTGAGAGAATTGTTGACTTGATTGATATTCGTAATGTCTCTTCCTTTATCGGGTACTCCTACTCAGGTATTTTAGTTAATTTTCTTCTTTCGCATTTTTGTGAATCACATCATAAAGGAGTCATTATTGATACTCCCAATCCAGCACTTCTACACAAAGAATTCTCATCTATATCTACTAATGATTCTACATATTGGTTTAAGCAGGTTTGCATACGCCTACTTAAAAGTGTTGACATATCTGAATCGTTAACCCTCAAGGTATTAAGTAATATAGAGGAAAGTCAGCTTTCAATTGTTGATTTGATTGGTGATATTAGATATATGCTTATTGAATTGAAGGCAATTCCCTATTCCACTGCGATTGATGATTTACTTTGTTGGATAGAAGCTGCTCAAGCACAATTCAAGTTGTTTCGTGATTATTCAATTTGCAATAATTCTAATTTGATTGTTTTTCTTAAAGCCTCTCTCGATCTGAATCATCCTTTTTCTGAGCTCTCTTGGGATGACTATTGTCCCAATTTACGGGTTGTAAACGTTAACGCTAATCACTATAGCATCGTTAAGTCGTCTACAATTAATCAGTATATCGATTGCTTGCTAGAGGAGATTTTGTAATGTATCTGACAAGCGATCTCCTTTCTAACTTTGCTGATTGCCTGATATCTTCTTCGAACTCTTTCCTTTCACTTGAAGGTGAGCTATCAGTATTTAATTTCCGTGATTCTCAACAGAAAATTAAGGATAGATCGACTCTCTTTGATGATTTAGATTCCGATAAGAACCCTGTAATCCTTTTTAATCAAGATAGCACTGAATTCATCATAAATCTTCTCGCTTGTTGGTATGGTAATAGGCCAGTGGTTCCAGTTTGTCTCCCATCAAAAAAACGTCTTGATTTCGTCAACAACGTAATTGATCAGTGTGGATCTAAAATATACACTATTGACTTTAAGCATAGTCAGGTGTTTAAGATTAGAGATAATAAGTCTAGTTCTCTTTCTAGTTTAGCAGAAGTTACTGATAGAAGTCATACTTTACCATCAAATATATGCTGTAAGCCGTCCTATCCGAGCAACACAGCTATTATTCAATTTTCTTCTGGATCAACAGGGCAACCTAAAGGAGTACTTATTACTGCTGATAATCTTTTAAGTTCACTCCAGTCGATGGCTTGTATTTGGGATATTTCTAACTCCTCTAGATTCTATTCTTGGCTTCCACTTTATCATGATTTAGGACTAATATTTGGTGTTTTATTACCTCTTATATTTGGTGGTCGTTCATTTGTGATTTCTTCTGCAGATTTTGCAAAAAAACCTAGTGTTTGGTTGTCTAATTTGTCTAAATATTCCATTACTCATACAGCTGGCTCTACCAGTGGATATGCAATGGCATCTCTTCACGAATATCCTCCATCTTTGTCTTTAAAGTCATGTAAATTTTGTATGATTGCTGCTGAACATATTAGTGCCTCGGTTGCACAAAAGTTTATTAATCTTTCTGGAAAATTTGGTCTGTGTTCAACTTCTTTAACTGCTGCTTATGGTCTTGCCGAATCGACACTTGCCGTCACTGGTGATCGTTTAAATGAATCTTTGTATTTTGAGTCTTTTGATCAGGAACAATTGAATTTTGGGAAGGCTGTTCCTTCTTTAGATGGTCGTTTGCTTGTTTCGAGCGGATATGCACTTCCTGATACTCAGATATCAATTCGTGATGATGCTGGTCATGAACTGTCCTCGGGTTTGATCGGCGAGGTTGTGATTGATGGTCCTACTGTCATGCATGGATACCTTGGCCACCCTGCACTTAGTGCAAATGACCACCTTCAAACAGGTGATCTTGGATTCACTTACAATAATTATCTTTTCATTACCGGAC
The DNA here is from genome assembly GCA_002171515.1 of bacterium TMED88. Taxonomy (GTDB): domain Bacteria; phylum Myxococcota_A; class UBA9160; order UBA9160; family UBA4427; genus TMED88. The sequence goes on along the minus strand of NHEP01000026.1, from coordinate 4,770 downwards.
GTAAAAAAGAATTGATGATAATTAATGGAAGAAATATATATCCTGAAGATGTTGAATCTGCGATTAAGTCATCAATTCCTGAATTGTCTAATTGCACTTCTGTATGCTTTTCTGTTTCTGATTCCAACCAACTGGAATCAGTTGTTTTTGTTAGTGAGCTTGAAAGGCATAGTAATATTTCTGACTTTAAGGTTATTGCAGATCAGATTAACACCATTATTTTAGATCTATGCTCACGTAATTGTCAGGATGTTGTATTTGTTCAGCGTGCTCAATTGCCAAAAACTACATCTGGCAAATTGCAAAGACTTAAGGCAGCTAGAATTTATCTTGACCAGTCCTTTAATAGTATCTATTCTTCATTAAATGATATTTCGCTTGCTAAAACTAAGATTTCTGAAGAGCAAATTACTGATTGGTTGAAAAATTTTGAATTTGCGAATCAAGAGTCAGCCATGAGGATATCTCGTGGTGAGGTTTTTATCGCTTTGGATTCACTTGGCTCCTCCCAACTAAAACAATACATTTTAGAATTAACAGGTGTTTTATTGGATGATACTTTTGTTTGGGAATATGATACTATCTCTAAACTAGTAAATCACATCAACATGGATTTTAATTGATATGGCTGATTCTAGTTGTGTCTATGTTGCCAATGCAGTATTCAGACTCCCATCTGCTAATTCTTGGCAACAATTAAGTGAAGTGAAAACTAGTCTTTTGTCTCCTATTCAGAGGATAACAGACGGTTTTTGGCAAAGTCGGGATATTGTCACTCCTAATTTTGATACTGAATTATTTGGTGGGATTCTATCTGATCCATTTTTCGCTGATATTGCTGATCTTGGTATCAGTCGAAAAGAATGGCAATGTATGGATCCACAGCAACGACATTGTTTATCGCTAGCTCAAGAGTTGCTATCTGTTTATTCTTTGCCAAAAAACACTTCTGTTTTTATTGGGGCAACAGATACTGGTTGGTCTCAATATAATAATTTATCTTCTGATAATCGTTTCTTACTCACTGGTTGCCATCTCTCCATGATGAGTGCACGTATTTCATACCATTTTGATTTTACATCTAAATCAAAGACTATAGACACTAGTTGCTCATCTTCCCTTGTTGCTATCGTAGAGGCTTTTCAATCAATACAGGATGGAGAATCAGACTTTTCCATATGTGGCGGCGTAAATCTATTTAATGATCCCTTTAAGTTCGAACAACTATATCGTATGAATATGCTTAGTCCTGATCATCGTTGTTTTACTTTTAAAGGAAATGCAAATGGATATGTCCGTAGTGAAGGTGGAATCTTATTTCTACTAGCATCCGAAAATGGTATTAATAAGCTCGGTATAGAGCCCATCGCCAAAATCAATGGTGCCTTTATTAATCATGATGGTCTGAGTCCTGGCATTACAGCCCCCTCTTTAGACAGTCAATATTTTCTTCATAAAAGTACGCTTAGTCGTTCTAATCTTCTTGTTTCTGACATTGGCTATGTTGAATGTCATGGTACTGGTACCCCTCTTGGAGATCCTATTGAGCTTAAGGCTTTAAATAAGATATTCTCACAATCACCAATTGTTGTTGGCTCAATTAAGTCCAAAATTGGTCACTTAGAGTCTGCGGCTGGAGCAGCCGGTGTACTTAGTTGTTTATCTCTTTTTAAGGATGGTAATGTCTCATATGTTGATTCTTCCCCTTCAAGCAACAAGTTTTCTTTTCCTGATAGTTGTTTAACTCATAGCTCAGATTCTGATCTTTTACAGCAGTTAAACACAATTGATAAGTCTTCCTTAGTTAGTTCGTTTGGTTTCAGCGGTACCAATGCATCCTTAGCAATACAGCGTTGTTTCACTCCATCTACTTCTTCTTCGTGTTCTGTAGCTCTCTTTCCAGGCCAAGGGAAATTTTCCCCTGAATTGGGTCTATCTGAATATTCAACTTCAACCCTCTATCATTCTTTTGCAGATCAATATTGGTCGCAAATTTGCAAAATCATCTCTTCTGATACTTCTCTACATTTTCCCTCTGATTTTTCTGATAGACACTTGCTATCACCTCTTATTGAGCAATTATTGTCACTTGTTCATACGCTATCTTTGTATGATGTTTCTATTCGCAATGGTGATCATTATGATAAGCTGATTGGTTATTCTTTCGGTGAATATGTTGCCGCAGTTGCTGATAATTCTATATCTTTCGATGATTGTGTAAAGTCACTGGTCGTGAGAGAAAAAATTGTTAACCCTCTACGTGGTTTATTCGGACTCTACTATGCAGAGAATCATAAACTTACTACTGAATTACGAGATAAGTATTTTCTGCATGAGGTTATTAAATGCAGTCCACATAGTTCTATTTTTGCCGTTTCTTCGTCGCTTGACCATTTAATTACGTCTGACGATTCTGCTCGTTGTTTAAAGTATGTTGGCGTTAACTACTGTTACCACTCTTCTTTACTTGTAGACCGTTCAAATCTTCCACTTGAATTTTATGATTTTAATATTCAATTAACTCATACTTCTCATTTTGTTCCTTCTTGGCACTTGTCTTCCCCTAATGAAACTTTAACCTTATCATTAGAATCACATTTCCTTGAGATGGTAGATTTTTCCTCATTATTTAATTCTTTGAATCTTTCTCAATTTGATCATTTTACGATCACAGAAGTTTCTTCCAAGGTTTCGCTCAAGCGTATATGTGACCAAAATATTACTCTTCAGGATGATCAGTATTCGTGTTTATCCCAACCTAAGGAAGATGTAACTTCACTAGATATCTCTAAATCTCCTTCCTCTCCAACTGTTCCTGCTAATGCTTTGCATGTAAATGCTTCGATTGCCAATTTTATTCTTGAATTTATTTCCACTTCTTCTGGAGTTCCTCTTGTTGATCTGGATCCTTCCAAATCTTTTACAAGATGTGGTTTAGATTCTCTGGAGTTAGCTCAACTTTCTGCAAAACTTACTTCAAAATTCTCAATTGTTTTCCGCTTAGATGAGTTAATCGGACAATATCAAGTTATTCAAGAAGCAATTGATGAGGCGTCTCGTCGTTATGAGGAGTCCCCTTCTCCTGCTCAGTCTGATCAAATTCAAATCTCCCCCTCACCAATCAAGCCCTTCAATTTAGCTCCTAAAAGTGAAGTTTCTGTTGAAAATGATTCCACTTCTACCCCATCTCCCACACCTTCATTTAGTCGTTCAGAAGTCATCCACAGTATAGATTTATCGCGTAGACTTTATTCTACCTTGTCCTCATCCCGTGAAAATCGAAATTCAGATACATTCTTAGCAGATCCGCGATATTCTGCAGGTTATTCATCTCTTTATCGTGATATTCAGTTGCCCTTATCTGCAAACAAAGCATCTGGATCAGCTGTTTATTCAATTGATAATATTCGTTATTTAGATTTTACCATGGGATTTGGCGTTCAGCTTTTTGGTCATAATGCTGAGTTTATTAAATCTTCTCTTTTAGGTGCAATTGATACCAACGCATTCTTTATTGGCCCACAATCTAATCTTGCTGTACATAATGCAAAATTACTTTGTGAGTTGACTGGACATGACAGAGCTCTTTTTTGTAATACTGGAACCGAAGCTGTTATGACAGCCGTTCGCCTGGCTAGAGCCTATACGAGTCGTACAAAAGTTCTTCAATTTAATGGCTCCTATCATGGTCATAATGACATGAGCCTTGCTTTACAAGTCAACCAGCAGGGTGATTCAGTACCCTCGTCTAAGGGGGTTCCATCTGATTCTGTCATTAATACTGTTTTGGTTGATTATGATGATGAAGAGTCTATTTCTAGCGTCATATATAATAATAGATTCGATTTAGCCGCTGTTCTAGTTGAGCCTATTCAGTCTCGGCAACCATCACTTCGCAAGGGAAAAATTTTACGACTATTACGTCGTTTGTGTGACGCACATGGCATCATTCTTATTTTCGATGAGGTTTTAATTGGTTTTCGATGTCATATTAACTCATCATTTGGTTTTTTTGGTGTTAAATCTGATCTCAGCACCTATGGAAAAATTATCGGTGGAGGTTTGCCAATCGGAGCAGTTGCTGGTAATACTAATCTTCTAAACTATGTTGATGGTGGAGCGTGGCACTATTATAATTCTGAACCTTCTGGTGACCGTATCTTTTTCGCCGGTACTTTTAATAAGAATCCACTGACGATGACTAGCTGTAAGGCAGTTTTAGAGTTTTTTGTCAAGGATAATGGCACTTTACAACATAGTTTAAATCGTAGAACTCGTAATTTATGCAAAAGATTGAATTCTTATTTCACTTCAATGTGTCTTCCTATCCGTATTTTATATGCTTCTTCATTCTTCCGTTTTATCGGTGCTCCTCTTGGATTCTATCTTGAGCTTTTAGCACGCAAAATCTATATATGGGAAGGACGTACATGTTTTCTATCAGATGCTCATTCCTCAGAGGATCTTGACTATTTCGAGCAATCAGTTATTCAGTCTATTAATTCATTGGTTGAATTTGGTATCCTTGATTCTCAAAGAGGGGATTGTTCTGATATCTATCTTTTAGCCCCTACTCAGTTAAGTTTATGTGCTTCCTATAATCGGGCTCCTGTTGATTCACAATCTTTTAATCAGACTGTTTCAATTTCTTTTAATCAATCTACCCAATTACTACCTTTTCTAAATGATGCTACTTACCATATATCTCGCGAAATAAGCCTTTTTGGTAATTATGACATTGTTTCCTCTAGGTTTATAGCTAAGGATTCT
>NHEP01000025.1 GCA_002171515.1 bacterium TMED88 | reverse complement strand
TTCTGGTCGTCGACTTGGCTGATCCCGGGCAACGCCCTCTCCACGGACAGATCGACTCGGCCGAATCCAATCAGCGACCCGGTGAATGTCCTCTGACGCTGGATCTCGATGGCTTCCGAACAGGCGTCACTCCCGAACCAAACGCGCGAATGACCCGCATCGAGTCAAGCCACGGAACCGCCGAACCGGTCCGCCTCGCTGACCTTCAACCCGGTGAACGCGTCGAAATTTACGGCGAGCCGGGTGAGACCGCTGAGGCCTGCTATCGCGCAGACACCATCCTGACGTTTCCCATCGATTCGCTCGACAGTGATCGCTGAACGCACGACTTCGGCCGACCGCGACGCAACGACGCTAGCGCCCCTTGAAATCCGCTGGCCTTTTTTCCGCAAAGGCCCTCGGACCTTCTTTGGCATCCTCTGAATTCAGGACTTTTTGCCCCAAAGCCTTCTCCAACACGAACCCTTTTTCGAGTTCAAGACTTCGGACAGCAATTTCTTTCGCAGTCTGCATGGCGAGTGGCCCATTCCGACAAAGCTTCTTCGCCCAATCAATCGCTGTCGTCATGAGCTGGTCGGCCGGAACCACCTCGTTAATCAAACCCACTTCATAGGCTCGCTGTGCATCGATATTCTTCCCCGTCAACAGGAGCTGCATGGAGATCGCCCAGGGAATCTGTCGCGGCAGACGAATGTGGGTCCCGCCAAGAGGCACGAGCCCCCACCGCACTTCACCCAGGCCAAAAGTCGCGTGATCAGCCGCGATGCGAAGGTCAGTTCCCAGGAGCATTTCCATCCCCCCCGCAATACAGAAACCGTTCACGGCGCAGATGATCGGCTTATAGACATCCGAAAACTGCCGCTTTGTCCAATCTTCAAAACCGAGCTGATCGCCTCCGGTCAGCATGGGAGCCGCTTCTTTTAGATCAAGGCCCGAAGAAAAGGCCTGATCTCCACTGGCCGTAAACACAGCGACCCAGAGTTCGGGATCATCATCAAAGGCCTTCATCGCCTCTTCGATGCCCAGTAGCATATCCGCAGTGAGTGAGTTCATCGCCTCGGGACGATCAATCGTGATGATGGCCACATGCTCCTGCTTTTCAAACTTGATTTCAGCGGGCAGTGAGTTCGCACTCAAAGAATCAACTCCTTCTTGATGGCATCAGCAAGCGATGAAAACAACGTCCAGCTCAGACGCATTCATTCAAACCGAAGCTCGGCGAAACCGAGGAAGCGTGACTTCGTCCGTAACCGAATCGAAAACCACTTCAACTTCCAAATCGATTTCGAGTTGGCTGGGCTCAACGCCGAGAACCTGAGAGAGAAGACGAACGCCTTCATCCATTTCAACAATGACGGCAGCATACGGAACCGACTCCGCAAAATCTGGATGCAGCGCTCGATCCACTACGGTCCATGAAAAAACTTTTCCTCGGCCACTCGAAGCCTGCCAAGACCAATCCCAGGACCCGCATTCCGCGCAGAGCTCACGCGGGACATGCCGCCAGCTCCCGCAGCCATCGCATTTCTGGAAACGCAGCTCCCCGGCTCGGCAAAATTCATAGAACTCGCCATGGAGTCCGGACAACTCGGGCAGCGGCTTGTTGTAGGCACTCACAGAGACCTCCTCCACAGCATCAGCCGGATTAATTCGGTCAACGGGCCAAGATGGCGATGCTGCCGTCACCGAAATCGCCCCACCCCGTGACCACACCGACTTCCGAATCTTTGACCTGGCGATCTCCACATTGCCGTCGTAATTGTTTAACGGCCTCAACGATATGGCCCATTCCCAAAACGTGGGCCTCGGACAGAAGTCCTCCATGGGTATTCACAGGGAGCGATCCACCCAAGTCAATTCGCCCCTCCTCGACAAAGGCCCCGCCCTCACCTCTTGGGCAAAAGCCAACCTCTTCGAGCTGCTGAAGCAGCTCAAAGGTGAAGCAGTCGTAGATCATCGCAAAGTCGATATCGGCCGGCGTAACCCCGGCGCGCCCAAAAGCTTCCGGCGCAGCGATTGTCAAACCCGTCTGAAAAATATCTTTGCGGTTCGTAATCTCATCTGCCGGATAAGGCTGACCGCATGCACTCGCCAAGATCTTGACTGGGTCAGCGGGAAGATCTTGAGCTCGCTCCGCCGTGGTCACCACAACCGCCGCAGCGCCATCGGTTTCCAGACAACAGTCAAAGACCCGATAGGGATCCGCCAACATCGGAGACGCCAGATAATCCTCAAGACTCAATGGTCGGCCGTGCATGACGGCCCGAGGATTTCGCTGCGCGTGGTTTCGCATGGCAACCGCAATGGCCCCCAACTGTTCGGCTGTGGTCCCGTATTCATGCATATGCCTTCGGGCCATCACGGCGTACCACTGAGGAGGCGCCGTGAAGCCATGGGGCATGTAGAAATCCCGGGCGATGGCTCCCCCAGGAATTGAAGCGACGTCGTCTGCAATGGTCTGACGGGCCCGAGATCCCGAGTATCCGTTCCAGCCCGCCGGCAGCAACACATAGTGGGCCAATCCCGCCTCGACCGCCGCAGCGGCTGCACCGAGCGAGGCCGCCGGAGCGGCCCCGCCCATGTGAATCGTCGAGGCATATCGCAGATTGGAACATCCGAGGTTTGCGGCGAACTCCTCAGCCCGACCGAGATTGGGAAAGGGCATGATCCCATCGACCTCGGCGGGCGTAATCCCCGCGTCCGCAATCGCATGGAGCGCGGCCTGCAGCTGCAGCCCGAGCTGACTCAGTCCCGATCCGGGTTTCCGGCAATACGCCGTCTCCCCGATTCCCACAATGCAGGCGCCGGCGCTCACGTCAGACGCGCTTCGTATCGTCAATCTTGGCTAGACGCGCCAAGTTCTTTCCGAGAATTCCGGCCTTGATGTCCTCAGTGATCTCCATATAGCCGTACTTCTCTCTCAATTCATCGGGCATCTCAAGATCTCGAACCCAATCAATCACCCTCTTCATGTCGTCAAAGGGCAAATCGAGGCCCAGCACGATCTTGCTCGGGTCAACCCACTGCAAGGCCGTCCCCAATGCGTGGTAGCCGCGATAGGGAGAACGCTGATACCAACCAATGACACCCGACATGCTGAGGTAGAGATTCTGATGTTTGCCCGCGAGGCCGATCAATTCCTCCGTATGTGGCCACGCCATGTGGTAGGCGATGATCTTCAGCTCTGGAAAGTCAAGTAGGACCTTGTCGAGGGTGTCGGGATGAGTATGGGAGCTGGGTTGAGGCACCACGTAGGACATCCCAGTATGGATCGTCAAAGCAATATCAAGCTCACAGGCCTTCTCATAGAAGGGCCACAGACGCTTGTCGTCGAGAGCGCCCAAGTCTTCGGGCGCATAGACCTTGCAGAGCTTGGCATTCCCTTCCTTGACGAGGTACTCCAGCTCCCAGATTGCATGATCAAGTCCACGACGGATGATCGGACCCACCATGCATTCAAGATACATTCGCTCCGGATAGGGCTCGATTTGCTGCATCATGAATCCGTTAGTGGAGAAGGAGACCAGCTGACCGCTGATATCCATCATCCCCTCACGCAAGCAGAAACAGACGTCGACTTCGGCTCGATCCATTTCCTTGATCAATTCAGCTGCAAGCGGCTCGGGCCACTCCGAATCTTCACTTGTCAAATCTCGCCCGGCCCAGGCTCGCATCACGCCATCGACACTGCCCCACCACCTCTGAACATTCGGGAAGTAGTTGATTTCAGCCAGCGTCTGAGGGTTCATGAAATGGCATTCCGAGAGCGCCACGAAGTGATTACTTTCCGCCAAGGGTGTCTCCTTCCATTTTCGACTGTCGTCGTGAATCATGCAAAGGGGTGAGGCGTCCCTTGACGCTCACCCTTAGATCAAACCATCTTCAGGGGTATCTCCAGCTGCTCGAATCAGCTCCCAAAGTCGCTTGGGTGCCGCAGGTACCTCTCGCGCCATTTGTCCGATCGGAGCCAGAGCATCATTGATCGCGCAGAGGACAGCCGCGGGCGTCGTATGAATCGCGCCCTCCCCGCAGCCTTTTGCGCCCAGCGGAGTAAACGGCGAAGGCGTAACCACGGCCACTTTCTCAACCTTCGGGATCTCATAGACCGTCGGCATCAGATAATCCATAAAAGTGGTCGTTTGGGGCTGGCCGTCCTCATCGAAGGAATACTCTTCAAGCAGAGCCGCTCCGATTCCTTGGGCAACGCTGCCATCCGTCTGCCCCTCGACGGTCGCAGGATTCAGGCGCGTCCCGCAGTCATCGGCGAGGCAGTACCGCTGAATTTCCACGAAGCCCGTTTCTCGATCGATTTCGACCTGAACCACATGAACCGCTTGGGCCGCCGTCAAGTAACTCTTCGCCCGGCCTTCTTCATCGGCGGGGGTCCGCCCAGGTGCCGTCCACACGTGTGTGGCCTCCGGGCGGGGGTCCACATCCGGCGGCAAGAGATCGCTTCGCGCCAGCATGGTGCCCGCAACATCCGACACACTCATTTGCGCTTCCGGGACTCCGGGAATCCCAAATAGGCCATCGTGAAGCACAATGTTTTCGGGCTCTGTCTGCATCAAAGCCGCGACGACACGGCAAGCCTTTGTCCGGATTCGATCACAGGCGCCCAGCACCGCCCCAGTGATAGCCACGCCCAGTCGACTCCCACCGGGCCCAAAGGACGGCGGCGCCGACTGTGTATCGAGATAGACGACACGGACCATCTCTGGGTCGGTCCCGAAATAATCGGAGACCAATTGGCTAATCAGAGTGTACTGCCCCTGCCCCTCCAGAGAAAAGCCGACCCGCACCGTAATAAAGCCCATGATGTCGATCGAAACCGTCGCACCCTCGGGCACGCCCGTTCCCGGCATGCCTACGATTGCGTAGGCGTTCCAGTCGAAGACACCGGGCTCGATGGCACTCGCAACACCAATCCCCACAAGGCGACCTTCTTGGCGAGCCTCGGCTTGGGCCGATCGCAAGGCCGGATAATCGGCCAAGGCCAACGCCTGATTCAAGACCTCCTCATAGTTACCGCTGTCGTATTCGTTTCCGCTCGGAATCGTGTACGGAAAGGCCTCGTTGGGAATGAAATTTTTTCGACGAAACTCGGCCGGGTCCATCCCCAACCGGCGCGCGGCCAGATCCATCAGCTGCTCAAGGACAAAGAAATGCGGGGGCGGGCCCATGCCCCGATACGGCCCAGATGGAACCTTATTGGTCGCCACCAACTTGAGGTCGTATTCCGCCACAGGAATCGTATAGGGACCGGTAAACGCGGCCAACGGCTTGGCGGCACAGATGGCCCCGTAAGCCTCCCCTGTCGCGCCGAGATCGTCGATCAATCCGACCCGCAACCCTGTCACAGTCCCATCCTGACGAACCGAAATCGAAGCTTGGTAGTGACGGTCCCAAGCCTGGCTTCCCCCAGCGGTGAGGTACTCAATTCGATCCTCAATCCACTTCACAGGACGCCCGTCGGCTTTTCTCGAAAGGAGACAGGTCACATCGGTGCCCCGCGTCCCCCCTTTGCCACCAAAGCTTCCGCCATGAGGCTGTGAAATAATGTTGACCTTGTTCGAGGGCAGCGCAAAGGTCGCTGCTCGCCCCAAGCCGAACATCGACGGGGACTGGATGCTGCCGCGAATGGTGAGGCTCAAATCCAGAGGGTCCCACTCGCAGATGCACCCAAAGGTCTCAGTCGGATTCGCCCCCATGCGGTTCCAGCGGAATTTTTCCGACACCACATGATCAGCTGCCTCGAAGGCCTGATCGACTTCGCCCCAGGTAAAGACCCGGTCCATCATGACATTCGTACCCTGCCCGGCGTGCACCAAGGTCGAGTCCGGTGCCATGGCGGCCACGGGGTCGGTGACCGCATCCAAGGGGTCGTATTCAACTGTAATCAGCTCAATGGCATCTTCGGCCACGTATCGATTGACCGCAGCCACCGCAGCAACGGGTTCACCCACATAGCGCACTGCATCCGTTGCGAGGCAGTGAGTGCCCCAACCCTCGGGCGAAGACTGGGCTGGATGACTCCAGCGAAGCGCATCATCGCCTGTCACGATCGCCACGACTCCGGGCAGAGACTCCGCCTCTCGCGTATCGACTTCCGTAATCTTTGCATGAGCAAAAGGGCTTCTCAGGATGGCGCAATGGAGCATCCGAGGGAGTTCGACATCGTCGACAAACTGCGTTCGGCCTGTCAGAAGAGCGGGATCCTCAACTCGGCGCCTTCCCCGTCCAATATGGCGGGGCGAGGAGGTGGGAAGCGCTTCGAAGCTCTTCGGAATATCGACGGCCATCTTGTCTCGTTTTCTGTTTCTGAGTTTGGGTTTCAGTCGGCCGAGGACGGCTGACCGCCCCCCATTTTGGCCACCGCGGATTGGACCGCGCGCAAGATCCCCGCATACCCCGTGCAGCGGCAAATCGAACCGCCGAGAACGTCTTTGATTTCATCCTCTGAAGGACTTGGATTGCAATCCAGCAATTCTTTGAGTGACATAATGAAGCCAGGCGTACAAAAACCGCACTGCAAGCCCTGCTCATCCATAAAAGCCTGTTGGATCGGATGAAGCTTCTCACCCTCGGCCAAGCCTTCGACCGTCTCAACTGATTGACCATCGACTTGCACCGCCAGCAAGAGGCAAGCGCGCACGCTCCGGCCGTCGACCAGCACATTGCAGATCCCGCAGACACCATGCTCGCATCCAACGTGAGTCCCGGTCAGGCCCAATTCATGGCGCAGAAAGTCAGCGAGGGAAAGGCGCGGTTCGACAACCGACTGGTAATTGGTTCCATTGACATTCACCTGGATCGAACAAAGCGCCATCAGGCCCCACTCCCTTCCGCGCGCTCCATCGCTTCGGACAAAGTGCGCGCACAAAGAACCCGAGCAAGATCGCGTCGGTAGTCAGCTGAAGCATGCACATCGTCGGTGGGATCTTCCAAGGACTGAGCCACCGCCTGGCCAGCCGATTCAAACAAAGCGGCGCTGGGCCGCTCGCCCGCAAGAAGCGCCTCGGCTTCCGGATGCCGGCGGGCTCGATCCGAGGCGCCGAAGATCACAATCCGCGGGTCCACGCACACCCCGGACTCAAGACGAAGCATCGCCACGGCGCCCACGATCGCGAAGTCGCCGTGGCGTCGCGCCACTTCTTGAATCGACCAACCCGTCCCGGCGGGCAAATCCGGAACACGGACCTCTGTCAAGATTTCACCGGGTTCGAGCGATGTCGTGAGATAGGTGATGAAGAAATCGTCGGCCTCAATGACTCGCTCGCCTCCAGGTCCTCTCGCGACCAATTCCGCACCCAACGCCACGGCGACCGCCGGGTACTCAGCCGCAGGATCCGCCTGCACCATCGAGCCTCCGACGGTGCCCCGATTTCGAATCTGTGGATGCCCGATCATGACGGTCGACTCCATGAAGAGCGGATTCCGATCGCGCACGAGACTCGAGTCTTCGACATCTCGTTTGGTGGCCAGAGCCCCGATGGATACAGCGCTGTCCAAGGCCCTGACTCCACCAAGTTCATCGATTCGGGTGAGGTCGAGCAGCAGCTCTGGGCGAGCCAGTCGCATGTTGAGCAAGGGCATCAGGCTCTGACCCCCAGCCAAGATCTTCACCTCGTCGGGATCGTTCTCGGAGAGGATCGCGAGGGCTTCATCCAGCGTCGGGGGAGCGGCGTATTCGAACGGCGCCGGCTTCATGGGCGGAAAAAAACTCCAGAACCCCTGAGCGACGCTGTGGAAAGCAGCTCTCGCCGGGGCCGAACAGGAACGAAAAGCGCGTGACCATTCCTCACTGAGGAGCGACACGCCCGAGCCCAGAGCATAGGGGTTCTGACTGGTTCTCGGGAGTCAGAGAAAGCCAAATCGATCTACCTGGCCCTCGCATGGATGGCCAACCCCAAAATGCCTCTCCGACAGTTTTCAACAGTCACACTGCAACCCAAAGTCCCCGCCGGACGACGGGCCTCCGCCTCTGATAGGCTGAACCGACGTCAACCGGGCTCGGCTTCTCTACACTGCGCCCAACGGGCACAGGGCCCGAATCATACAGAGCGGGCTTCGAGTGAACACTCCGCCCTCCAAATGGAGCAGCCAGCGCCATGGCCTTTACCCAATGGCAGATCGTCGAAGGCGACGGTCTCGTATTCGATGAAATCATCTACGAAAAAAAGCATCATGAGACGCTCGGCGGAGGGATCGCACGGGTCACAATCGATAAGGCAGACCGCTACAACGTCATGGCGATCTCGACCGTCGACGAGATGTTTCGCGCGTTCTACGACGCCAATCACGATCCGACCATTGGCTTGATCGTGGTCACGGGCGCCGGCAAGCATTTCGGCACCGGCGGGGATGTCGAATGGGAGAAGTGGGGGCTTCGCGAAGCCTTTTACAACCGCTACCCACACAATCGCCTGATTCGCAATTCTCGCAAACCCGTGATGGCGGTCGTTCGTGGATATTGCCTCGGTGGTCACAACCACATGGCCTACTGCTGCGATTTCACGATCGCCGGTGAGTCCGCAAAATTCGGCCAGGCGGGACCCAAGGTTTCAAGTCCCGCGGACGGGTTTTTTGTCCCCTACTTGACGAAGGTCGTCGGCGCCAAGAAAGCCCGAGAGATGTGGATGCTTTGCCGGCGATACCCGGCCCAGCAGGCCCTTGAGATGGGCTTGGTCAATAGTGTCGTCCCGGACGATGAGATCTGGGATGAAGTTGACCGCTGGGGTGAGGAACTTCTTGAAAAGAGTCCCGGCTGCCTTGAAATCTTGAAAGCCAGCTTTGATCAAGAAATGGATGGCTACAACGAGATGGGCATAATCTCCAGTCAGTACTATCCAGATTGGTTCGATATGCCGGAGGGCAAAGAGGGAGGCGCCGCCTTCACGGAAAAACGCCCTCCTGAGTTCTGGCGAATTCGCGAGCGAGAAGCCGCTGCAAGGCAGCAGCTTCTCGAAGCCTACGAGGCGGAAGACGCGAAGAAGTAGCTCTGATGGCCGGCGTGGGGAAACAATCTGACTCCCCATGCCGGCCACTGTACCCGGGGCAGGTCAAGCCGAGGTCCTCAGTTGAGAATCCCCCCCCGCTCTTGGGCGAGTGAGCCCCTGACACGAATGCCGCAGAAGCAAGATCACGACGCAGCGATTCCCCTTGAGCCCACTTCAGAGTTCTATCTCTACGGCGAAACGGGGCCGTATCGCAGCGTCGGAATGATTTCGGTCCTCCTTGAGGGCGCGCTTGATTCGGGCAAGATGATCCATGCAGTGGAAACTGCTTTGGATCATTTCCCTGCTTTCTCCTCGATGCTCAAAGAAGAGCGTCGAGGTCGAATTTATTCCCTCTCGTGGGTCCCCCCTCAAGAGAATCGCCCGCCGCTTTATCGAAAGGACCTTTCCGAAGAACTCGCGCAAGGCATGCGCACTCTTAAAGAGCGCGAACGCGGCGAGCAAGCCGCCACTCCGCAAAGCATCCTTCAGGCTCATTTTGCCAAAAGGCTCGAGCACGGCTTTGATGTGCGCAGGGAAGCACCCACCCTGCCTTTCCTGATCAAGCTGGGGCCAACCCTTCATGCCCTCGGTGCCATCAGCCATCACGCCGCGGCCGACGCGGGGGCCATGTTTGAGTTCTTCAAGCTGGCCCTGGCCCTGCATGATCAATCCGAGCGCGGCAGTCTTCCCTCTTGGTCAGAGGCCGAGAGCGCCGCCTCTTCGATCCCAACCCAAGCACCCACCCGGGAGCATGCCTACACCCGACGAAGGTTTATCTGGGAATCCCTGCAACGCCTCGGGAGGGAGGCCATCCGTCCGCCCTATCGCACAGGACGCTGGCGCAGCAGTCTCCGAAACGTTCGCAATCAATGTTCGATTGAATTGAAAGCCGACGAAGTCGCGGCCCTTCGCCGTTGGGCCCGAAAAGAGGGGGCTACGCTAAATGATCTTCTGCTGGCCGCCAGTGGCTTGTCGCTTCAAGAAGATGCCCAGAGAAAGGGTCAGCGGCCCGCTCGAATCAGCCTCTGGACCGTCGTCAACCTTCGGGGCCGGCTGAACCAAAAAGAGCTCAACGGCAATCTCAACACCACCTATATGATCGACACGATGCCGCAGGATCGATCGGATCTCACCCAACTGCTTCGCCGCGTCACCCATCAAAGGCAACAGCAACAAGCAGAGGGCTGGCCTGTCGCCAACTTTCGCGCATTGCAGAGGCTGGGCCGGTCTTCACGAATCCTGCCGCTTCGCCTCCGCAAGCCCCTGCTTCGTCCTCTCATCGAAGCGCGATACTCGATTGTCCTTTCTAACGTGGGTGTACTATGGCCCGAAATGAAGGGAGGGCGACCCACGGGTCGCAGCTTTCTCGAACGATCAGGTGGCCTCCGCCTGGTCGGGATTGGGATCGAGTCACCGCCCCTGCGCCGGCCCGCCTACCATTTGGTCTCCTATACCTTCCTGGGCACGCTCCACCTTAACCTCACATGGCTAGACGATGTACTGAGCCCGGTCGAGGCCCGGGCGATTATCGGCGGCATCGAAGGCCACCTCCGGTCAATCCTGTGAGACAGCTTGTCGACCGTCACGCTTTGTCAAGCGGAGCATCATCGCGGGCGCCAAGGTCACGTCAGCCAAAAAAGCCAGAAGCGTTGCCATGCCTGCCAAGAGGCCAAATGTCGAGATATTCTTCATGTGGGCTAGGCCAAAAACAAAGAAACCCGAAGCAAGAACCACCGAGGTAAAAAGCATCGCGCGGCCCGTGGCCTGCAATGTTTCTCGGATCGCTTTTCGGGAGTCTCCCGTCCGACCATAGATTCGATTGAAGCGATGCATAAAGTGAATGGTGTCATCGACAGCGAGTCCGATGATAATCCCTCCGACCATCAAGCTCGTGATGTCCAAGGGAATACGCAAAAAACCCATCACGCCCAGAGTCAGCAAAATCGGCGCCAAATTCGGAATCATGCTGAAAACGCCCCGACGAAAGCTTCCCAGAAAAAGAATCATCAGAGGCGTAATGACGGCGATGGCAATTAGATAGGACCGTGTCATCGTCGCCAACAGGCTCGAGGAAACTCGACCGAACAGCGCCATGACTCCCGTTACTCCAAAACGCGCGTCGGGTGACAAAACGGCCCCATACGTCACTTCCAGTTGATCAAGGAATTCCGGGTAGTCGATGGCGTCTGCCCAAGGAACCTTGAGAGTGACTCGGGTTCGACGGAATTCCGAGTCCACACGCTCCTGAAGCGCCGATGACCCACTCCCCTCAAAGAGCAAGAATTCTTGGGCCAGTAGCTCGCGGGAGTCTGGGATCTTAAAGAACGCTTGCTGGTTCTCATTGAGCGCCTGATGGACCTCCTTTGCGATGTCCGTCAGCGAGAAGGCTTGGCCTACCGAAATACCATTGCGCTCAATCAAGCGGGCCGCCCGCTCGGCCTCGTCGATTTGCAGAAGTAAGGCGGGGTCGTAGAGACCATCCACATTTCCTGCGTCAATCATGACTTCGACGGTCATCGCACCCTTCATTTTTTCATCAATCAGACTCGTCGCCTCGATGATCGGTTCATCTTCAGGAAACCAGCTCAAGTAGTCCTGGGAAAAATGCAGCTGAGAAATTCCATACAGCGAGCAGAGGATCGCAAGGCTCCAAACCGCAATGACTCCTGACGAAGACCCAATTGACCATTTTTCGCAAAGCTCTAGAAACCATGTCGAGATACGGTGCACTTTTGACACACTTCGCTCAACCGGCCCTAAGGGAAGAATCGTCAGCACAGCAGGAAGCAAGACGAGCGTGTAGGCCGTCGCCAAGAGAACACCCAACGGAGCCACAATCCCCAGCTGGCTGATGGGCGCAATCGGAGCCTCATAAAATGAAATCAGACCACCCGCCGTTGTCAGACCCGTCATCGCGATGGCCATCCCACTGTGACGAAGCGACTCGACAACGGCTTCTGATCGGGACAATCCTTGCTGAAGCTGGGCGTAAAACAGAACCAGTAAATGCAAAGCACCGCAGACTCCAACCGTCAGAAGAAAAGGCGGCAAAATCCCGGTCGTCATCGAAAACGGGACAGAGAGCAGCCCCATTAAACCCATCGTCGATGTCAACGCCAAAATCACGATCAGAGCCGGAAGAAGAATCCCGGACAGGCGTTGAAAAAGAAGAAAAAGCAGGAATACGACGAGCGCCCCGGCGGCCCAGGTGAATGTCGCTACGTCTCGCGTCACTTGAGCGTTTAACCGCTCTTCCATGCTCAAGAGCCCAGTGAAATGGAGCTTAAATTCCTCCGATTCATAAGGTTTGGCTAATCCCCGAATGCTTTCAGCGAACCGCGCACGCTGTGCTCCAGTCAGGCCGACGGTTGAAGGCTCATCTTGGGTCAGCTCGACCCACTCAATATCTTCAAAGGCCCCAACCTCGTCCCCAGAGAGCGAGATGGTGTCTGAGGGCTTAAGTCGTAGGACCGCCAAACGAGCATCCGCCGAAATCAATGCATCGACGTAAAGCGGGTGACTCCGAACTCTCTCCTCTAGAACCCGAAGTTCTTGAGGTTGTCCCGGCCAGCTCGATTCAAGCTCTTCGACAACCAGCCGATCGTCGATCCCTTGGGTCACTCGAGCGTTGACCAAGCTTTGGATCTCGTCCAGATGAGGAACGGACTCTTCCAATTCATGGTGAAGCGCTCGAAGCTTCTCTAGGAAAATGAGATCAAATACGTTGCTGGTCTCGATCGCGATGACGACATCCTCTCCACCTCCGAAGCGCTGGAGAAAATCGTCATAGACGATCCGACTGGGATCTTCCGGGTGAAGCAAGGATTGAATCGAGTGATCTGTCGAGAGCCAAAGCGCCGGCATCGACAGGATCACGACAAAGCTGCAGCAAAGCACGATGACACGCTTGGGCCTGCCGATAAGCCAATGGCCCCAGCTCGCAAACCCGTTTTCGACTTGATCATGAAAGGACACGGCCCTGCGAGGCTCGCACTCAAAGAGCGCGCGAGCAAATCTCCACTTTCAAGCGGTCAAAGTCCGTGCTGGAAATCCTGCCGATGGCGAAGTGGCCCCAAGACCCCGTCAGTTCGCGGCAGACGCTTCAGGACGACCCTTGCTCTGATTGACCTCAACGCGCTTGACGGACGCCCGAACGATCGGGATCTCACCGTCCTCAAGAGCGGGCATCCTCTTCTTACGCGCCAGGGCCGCTTCGATGAAAGGGGCAAGCGCCTCAGCTTTTTCGGCTTCTCGCACCTCAGACTCGTCGGAGAACGGTGCCATCACCTGATCTGCAAAAAGCTGCAGCGACTCGCAAATATGCTCATGCCGATTTCGCCCGGCTTGCTGCATGAAAATAATTTGGTCCACGCCCGACTCACGAAAAGCCTCAAGATGATCTCGCATATCCTGAGGAGTGCCGATTCCCGAAGCCTCGAAATCCGGGCCGCGAGAAGCCGCGATTAACTCTTCGGTCCGATTTCCCCGTTTTACCTGAAAGGCCTGCCAAAG
>NHEP01000024.1 GCA_002171515.1 bacterium TMED88 | reverse complement strand
CCGGAGCCATGGCTGAAAATCAGCATCGGAAACGGACCACTGCTGTCGCCCGGGAGGTCGCGATAGGCGGGCAGCACCACTTCACTGTTGACATCCGGTGCGAGGGCCAGGATCAGCGCTTGGACCTCAGGCGGAAAAGGGGCGATCAACTCATAGGTCGCGAAGGGTTGACCGGCCTCGCTGCCGGGGGCCGCCGGATAAAAGACATCGATGTTTCGATCCGCCATCGGGAGGGTCGTGACCCCCACCGTGTAGGGGCCCGGCTCGGAATAGTCGGTGGCGATCGCCGACAGGCTTTCCGCTCGTTCCCTTTCGAGGCCCGTGGTTTCTTCGATCACGTAGCCCTCCGCCAAGGGGACTCCGAAAAAATCGAGTCCGCCCGCGGCATTCACCGTGCCTCGGTCAATCTCTTCTCCGCTGGCATCCAAGAGAGCCAGCTCGGCGCCGGGTTCAGCGCCGGAAACGCTGAATCCGTCGGCGCTTTCTTCGACCACAAAGCCGGCGGGCACAAAGACGGGGTCCGGCGGCGGCGCTTCGTTGCATCCGAACGCGAGGGCTAGGCCGAGGGCCGCGAGCAGGGCGCTGCGCAATCGGGCTTTGGTGGAGACAGGGGAGTAGAAATGAATCGACAAGGGCGAGCTCCTTCGGCGGAAAGAGGGGGGGATCCCGAGATGATTCTGAACGCTGAGCCCGACTAGGAATCCTCCGCAAGGGTGCCCCTGGCGAGGGGCTCTGGCAAGCACCGGCGGTCTAAATTCATATCGCTGTGCGGAACGGGGTCTTCGAAAACCGGCGCCGAGAACGCCTCGTGGGCAAGAATGGCCCCCCGGGCATTTCTCGCTGGGGTAAGGTCTCGGGTTCTTTCCCCTTACCGCCCCTCAGGACGCCCATAGACTCCATGTCCGCATCCACTTCCCCGGAACAAGCCCCCCTTTATCAACGAAAGGAACGCGATGGGCCGCTGAGCTTTTCGACCAAGCTCTATCAGGGAATCGGTGCGATTCCCGACACGATCAAGAATCTGGTTTTTAATACCTTCGTTCTTTTGTTCTATAACCAGATCCTGGGCGTCGAGCCGGTGCTGGTTTCCGTGGCCCTCGCCATTTCCGTGGTGTTCGATGCCATCACGGATCCCGTGGTCGCGACCTTGTCCGACCATGCCGTGACGCGCTACGGGCGTCGTCACCCCTTAATGCTGATTTCTGCGCTGCCCCTCGGCGCCTGCCTGTATGCGGTTTTCGTTCCGCCGGCCGGTCTTTCCGAAATGCAGCTCTTCGGCTGGTTGCTGGCCTTTACGCTTCTGACCCGGGGTTTCATGACGCTTTATTTCGTGCCCTGGTCGGCCATTGCGGCGGAACTTTCAGACGACTACTTCGAGCGTACGTCGGTGATGGCTTTTCGTTTTGCCGTGGGCTGGTTGGTGGGGGGAAGCTTTCCTTTATTCGTTTACACCTACATCATGCCCGCCACCGAGGCTTTTCCGGCCGGCCAGTTGAACCCCGCCGGGTATGCCCCGATGGCCCTCCTGGCCGGCTGCATGCTCTCGGCTGGCGCCCTGGCGACCACCCTGCTCACCTGGCGAGAAATCCCTTATCTCCGGCAGCCGGCCGAGGATGAGCAAGGCTTTGGGCTCAAGCAGACTCTAAATGATCTAAAAGAAGCCTTACGGAATCCACAATACGCGCTGATTTTTTCGATCGTTTTGATTTCGTCCGCGATCGCGGGAACGACAGCCAATCTCGGCATCTACATGACGACCTTTTTCTGGGGTCTCACGACAGAAGACCTTCGATGGTTTGCTTTCATTGGCTTCGGGGCCCTCGCCGCCTTTCCGTTGGTTGCGGTGATTCAAAAGCGGTGGGATAAGAAGCACATTCTGATTACCTGCTCGACGGTCAGCCTATTTGAAGGCATCGCGCTGGTGACGGCTCGGTTCATGGATCTTTTGCCGGCCAATGGCGATCCGATGTTGCTCTATATCTTGATTGGTTTTGGCAATATCGCGGCCGCGATTGCTGTCGTGCAGGGCATTATCGCGGCTTCGATTGTGGCGGACTTGGTGGATGATCAGGAATTACGTACGGGGCTCAGGCAAGAGGGGATGTTCAACGCAGGCCTTTCCTTTTCTGGGAAAGCTGTCTCGGGTTTGGGCACCTTGATGGGCGGAGTGATTCTCACCTTGATCGAATTTCCCGAGGCGGCAAAAGATCCAGACTCTGTGCCAGCGCAGAGCATTCGAAACTTGGGCATCGTGGTCGGGGTGCTGGTGCCCCTGTTTTATTTGATCCCGATTTCGCTGATTTCGCGTTATCAGATTACGCGGCAGCGCCATGCGGAGATTCGCCGCGCGCTGGAAATCCGCAATCATCGGCCTCACGTACCCGAAGGAGAATCTCGGCCTCGCTAAAGCCGAGAGCTCGGCGCATAGCGCTCGACCGGTGTACGATTCCCGAATGCTGTCGGATCGCCTCATGCAAGGGAAGTTCAACTGGGCCCCCGCGATGTGTCACAGGCGGCTGGGCTGACAGTGGAAAACGGACCCTCTGAGGCGTCTTCAAAGATCGAGCCCGCTGAGCCGGTTGCCAGCGCGAGCTGGGGCAAGCGCTTTTTGGCGGGGCTTCTGCTTGGCGTGATTGTCTGGGCGGGTCTTCTCTTCTATGGCGACTCGGCGGATATTTTCAAGTCGGTGGCAAGCATTTCGCTGGTGGTGCTTGGTGCGATCCTCTTGGTCTCGACCTTGAACTACGCGATTCGAGCGATCCGGTGGCAGCTTTTGCTTCGCGAGGTTGATGTGCGCATTCCCGTGGTGGAGAGCTCGGTTCTTTTTCTGTCCGGTCTCTCGATGACGCTCACCCCCATGAAGGCGGGCGAAATTCTCAAATCCGTTCTGCTTAAGCAGAGCCGGCAGGTTTCTCGGGCCGTCACCGCGCCGGTGGTTCTGGCCGAGCGGGTCACCGATTTGGCGGCACTGGCTCTGCTGGTTTCCCTGGGTAGCCTTGCCCTTGAGAAAGGGCTTTACATTGCTGCGGCAGGGGCCGGGCTGGTTCTCGCCATCATGATCGTGTGCACGGTTCGACCGGTGGGCGAAGCGCTTTTGTCTTTGCTCGCACATGTCCCCAAGGTTCGGGATCACCAGGAGCGACTGCGAGAGGCCTACCTTCATCTCGGAGCTTTATTGGGTTTTCGTTCTTTCTTGGTCGCGACGGCTTTGTCTTTGTTGGCGTGGGGCGCGCATTGTTGGGCTCTGCTCATTTTGGTGCATAGTTTTCCCGAGACGGCCCTGTCGATTGAAGGCAGCTTGCTCGCCTATGCGACACCGCTGCTGGCGGGGAGTCTTTCGATGCTGCCCGGTGGACTGGGTCTGACCGAAGCATCGATGACGGGTTTTCTGAGAGAACTGGCCGGGCCGGGGATGACGCCGGGCCGGGCTGCGGCGACCACCATTCTGATTCGCCTGGTTACATTTTGGTGGGCCATCGCCGTCGGCCTTTTGGCTCTTTTTGTTTGGCGAAGACGCTATACGGAGCATTCTTGATGGATCACTCTGAATCGACCGGATCAATCTATCGAAGTCCGTTTTTTCTTCTTGCCATTCTGCTGACGATCTTCTTGCGCTTGCCTTATGTCGGCATCCCCTTCCTCAACCTAGATGAGGCTCAGCTGATGGGTTACGGGGCCTACATCGCGGAAACCGGCGCGGTATATGGCGACGGTTTCTCCGATATGCGCGGCCCGGGCGCCTACTACTTCTATGCGTTGCTCAGCGTTTTTTTCGGCCCGGCCAACATGCTCGGGGTGCATTTGTTTGCCATCGCATTCTGGGTGCTGACGTTGGTTCTTCTGGTTGCGGTATCTCGGCGCGTTGTGGGGGATCGCTCGGCCGCTTTGGGGGGGTTGTTTTACTCGGTCTTTTCCTTCGCGTATCTCGCTCATGACATGATCCCCTTGAACGTTTCGGTCCTGACGGTGCCGCTGCTGTTGGCGGGTGCGTGGGCATGCCTCAAGGGGCTGGAGGCCTGGGAAGCCGGCGAATCGAGCTTCGGGTGGGTCTTTTGGGCGGGTCTTTCGACGGGGCTGATCTTCGGCATCAAACAAGTGGTGGGTATTGCGCTGGCCGTTTACGCGCTTTCATTCTTTTGGATCGCCCTGCGTCGAGGCGTTGGCTTGCTTTCGCTGGTGGCCCCCTATGCGGTCTTGGGTGTTGGCTTTTTGGTGGGCTTCGCGGTTCTTTTTGGCCCGAGCGTTTGGGCGGGGGAGGGGGGCGACGCACTGTACTGGGGCCTTCTGTATGGCTTCGACCACTATGGGGGCAGCGGGTCTTCGCGGGTTTTCTTTTTCAGCTCGCGCATGATCCTGATGCTGAGTGGCCAGCCTTTGATTTGGGGTTGCCTCGTCGGCTGGGTGATCGCGGTCGGCTGGCCGAGGACACGACGCTCGGAAGCCGGGCTCGATGCGGGCCGAATGCTTTTTTTCTGGATGGTGCCCGGCCAGTTGCTGGGGGCTTTTGTTGCGGGGCACGCCGGGGGGCATTACTTCCTTCCGGTCATCGCCTTTATGAGTCCGCTGGCCGCCGAGTTCGTCCAGCAGTTGACCTCGAATCTTGGGTCAAGTGAAGGCACCGCGAGCGGGCAGGGGATCCGATCGCGCTCTCTGCGGGCCGGGCTCGGTGTTTTGATTGCCGCCGGGTTTCTGACGCCGCTGGTCAATTACGCTCTGTTTCCGGAAGGGGTTCGTGTGCCGATCTACTCGGTGCAGGAACTCTTTCGCGAAAAGTTTTCCACGGAAAATCCTTACACCCAAGCGGCTGACTTTATTCGGTCGCAAACGGATCCCGACGATCGCATTCTTCAGCTCGGTGGCTACGACCTCTATGCCCTCGTGGAGCGGGTGCCGGCCATCAATCCCGCCACCTTGAGCCTGTACTCGAACTACCGAAAGGACCCTCGACTCAGGGCCTACTACGAGGCGCGCTTGGACGATCTCCGTCGAGAAAAGCCCGCGGTCATCGTTCGGCCCGCCCGCGGTCTCAGCGGGATCAACCCCCACGGCGATCTGCACGGTGAAATCGGGACCCTGCTCGATCAGGCCTACGAACCGCCGATTCGTTTTGAGTGGTCGGAGCGCTCAAAATTTCGCAACGGCAAGGCGTGGATGGATTCGGATCCGGGCCCTGAGTGGGTCGATGTCTATGTCCTGTCAGAAGGGACGGATCTCACCGAGTGAGAAAACCCAGGTCTCGGCTTCGCCGGGTTGGGCTTCGGCGCCGGCTTCCATGAAGCGCTGCGGGGGTTCATCCAGGGGTTCATCGGCGAGGTCAAAAGTGCCGAAATGAATGGCTAAGGCTTTTTGGGCCTGGAGGTCCAGGGCGGCTTGGTAGGCCTGCTCTGGATTCATGTGACTGGCCTTCATCATGTCCACTGGGCGATAGGCCCCGATTGGCACGGCGGCGAGATCGAAGGGGCCGTACTGCTCGCCGATTTCCGTGAAGCCGCTGAAGTAGGCGGTGTCGCCGGCAAAGAAAAACCTTCGACTCGGACCCAGCACCGCCCAGGACGACCACAGCGCCGCGTTGTTGTCTCGGAGCCCTCGTTTACTCCAGTGCTGGGCGGGCAGGCAAACGATTTCAAGCGGTCCGAAATTCGTCTTTTGGGTCCAGTCCAACTCGACGACGTTTTCGATGCCGTCCTTTCGAAGGAGCTGGCCGTTACCCAGCGGGACATAAAAGATCGCATCCGGGTTGCGCTCGGCCAGCCGGCGGAGGGTGGGGCGATCGAGATGATCAAAGTGGTTGTGGGAAATGAGCACAAAGTCGATGTCGGGTAGATCATCCCACGCGAGGCCCGGATCTCGCAGCCGCGTCGGGCCGATCCAAGAAATCGGACTGGCGCGCTTGGACCACATTGGGTCCGTGAGAAAACGCACCCCGGACATTTCGATCAGCAGGGTGGCATGACCAACCCACGTCACCCAGGGCGACTCCTCGGGCCGATTGAGGAATTCTTCACGGGCGGATGCCTTCGCCTCGGCGGCGCCCTTTCGAGGCCAGAGGGTCGCCTGCATGCGCCGCCAAAAGAACGGCATACGCCCGCCGGAGCCGTGGGGTAGCGGGCCAATCGGATTCACGAATCGGCCCTTCTCGGTGCGCGGGGCGGTCTTGAGCCAGGTAATCTCGGTTTCGGGCGGGGTCTCTGATTCGGCCTGGGCGTCGGCCGGCGCGGCGCGAGCCGAGCAGAGAGCCAAGCATAAGGCGGCAAGGACCAGGCCGGCCCCAACACGACGGGGGCGGGAACTTCGAAGCTCAACCGACATCGACGACGGTCCATTCCCGATCGGTCTCGCCGGTCGAAATCTCGAAACAATCCCCCGCAGACGCGCCCATCAGGCCTTTGCCGACCGGCGAGTTCGGGGTGACGACGGAGATGAAGCCGTCTCCACCGGGTCCTGAGAGTTCAGTGCCCGCGCCCACCGGTAGGATGAAGAGCGTGCGTTCTTCGCTGCCGTTTTCGTCTTCAATCGAGACATCCACCAAGGCACCCAATTGTACCCGGGCGGTTCGTGGGAAATCTTTCAGTCCCGACTGAGCGAAGGTTAATAGCGTGTCGACTTCCCGCTTGGCTCTCTCGCGACGTCGGGCATGGTTGACCGAGGCTCGGCCAAACTCGGCGGCCTGTTTTGCGTCTTCTCGACTTCGCGATTCCTTCTGAAGCGTATCGGCGGCCTCCGCGGTTCCGAGCTCGGCTCCCCGCGCTCCGGCGATGATCTCTTGGTAATGGCGTTTGAGTTCTTCAATAAAATGCTGCTTGCGCGGGCTCGACATGAATTGATGCTAGCCCCCCGAGAAAAAAATTCAGCCATCCGGCCAGGCCGGCGATGAACTGCTTCAGCCTTCAGACCCCTGCTGGTCTTTTTAAGGGGACCGCCGTATCGTTGCCGCTGGGGTCCCCAAGCTCTTGGAGAAGTCGAGCGGTTATTCAGGCCGAACAGGGAAGGGGCGATGACTGAAGAGACTTCGCTGGGTCCGGATTCCGCTGGGCATCGAGGTGCTGATGCGACGGCGACCTCTGTGGTCTGGATCAGTGGCTTGGCCTTCGCCCTATGGGCCTTCGCCGTTCTCGCTCAATTCGAACTGATTCCTTTTGTTCGGAATGGATGGGCGTTCAATCTTTGGACGTATCTGCCGCTGCCGGCCCGGTGGGTGTTGGGAATCGCATCCTTCGCCTTTTGCTTTTCAAGTGTGCGCGAAAGAGCCGAGCGACTTGTTGATGCTTGTCGTGCTCATCTGCCGGGCTCTGCGAGCACCTCTTATCTGTGGGCGGCGGCCTTTGCTGTGTTGTTGACGGGTGCAGCTTGGGTGTTCCGGGAGAGGGAGCCCATGGGGGACTCCGACCTGCTGGCCTTTCACGCGGCGGCGGGTTGGCGTTTTGTTTTTCAGGAGCCCGGGGCGAGTTACTGGATTTACCAAGCGATCAAGCTCGGCACCTCCTACGGCCTCGAGCCTTTCGTTTCGGTCTCGGTTCTGAGTTGCCTTTGCTTGGGGCCGTTCGTCTTTCTTCTTTACGGCGCCGCTCGATCGTTGCTCGGGGAATCGAGAGCGCCCGTCGCAGTGGCCTTGGTGCTCTCGGCCGGGATGGCGAGGGTCTTCGCTGGTCATGTCGAGGTCTATGCGCCGCTTTTGGTTGCGACCGCCTTCTATCTATGGACGGCCTTTGCGCACATGAAGGGGAGGGGGCAGGGCTGGTTGCCCGCGTTGGCCTTGGGGGTGACGATTTGGACGCATCTCTCTGCACTGATGCTGGTGCCGAGCTTGATGGCCTTGCCGTGGTTGACCGAAGACCGGCCAACCGTCGTGGGGTACGGCAAGCGATGGGTGCGGGATGGTCTGGTCTGCGCCGCTCCGTTGGCAGTCTTTTTTTTGCTGCTCTTCTGGGCGGGCCATACAGAAGATTTGGATCGCGCGTGGCAAAGAGGCCTAGAGGTGGCCGGCTGGTCGCAAGCTGAGGTCTCCAAGGGTTGGTGGGTGCGGGG
>NHEP01000023.1 GCA_002171515.1 bacterium TMED88 | reverse complement strand
CGCGGGCATCGAGCCGGACTTGGTGACCATCGCCAAAGGCGTAGCGGGCGGTTTTCCCCTTGCGGCGGTGGTTGGGGTTGCGGAGGTCATGGATGCCCCACTGCCCGGAGGGTTGGGGGGGACCTACGCGGGTTCGCCCGTTGGTTGCGAGGCGGCCCTCGCTGTGATCGATGTGATCGAAGAAGAGAATCTCGTTGGCGCGGCGACACAAATCGGAGAGCGAATGGGCGAATCCCTCCGAGCGTTGCAAGCGCGCTATCCCGAAGTGATCGGCGACGTCCGCGCAGAACGAGGGGCGATGGTGGCGATCGAACTCGTCCACAAAGGGGATGCCGAGCAGCCCAACCCTGAACTCACCAAGGCACTTGTCGCCGAGGCGGCGCAACGCGGTCTTCTGCTTCTCTCCTGCGGCATCCGAGGCAACGTTATCCGGTTCCTGCCCCCGCTCACGATTCCCAATGCCCTCTTAAACGAGGGCCTAGAAACCCTTGAAGCATCGTTGGCTCGATTGATCGCAGCTGAGTAGTTCGCCGCCCAGCCTCTGGTTCATCCTCACAGCGATTGCGGAGTTCCGATGAAGCTCGTCAAACCGACTGCTGAGGAGGGCGCGGCCGGCCTGCGCGCGATGGCCACCGTTGCCCAGGCTCGACAACCCATCGCCGAACCCACCCGTCGCTTGATCAATGCAGGGCAAAGGGTGCTGCTCGGAAAAGTCGAGGACATCGATTCCCTCGATTCGATCTCTCCCTCTGATCTGGCTGCGAAAATCCAACGCCAGGAGATCCGCGAACAGCTCATCAGCGGGATGGTCCTGGCAGGATTCTCGTCGGGCGAGCCGCCGGTCGCGCAAGCAGATGTGATTCAGAGTTTTGCTCAGGCCCTCGATGTTCAGGGCCCACAATTGAAAGCGATTGAGAGGCTCGCCCATCACGACCTTCTCTTCTTCAAGCTCTGTGTTCTTCGCAATGGCCACATTCCCGACATGATCAAAGAGATCTATCGGGAGAGCGGCGCGCGAGGCGTGATTAAAGGTATCTCTGGGCTAAGAGGGCATCACGAGGATCCGACCATCGCGGCGCGATTCCAAGCCTGGGAGAAGCTGCCTGCTGGAACATTGGGTTCGGCGGTCTTCCATCACTATCGGGCCAACGGATTTGCCCTTCCGGGCGAGCGGGGCGGTTTCCCCGAACAGGGTGTCTACCATGACATCAGCCACGTTCTCGCCGGATACGATACGAGTCCCCAAGGCGAAACACTCGTTGGAGGATTTATCGCCGGCTATCGCGAAAATCGACCTGATCGAGGCCTCTTTACCGCTCTTTTTGTCCTGAGCATCTTTAGTGCCGGAGTGGATGTCACCCCAATCGACGTCGGCGCCAAGAAGGGCACCATCGGAGACGTCGCCGAGCGTTTCTTGCTCGCCATCGAAAGAGGCTCGAAATTGTCGCAAGACCTCTCAGACGACTGGAACTTTTGGGACTATATCGAGCTTCCGCTCGAAGAAGCCCGAGAACAGCTGGGTGTACCTCCGAAAACACTCTTCGGCTCCGGCGACACTGACCGCTAGGCGGCGAAAAAGGCTCGCCACTCAGCCAATCCGGTAATCGTTAATCTGAACTTCTTTGCCCACGTTTGCGTAGTCGCCTGAAGACCGCAGCGCCCGAAATTCGCTCCAGTCGATCGGTCGATAGTGAGGAGGCACGTCCGCACACAGCTCAGGCAATGGCTCATAGCGAGCGGAGAGCGCGGGATTGAAGAAAAAAGGAGCGCTGAACCTTTCCTGGTTGCGGCTGGCGATAACCCGATGCAAAGGCGCCCGGTAACGATCATTCGAGTACACCTGAACGACATCACCGAGGTTCACGATGAGGTCATCCGGCTCCCCTTGAATTCCATACCACACTTCATCTCGTAAGAACTGGAGACCGGAGTTGCCATCCTGCAGGAGAATGGTCAAAGCCCCCGCATCCGTATGGTGACCAATACCGAGGCGACCGGACTTGGGAACCGTCTCAGAGGAAGCAGGAGCCGGATCGTCACAGAGCGGATAAAAATTCAGCCGAAGAAAACTCGTGTGATGGAGAAAATCAGACCGCCGGGCAGAAAAGTCGGCCCGCAATGAGCGAAAAATGGCGCGCAGAAGCGTCCACGCGATTTTTTCGGCCGACTCGAAAAACGCTTCGCCGGCAGATTTCAAAGAGGGCTGCTGCTTCGGCCATTGGGGCGTATCCGAACCCCCTTCTCGCCCAACGTCAAAAATTTCTTTCCAATCTCGACGATTCTTGGTCAACTCCCGATCGTAAAACCCCCAAGAATTCTCTCTGGTTCTCAGGACCTGATGCTTAGACTCTGAGGGGCGAGCGAAGAACGCAGCGGCTTCTCGCAGCAGCCCCGCCCTCAGGGTCCGGGGCATTCCATGGTTTTTTAAGTGGAAGAACCCCCATTCCGAACAAGCCCTTGCCAGCTCATTAAGCTGGTGGTTGTGATCCAACTGAGAGAAATCGATCGTGGGGATTTCCATCTGAACTTTCACCAACGGGGAGATCTTGGGGGGCCACCCAGCAGCCCCGTCGCTCGATTCGACACAGGCTCGGGGGCGCAACGCGGGAATTTATCGAAAACTTTCGCCGGCAGCACCATTCGGTTGCCTCGCCAGAGCGTCCAACTCGGCCCGCACTTTGTCATGACGGGCTTTCGTGATCGGGAATCGAAATAGAAACAACGCCCCGAAGGCCATCAGCACGGCGGGCAATGCACCATAAATCATCATGAGCCGCCCCTGAATGATTGGCGTAGGCGGACTATCCGAGGGTGAATAACCCGCCAGGGAAGGCAGGACGGTCGCAAGCACAACCCCCAGGGCAAGGGAGAGCTTGATCGCCATGCCCCACACCGCAAAAAAGAGCCCCGACCGCTGCTCACCGCTCTCGAGCGTATCGACATCGATGACATCCGCCGCGATGGAGTTGGCAATAAAAAGAATCGAGGCAAAACTCGATCCGCGAATGACAATGATAATCGTCATCCAGTTGACTTCGCCCGCTCGCATAAAGATCAGCGGCAAACTCCAAACCGCCAGCCAAAGGGCGGCGGCCATCAGGGCCCGATGCTTCCCAAATCGAACGGACAGAGCAAGCCAAATTGGGACGGCTGCCAGGGTTCCCAAATTTTCAAGCAAGATCATCAAGGGGAAGCGGTTTTCATCCAACATCACATCGGCCAACACAAGGCGATGCAGCGTGCCCTGGACAGCGACGCCCGAAACAAAAAGCAGAACGCATCCGATCATGCGCAAAAAAGCAGGATTGCGCGCCACGATCCCTAGGCCGGCCCAGACGCTCCTCTTTGGATGGACGTAAACCTCGGGCGGACGTTCTTGCACAAAGAAAACACAGAGCCCCAGAAGCACAGGGAGAATGATCACGACGATCAGAGCGATCAAGCGAAGCTGAGAGGCAGCGGCCTCGACTCCGTCGGCCACGAGCCAAACAAGCGCGGCCAAGAGGCCCACCTGGCCCGCAGTGGCGATGGCTTCTCGCCAACTCGTGATGCGTGTCCGCTCATCGTAGTCGGTCGAGATCTCAGCGCCCCAGGCCTTATGGGGTAGATCAATCAACGTGAAACCGAGATACAACACGGCCGACCAAAAGAGTAGGTACGCCGCCGTCACTTCCGGTCCCGGGACAAAAATCTTCCACAGAGAGAGAAGAAAAAGCGGGGCGCCCAAAATCATCCAGGGCTTTCGACGCCCGCCTGGAATTCGCAGCCGATCACTGAGGGAGCCGATCAACGGATCAGTGACAACATCCAAAAGGCGCGAAAGGGCAATCGCGACTCCCACTGAAGCCAACGGAACCCCCAAGTCTCCGGAATAGAAAGCAGGGATAAAGAGGGCCATCGGAAGCGCGGCCACCGACGTGACGAGGGAGGGCGCCGAGTAGGCGATCAATCGCGTGCGTGAGAGCCTCATCGGTTTTTCTTCTTCAAGTCCGCCAGTGAGTCTCGAGCCTGTTGGCGAATCTGCAGATCTTCGACATAGAACTCGGTTCGAGGAGTCAAGTCCGCCACTTTCTCAAGCAGTGTTTCGGCTTCTTGCTGGCGGTCGGGCGCTCGATCGATGAGCGCCAGGGCCAGAATCAATTGATTGCCGGGATGCGCCGGGTCGAGCTGATACGCGCGTTCGGCCAACGGCAGGACCTTCTTTCGATCGACCCAGCCGGAAACAAAAGGAACTTTAGGGAGCGTGGCGTTCAGCCGCGAAAGCAAGCGGAGCGCCCCACCTTGATCGACCGCCGGATCAAGCTTCAGCGATTGTTCCGCATCCTGCTGCATGCGCTTCGCCACCCCCTGCCGAACGATGGTCAAAAGCCCGACGCGTTGCGCCCGCATCCCCCAAGCAATCGAACTCCAGAAAAGCACGCGCGCTTGATCAGCTTGCGTGCCCGTCGCGTTCTGAGACACCTCGTCTTGGGTCTGCGCTACGGAGACGGCCTCATCGACATAGGAGGTTTGTTTTTTCTCGGAGACCGATGTGAAATCGACGGCATACTGAAGGGCACGAAGGAGCTTCCATCGCGCCTCAAGCGATTCTGGAGACTCAGACAAGGTGCTTCGGTACTCATCAATCGCGATTTCAATGTTTTTCGGATCGGCGCGGTCGCCTTCAACCTTCGCGGCTCTCGACGACCAGGCGCGATCGCCTGCGGCCATCTCCGCATGGAGCACAGAAGGTGCAGCCGCGAGCATCACGAGTGTACAGACGGTCGCCTCAAGAGCGGAAGTCGCAGTTCGGAAACGAGAAAATTCCATGGGCTGAAGAATAGTCCCCGTTCCGCCCTTTGGACCCTTTCCGGCGCCTCGTCGAGGTCGGCGCCTTCCCAAAGGAAGTTGGGGCGACTTTGCCTTGATGAATCACAACCGAATTTCCGTCGTCTGCTCTCGGGTCTGCGGTGAGGGCCGCTGTACCTTCGAACAGCGTCCCTAGGTCGCGAGGAGAAACATTCTTTCGGTTTCGTTGCCGGAGGCCATGAACCGAATGCAGATGTGTCCCCAAGGTTCTCCCATTGCGGACTTTTTCGAGGGAGAACTCCATGAAGAAATCCCGAGCGTTCTCCAATTCAAGCGGACTCGCTTCATCGTCTTCCGCCTTTCCAGAGCAGCCTGCGCATCAGCATCCGAACCAACATTCATCACTGAACAACATCCCAAATGGGCAGGCCTCAAGCCGAGCCGGGGCCAAGCCCCATCCCTTGGGACTCAACAGGCTCCGCCTCATCTCATATCCCGAAGGCCAGAAGAGGCCCCCTGGGAACCCCTCAGGCTTCGAGAAAAACCGGGAGACTCAAGTGACGATGCCAACCTGGCATATTGGCCACCTGGGGTGGGCCTCCGGATTCGTCCACACGCAAGTTGGGATAGCGCGTAAAAAGCTTCTCCAACGCGACCCGAGCTTCCATCAGAGCGAGCTGGCGACCTAAACAAAAGTGCGGGCCAAAGCCAAAACCCAAGTGATGGTTCGGAGACCGCTTCATGTCGAATGTCCCGGGATCTTCAAACGCGCGTGGGTCGTGGTTGGCAGCCCCCAAGATCGGCAGACAGGGCGTACCCCGCGCGATCTTGACGCCTTGCAGAGTCACTTCTTCAATCGGATACAGAAGCTTTGTGCCGTGAATGGGCCCCCGGTAGCGCACAATTTCTTCTACCGCCGAACCCCAATGAGACGGATCGGCACGCAGCTCCGCAAGCTGATCCGGATGCTGTGTCATCACCAAGGCGCCGTTGGTGATCAAGTGCAAGGTTGTTTCAAAGCCCCCGATGATCAACAAAAAGACCATGGCGACCAGCTCGTCTTCGCTCAGAGACTCGCCAGCCTCCTCGGCCTCGATGAGCTCCGACAGGATGTCGTCGCCCCGCGCTTTTCGTTTGTTCGCGATGAGATCACGAACAAATCGCTGAGCCCGACGAAGATCCCAAAATAGGGTCCGCACCATCTTGAGGCCGGTCAGCCCTTGCGTGACGGTTTGCATCACTTCACCAAATTGCTCCGCCTCACGGCCCGTCACACCCACCATTCCGGCAATCACACGCATCGGGATCGGCCGTGCATAAGCGGAAAGCAGATCAAAGGATCCTTTCTGCGACCCCAACTGATCGAGTAGCTGATCGGCTAACCCCGAAACCTGCCCCGAAAGCTTCGCCACTACCCGAGGAGAAAAACCCTTGTTTACGAGACTCCGAAGCCGCCGATGCTCCGGATCATCTTCGAGAATCATACTTTTGGCCAAAGCAGCAATTGATCGGGGGAGCGGGAAAGGCAGTGGTCTGGTCCCCTTCCCTCGCGCACGCCCTCGATTTCGAAGGAAACGAGGGTCACTCAGGATCATCCGGCAATCCTCGTAGCGCGATACGAGGTTCACTTTCATCACGCTGATCTTGCCGGTGCAAACCGGCGCCTCTTCCCTCAGCCACTCGTACCAAAGGTATTTATGGTCGTGGAAGGCCTGAGCGTTCATGTTCACGGGAGTATGGGGGTCGAATCCTGGTTGAGCCGAAGCCATAGGCTACTCCTCAATCGTGGAGATCTGAAGGAATAAAGGAAGGCAGATTATCGCTCAACCTTGGAAACACTTCATCTCGCCCAGCGAGATGCATCAGTGAGGCCTCGGGTCGCCACGTGATCTACGCTGAGAATTCAATGATCAATACAATCCTTTCGGCGCATGCGAAGATGATATTTCAATGCTCTGCCATAGGCGCTAGCTTCTAACCATCGAGCTCAATCGGGGGAAAGACTCACGTGCGCCTTGTGTATATCGGGATCGCACTCCTTGCTGGATCGATCCTCCTCCTTGAGGTCGCGCTGACCAGAGTTTTCGCCATCATGCTCTGGCACCATCTTAGCTACATGGTGATCTCTGTCGCGATGCTAGGCTTAGGCGGGGCAGGAGCGATCCTCACCTGCGTCGATTCCTCCGCCAACGCAAGTCGCCCACGGACCCACCCACGGGCACTTCGCATTTTGTCAATCGCCTCCGCCCTCTACGGACTCAGCGTGATCGGAGCCCTTTGGCTCGCCGTTCAAATTCCAATCGAGATGCTGAACCTTTTGGATCAAAAGTCCGAATTGCTCAAGCTCGGGTTGCTCTACCTCATCATCGCGGTGCCATTTTTCTTTGGGGGCGCGGCCATCAGCCTCGCGCTCACCCACTTCGTTAGTCGAGTAGGCCGTGTTTACTTTTCAGACCTGCTCGGCTCGGCGATGGGCGCCTGCGGAGGCGTTGTGCTCTTGGCGTCACTGGGCAGCGGTGCAACGGTCATGGTCACCGCAGGGCTAGGACTCATCGCCGCAGCTTGTTTCGGGTGGGGAGCCGAGCGCAGTCTCCGAAGCTTTTCACTGGCCTGCCTCGTGGCTGGGGCGTTGGTCTTGGGCAGCGCTTCCGGTTGGCTTAACGCGGCCGGCCTCCCCCCTTGGCAACCGGAAATTCCTTTTGCTCCGGGTAAAGAACTGCATTTCGATGAGCCTATCGAAGGCATCGATCGTCTCTTCAGCTCGACGGCTGAGGTGCAAATTTTGCCCGAAACTGGTCTGCCTGGAATTTCAGGCGGCGAATTTGGAAAATTGGGGCAGGATTGGATCCGCGGTCGATTCGTCGCCCAAGACGGGACCGCGCCCACGGCCCTGTATCGCCAAGGAGCCAACCTCGATCTCTACCCGCAACTCGATGACAGTCAAACAGCCGCGCCGTACGTGGCGCTGGAAGCGAGAAACGCACCCCCCCCCAAGGTTCTGGTGATCGGGGTGGGCGGCGGCCTCGATGTCATGATCGCATTGGCGATGGGTGCCCAGAGCGTGACGGCCGTCGAATTCAACGAAGCGATGATCGAAATGGTGACCGATCGCTATGCAGAGTACATCGGGGGGCTTTTCTCGCCCGATGCCCACCCTCTGGCCGATCGCGTTTCTCTGTTTCACGGCGAGGGTCGCTCGTGGGTCCGAAGCCACCCCGACCGCTTCGACGTGATCCAGATGGCTGGGGTTGACTCGTTTACTGCGCTGAGTACTGGCGCTTACACATTGGCCGAGAGTTACCTCTATACCACCGAAGCCGTAAAAGATTTTTACGACAAGCTTGAGGACGGCGGCTTTCTCAGTTACTCGCGTTTCATTATGCGGGCGCCACGGACCCCCCGCGAAACGCTCCGACTGGTCTCGATTGCCGCACAGGCTTTGCGAGAAACGGGGATCGCAGAGCCGGGGCTACAAATCGCAGTCTTTCAGGGATGGCACTGGGCCGTCACCCTCGTCAAAAAGGGGACCTTCCAAGCATCTGAAATCCAAGCCCTAAATGCTTTTGCAGATCGCGAGGGCTTTGTGGGGCTAACTTACAACCCTCTGGCTGCGGGACCGAACGATCTCCCTATCCGAGACAACTTAGAAAAGTCCGATCACGAGGCCCGCGCGGCTCGGAGTGGACTTTTCTGGAAGCTGCTCCGGGGGAACGCAGCCGAGCGTTCATCCTTTATCGATCAGTATCCGTACGACATCACGCCTTCGACCGACAATGCGCCGTTCTTCTTCAATTATTATCGGTACGGGGCGCTGTTCTCAGGTGACGTCAACGCATCGAGCGAGATGGAAAGTCGCTACCACCCCGAAGTGCCCGTCGGGCACATGGTTCTGCTGGCCTCCTTGGCGCAAGTGAGCATGATGGCGGGAATCCTCATCCTCCTGCCTCTCTTCTTCCTTCGCCGTAGCCATTCAATTCAAATTGCCAGAATTGCACCGGTGTTCGGCTATTTCGCCGCCTTGGGGGCAGGCTTTATGTTTGTCGAAATTGCCCTGATGCAGAAGATGATTCTCTTTCTCGGTCATCCAACGTATGCGGTCACCGTCGTACTCTCCACGCTTTTGGGGGGAGCCGGGATTGGTTCGCTGCTCGGCGATCGTCTCCTCCAGCTTACACCTGCTTCTCTGGTGCGCCTGCTTGCGGCATTAGTCGGCTTGCTCGTCCTCGAGATGGCCGCCAGTCAATGGCTGCTTGGAGCACTCCTCGGGCTCCCCTTTTCGGCCCGTGTGGCCATCGCCATTGGGCTGCTCTTTCCCCTTGCCATCACGCTCGGCATGCCGTTCCCCCTCGGCATGAGACTCCTGAGCGATCGGAATCCCGAGCTTTTGCCCTGGGCTTGGTCCATCAATGCATTTCTTTCGGTTCTCTCCTCTACGCTCTCAATCATCCTCGCAATGGCTTTTGGATTTAGTACGGTCCTCTGGATTGCCGTAGCACTCTACATCTTCGGCTTTTGGGGCATGCGAAGCTGGATTCGAACGCCCTCTCCGTGATGTCCAAATGTAGGGATCTCGGGAACTCCTCACCTATGAAGCGTGCACTGCTTTTGGGGCTCGGACTCGTGCTCTTCGGTCTATTTGGCTTCTCACTCTTCCTCAGAAGCTATACCTCCCCGGCTGTCGACCCTGCTTGGCGCGTCGAGGGGGCCAACGGAATCCCGCAAAGCGCGGTGACGGTTCGCTATACCGGGACTTCGACCCTTCTTTTTTCCGACGGCGAAACCTCTTGGATGATTGACGGATGGTTTAGCCGGCCTGGGCTGATTGAATTGCTCTTTGGAGAGATCGAACCGGACCTCGAAGCCATCGAATATGGTTTGGCGCAAAATGAAGTGGACCAATTGGCGGTAGTCATTCCTGTTCACTCACACTACGACCACGCGATGGACGCCCCTGAAGTCGCGAAAAGAACTGGGGCCATGCTCCTGGGCTCCGAATCTACTGCGAATATTGCTCGGGGCTGGGGGCTGCCCGAGTCCCAGATCCAAATCGCTCAAAATCATCAACCCGTTCAATTTGGTCAATTTACAATCACCCTGATCGAGACCCGACATTTCCAGTTTCCCAACCCGGCCGTTGCGGAAAGAGCCTTAGGCAATCCAGACATTCGCGAACCCGTCATCCCTCCCGTTCCCGCCCTCGATTACCGACTCGGCCAACCCTACGCGGTGCATGTCTCTCATCCCTTGGGAAGCTGGCTCATCCAAGGCAGCGCAGGTTACATCCAAGGGGGACTTGAGGGGTACCCGTCCGACGTCGTCTTTCTCGGAACGGGCGGGCTGGGCACCCAGACCGCCAAATATCGAGAAACCTATTGGGATGAAACCGTCGAGAGAGTCGGGGCCAAACGAATCATTCCTGTCCATTGGGACAGTTTGACCGGTCCCATTCAAGGACCTTTTACCGGCCCAAGCCGCGCCGCGAGCTTTCTGAGCGACGACGGTGAAAAAAACCTTTCCTTCCTCAAGGCGAAAGGAAGCGAGGATCCGGCCCTTCGATTCGAAACGCTGCCTCGATATGACCCGGTGATCCTGTTCGCGCCCGCCTCCGACTAATCCTCTGTCATTGCAGCCCTGTCTCTCAAGCGTCATCCCAGAGAGAGGCGATCAAGCGTCAGTCAGCGTTTCCGACGCCAAGGTGCGTCCGCTCGCTCGCATCAGGAGCCCGGAAAAGGCCACAATGGAAAGCAGCATCATGGCAGCCTTCCCAAGGCCCGAGGGCGCGAGCTTCAAGGCGAGCGGAAGGATGACCAGTGACACAGCGATCAAACCTCGATGGGGCACACCCGGTTGAAGGACATAAACGACGAGAAGGAAAGCAGGCAAAAGCAAAATAGCGCCCTGATGAGGCTGAAGCAGAGGACTCATCAGCAAGGCGGACATCAACAACAGCGAGGCGTCCACCAAGCCTCGGTCCGGCCGCGTCCATCCATTTGGGGCAGGCCTCGCGCGGGCAATCCAAAAAACGACAAAGACAAACCACACCCATTCAAAGCATCGGGCCATCCAATAGGGTGGCGCAGCGGACTGGACTCCCCAACCTCCGAGGAGGGTTGAGGTCACCCATCTCAATGAGGTCTTATACGCGACGTACTCGTGAACAAAGCCAATTTGAGCCGTCGAACGTACAACATCTAGCCAACTCAAGGTCAAAGACCACGCCGATGAGGGACCGAGGACTAAGACGGGGAGCAAAACGAAATATCCGAACAGCCCGACGATGGTAAAGAGCACGGCCGCATCGTGACGACGCCAAAGCCAGTACGGAACAATCAGGGCGCTGTAGAGCTTGAGCGTGATACTGCTGGCGAGCCAAAAGCCGGCCCTACCCATTTGACCGGCTCGCAGGCTTTTCAAGGAGGCCAAAATCAACGCCAGAAAAACGAGGTTGTAGTTGATGGCTCTGATGTCCCACTGAACATACCAGCTCACCAAAAGAAGACTGAGCACACACGTGAGCCAGGGCCGAGAGCCATCGGCACCTTGCGTGAGAGTGACCAAAGTTCGGAGCGAGAAGGCCAAAGAAGCAAGAATAATGACGGCCCAGACCAGACCCGCGGCGGGCTCCCCCAGCTGGCTCAGAAAAACCCGAAGGATGACACCGGGCGGCGGATAATAGAGTTCATCCGGATACATCCCCGTACGCCAGGCTTCTTGGCTCGACTGGGCGTTGAGATGATGATCCCCGGATTGATTGAGCTCACCGCGATCAAAATCGACGGCCCCCTGGATCGCGAAAACCAGAACCAGCGTTAACAGCAGGGCAGCGCTCAGCCCTTCAACCCAAGACCGAGAAGCAACCTTCACAGTCTTAGCCTGTTCTGGCGACTCCGATTGCGCTTCTTGCGACATCAGACCGAAGCTCCCCTACGCCGATGGCTCGGCAAGCAATCACGAGAGGCCCTCACGCGTGAAGGAGGCTCTCCACTTCGCCCCAGGCCGCCTCGCCTCGTGCGCGAAACATCTCGACGATGGGTTCAAGAAACCAGTCCTCAACAGCAATCCGATAAATCTCAAGGACGGTCACGCGTTCGTACCATCCACAGAGACGAGGGCGGCTTTCGATCAGAGGCGTCATGGCCATTTGATCCAGGCGGAGCACGTAGGGCAGTAGAGCAGCATCGGCGAGACCAAAGGCCGGGCCTGACAACCAATCTCCACTACCCAGTGCATCTTCCATGTCGTCGAGCAGCTTCACCATGACATGGAGGGCGCCAGCAAACTCCGGAGCCTGAACGCCATGGTCAATCACACTGCGGCGGGCTGCGCGTCGGACGGGGTCGGGTATCGCTTGAATATTCGCCTCCCTCACCTCCGCCGGTTGCTCGAGCAACATTGCTCGCGGGCCAATCGCAAAGGTGATTACGCCGGTCGCGGGGTGTACAGTCTGGTCGAGGCGCTTAGTCCATAGGCGGGTCGCGTGGCGCTCTGCGGGATCCGCCGAAAGCATCGGGTTCTCTGGGTAGGCGTCCTCAAGATATTCATTGATCAGCGTGGACTCAATTAGAACTGCACCCCGATCGATCAAAGTCGGGACGACATGATTGGGGTTGAGCTTGACGTACGGCTCCCCGTGCTGCTCGCCCGCGATCAAGTCAATTTCGTGGGATTCGAAGTGGATTCCCTTCTGCGCCAGAACAAGTCGGACTTTTTGGGAGCACGTCGAAAATCCGGCGTGATACAGCTCGGTCATTCCTGGGCCTCCAACGCACACTCCTCATGATGGGCTTTCGCTCCAAAAATCATTATACCGCCCACTTTCAACCCTCGATTGCTCGTTGATTCGGTCGGGGCGGCTCAAAAACCAAGTCAACCCATGGCTCGCTGGTCTCGCGCGAACCGATGCGCAAAAGAACACGCCTCCCCGTAGGGAGCACCGGTCTGATCCGCGCTCGCGAAACCGTGAAGATCTCTTGTACTGTGCCCTGCATGCATTGCCTCGGCCTCCATGGAGTCTGAACCGGCGGCTCGCGGAAACCATGAATTGGCCACAGCCCCAAAACCGGAGGACCTTCTCTTGAGCCCCACCCGGCAAAGAGAAAGCGATGAACACGGGCGTAACCCGGCGATTGATTGGATCAAGGCCGTCGGGATTCTGTGTGTCGTCTTCATCCACTGCCTGCCCTCTTTTTTAAATCCCGACGCGACGCCGCTCGAAACCTGGCTGCATGCGATGACGAGCTTTGCAGTCCCCGGATTTCTCTTCGCATCGGGCTTTCTCTACGCCGAGCAGAGAGAGCGACCGAGCTGGGCCACAATGCGCAGACGGTTGCGGCGTATTCTGATCCCCTACCTCGTCTTTTCGGTTCTCACCTACGTGATTCCCGTCTCACATTTCGTGACCCGGACAAGCTGGATCGACCAGCACTGGCTCGGCTCAAGCCTGGGTCCAACTTGGGGTTCCATACTCGACAGCCTGGCCTTCGGGTCCGCCGCCGGTCCCTACTACTACGTATTCGTGATTTTCTGGCTGACCCTCGCCACACCGCTGATCGCGCGTATTCCCCGATCGCTCTTCCCCGTGTTCGTGCTGGGTTCCATTGCAATTGGCTGGGGGTTTGCGGGATTGCACTGGGGGCTCTCGTCGTTTTTCTGGTGGTTTCGCAATCCGCTCCATTGGCTTTGTTTCTTCGCCCTCGGGTGGTGGGCTTGCCTCCATCACCAACACCTGATCCGGTGGACGGTGAAAAGCCGAATGCAGTGGCTCGTCGCCATCGGTGCACTCTGGTCGGTCATCGCAGTTTATCTTGCCCTGCGACCCACCGGAGCGTGGGAAGTGCTTGCCCGCTGGCTTTCCATTTACCTCACCATCGCGCTGATCTTTTTCGCCAGCGTCGGCCGCGAGAGAACACCGAGTTCGATTCGCTGGCTGAGTGACGCCTCGTACTCCATTTATCTGAGCCACATCTTCTTCGTCAATGCTCTGCTGAATCTCCGAGCGGGCACGTTATCGACCAACGCCCTGGCCCGATTGGCTCGATTCGGACTCGACTGGACCGGAGCCATGGCGGGCAGCGTGGGCATTCTTGTCCTGAGTCGGAGAATTTTGGGCCCCCATCGCACTCGGACATGGCTGGGGTAGTTCGAGCCCCGGTTGCAGTGCGCCGTGATT
>NHEP01000022.1 GCA_002171515.1 bacterium TMED88 | reverse complement strand
CCATATCCATATTGCCTGAATAATCGACGTACCCCGCGCACCCCCCGTAAGGCCCGCGCCGAACCGTCTCAAGCTCGTCGATGATTTCCATGGCCCTCACCTTTGGCGCCCCGGAAAGAGTGCCCGCCGGTAAAGTCGCCCTCAGCACATCAAGCCAATCGAATTTGTCTCCGAGTTGACCTTTTACGTTGGAAACAATGTGCATCACGTGGGAGTAACGCTCCACGACCGCATATTCATCCACATGCACAGACCCCACCCGCGCAATACGACCCACATCATTTCGTCCTAAATCGACGAGCATCAAATGCTCAGCACGCTCTTTCGGATCTGCGAGGAGGTCCGCTTCGAGGTGCTGGTCTTCCTCTTCAGTGTCGCCCCGCCGGCGCGTCCCCGCGATGGGACGCACATCCACCTGATCGCCCTCGAGGCGCACCAGAATCTCCGGAGAAGCCCCCACGAGGACGGACTCCTCGCCCATTCGGATAAAGAAGAGATACGGACTTGGATTAATCGCGCGCAGAGTGCGGTAGATCGAAAATGGATCGACCTGAAGAGGCATTTGAAATTGCTGAGCGAGAACAACCTGAAAAATATCACCCGCCTCGATGTAGGACTTCGCGCGCTCCACGATTTGATGAAACGTGGCCTCGGTCATACTGCGCTCGACATCCATAGGCACTTTGACCGGCTCCTGCTCCGCCACGGGCAAGGTGCTTGTCCGAAGCCGCTGGACCACGGATTCAATCGCGGCTGACTCCGCCGCGTAAATCGCCGAAAGGTCAGATTCCATTCCGACTTCAGCGAGGCGAATCACCCGCGCCGTATGGCGGACATTGTCATAGACCACCACCGTTTCGGGAAAACTGAACCAAAGATCCGGCAGACCGATCCGATCGGGATTTTGATCGGGGACTTCTTCAACAAAGCGGACCCAGTCATACCCAACCATTCCGACTGCGCCCCCGATAAAGCGGGGCAGATCCAA
This sequence comes from bacterium TMED88, assembly GCA_002171515.1. Taxonomy (GTDB): domain Bacteria; phylum Myxococcota_A; class UBA9160; order UBA9160; family UBA4427; genus TMED88. The sequence goes on along the minus strand of NHEP01000022.1, from coordinate 9,889 downwards.
CTCGGCGGGAAGAACCAACTCGTAAGCGGCTAGTCTCTCTCGCAGAATTTCAAGGGGATCACCCGCCGCGGTGAAGCGCTCAACACTCCCCTGAGTCCGCCACTCCACATCACGACCCCGGGCGCTAAAAACCGCTCGAGAGCCCGTCCCGATGAAACTGAAACGGCCCCATTTTTCTCCGCCCTCGACGGACTCGAGCAGGAAGCTCGCCTTGCCGTCATCGAGCCGTTTGAAAATTGAGAGCGGCGTATCCAGATCGGCCATGATCTCTCGCGCAACCGGAACGAGATTCCCTTCGGCAGCAAGCTCGGTGAATCTGTCCAGCGACGGGCGGAGCACGGTGGCCTCTCAGACGGTCGACGAATTGCCCCGTCAGATGGGTGAAAGGCTGAGTGTACAGCCGGTCGGGCCAGCCGCGCAAGCGACCCTTAAAAGCCCTCATCGCTCAACAACCCTACGCCCTCCGCGAAGGGATCGCCGTTTTGGCTCCCCAGTCCCGTGATGCTGTAACGCAGCCGAAAAAAAACATCTCGGGTCCGATCCTCGACGACGTCAAAACCAATATTGAAGCAGCGACAGCGGGACGCGTAGAGCAAAGTCCCGGACTGGGCCAAACGCTCACCATCGTCGAGAGAATAGACCAGTCCGTAACGAAGCAAGAAACGGTCTGAAATTCGAAGCCCCGCGCCCAGGTCCAACTGATTGACAGCGGGCTCTGAAAGCGATGCGATCCTCGGCGGGACTCGAACATAACGGTACATAGCCGAGAGATAGGGAGCTCGAAGCAACCCCCAATCGCCGACGCGATACATGAGTGAAGCAATTCCCTCGTCGATTGCATTTTCCTCAGCATCCCAAGTCAAGCTCGCCCGCGCACTGAGGTGGGGGCCCAAATCTCCGACCCCGCCCACAATAAAGCGGCCCGCGTCGTCCGGTTGATCGAAGTCATGCTCGAACGAGAGCCAAAGATTCGCTTGAAGCCATGGCGGACCGCCGTCGGCTCGCGAGACCCTGAATGAATTCTCGACTCCAACAGCCAACCGGCTGGCGTTCGGAATCCGATCAGAAGGGTCAACGAGGTAGTTCTCCGCATCGAGTTGACGCAATCGGTACTGGGGAACCGGAGAGGCAGGAACAAAGACGGGCGTATTGGACTGATTGCGCGTCTGAATCCAAACGTATCGAACAAACGGCTCCATCAGATGCGAACCCAGCAACCCCTCCCCCAAGGCAGCTTCTCCTAACAAACTGGTCCGAAGATCCACTCGGGCACTTGCAACGCCTCGCTCTGCAAAGCCCTGCCGATTGCCATCGTAGAGCGTCTCCGCATACCCGACTTCAGGCACCAATCTCGCCCAAGGACCGAGAGAAATGGGTCGCGACAGCCTGGGAAAGAAGGTCAACTTCGACCCGTGCTGCAGCATTGGCTCGCCTGGCTCAAAAATGCCGTCGCCGCGCGTTGGGTCCGCAGCTCCTAACCGGGGATCGATTCCAGCATCCAAAAAACTCAAGTCAGGACCCAGGGGCGCAGTGGGGTCGACCGACTGCGGATTGTCTCGCTGAAAGAAATAGCTGTATTGGGTGTCGAAACTCGGCAGGATGCCCAGTTTCGCAAACCCCACCATCGGCCCGGGAAGCAGGCGCGCAGAGAGATCCGGCAATCGATGGAGCAAAGTTTTATCTCGATCGAGACCCAGCGGGTTCTGGAGTTCGTCCGCATAGTTCAGGCTGCCGACAAAACCGGCCCGCCCGGTCGTGCCGAAGGTTTTAAACAAGAACGCCTGACTCCGCAAAAATAAACTGCGACGAAAGACTCCGTACTCATCAAAGTCATTCGGAAAAGCGTTATCCGAGATCGCCTTGACGTTGACCTTGGCTCGCCAACCCCGCGGTAGAAATTGATCGTGCTCAATCAGCAGCGCCCAGCGATTTTCCGAATACGGGGTCTGCGGCGATGCGGTGCGGTCATTCACATAGGTGCCGGCGATTAAGCCGCCGGAATGCTCCCCGAGCAAATAATCCACCTGACCGGCGATTCGAAAGCCACGGTTCTTGTCATAGATGGGCGTCACGACCACGCCCAGATCGTTTCGCGGCGCCCAGAAGAGGGGGAAACCAAGCTCAAACCCAGCCCGGCCTCCAATGCCAAGCTCCGGAGCAAGAAGCCCCGTCTCGCGCTCGGTTTTCATCGGAAACATCAGCCAGGGAATCCAAGCCACGGGCACACCCAAGACCTCAAGGGTTGAGTTGCGGGCTTGCCCATAGCCACCCAGCTTTAAGTCGGCACTTCCCACCTCAAGTTTCCAGGGCAATCGATCCTCTGACTCCGGGCAGTCGCAAGTCGTCAGACCGCCGGCTTTGAGCCGGTATTTGTTTTGGCTCACCCGTTGGAGCTCTTGGCCATGGACCTTGAACCCCAGTTCCCCAGAATCCACCTCTCCGTCGATCATTTCGCCGGTTAGGCTGTCAAAATCGAACGACATGGCCTCTGCGGTCGCGTGCTGATCGCCATCGACGAGTCGAACGTGCCCCCGCGCGAGGCCCCGACGGGTCAGCAGGCTGACCGCCATCCAGTCCGCCGAAAGGGAACGTCCCGACTGCTCAATTCGAACATGGCCTTCGGCGACATAGATTTCGCCTTTTTCGATGTAGGCCATTCGGTCGGCGTAGATTTCAGCCGAAGTCGGTGCAGCCAGGACGTCTGCGGCCCCGGGCGATGGAGTCAAAACGGCGAACCCTGAAAGCAGGAGGAGCAGGCCCAACCGGCATACCCCGCGCGGACTGGCGGGCGCAATCTTCCGAATCCACCGAAGCGGTCCCCAGGCCGGCAACCCCATCCCTCCGCCCGTCCCGTGGGCGGGTTCAAGCTATCAGACGGCCGCTCCCTCGGCCAAGCGATCCTGAGACGCTTTGGACCCGGCCTGAACAACCGCGGGCTCCGCCGCGTCCCGCAGAAGCTCGGGTTCCAGGATGACTAAGACATCCTCCTCAAGCCGAACTTGCTTCCGATCGATGAGATCATGAACCGCCCGGTAAGCCCCGGTCATGGTGAGACCGGCGGATTCCGCGAGCGTATCAAGGGTTTGTTTCACCCGTAGACCGGCTGCGTCGTCCCCCGCTGCGGCCTCCAGGATGGCCTCCGAGAGCAACGCGGAAGCCGATCGCTCGCCCGCTTGACTCCCTTCGCGGAACGCCTCATGGCGCTCGCACATTTTTCCCATCATGCGCCAGCCAATTTCCGGGCATGCGCGGCACATTGCTTCCAATTCTTCGGACGGAACGGGGAGTAGCGTCGTCGGCTCCAGGGCGACCGCACGTTCAGAACGGGTCGCCCCGGAAAACACACCGGCTTCGCCGAAGAAGTCCCCCGAGTGGCGAGCCTCGGGTGGGCGGCCGGTGCCAGGACGCGAGAGTTCGACGCAACCAGTGACCACGACGTAGAGGCAATCGCCAACCGCGCCGCCCTCGAAAATCATCTCTCCGGGGCGGTAGAACCGACCCTTTTCTCGAAGAATTTGCTCGCGGTTTTCATCGGCCATATCGGGCGCATCGACCAACGACGCAGCCCGCTTGAGCCGAGTCCTACCCCCGGGGCTCGTCAGGATCGGGGCGGGCCTCCCGACGAATCTGTCCAATCGTCCGATCGAGATCCTCGGCCGTCACGACACCCACGTGGCGTTGGCGGATGCGTCCCTCAGGATCCACCACAAACGTCGCGGGAAATCCAAGCGCACCGTAGCGATGGGCCACGTCCTCCCCGCCCATCAGAATCGGATAGCGCACGCCTTGCTCGGCAGCCCACTCTTGGACGACTTCGAGCCCGTCTAAGTCGACCGAGATTCCAAACACCTGAACGTCCCCTCTTTGCCGGTATAAATCGAACACGGCATTCAGAGGCGGCACCTGTCGAACACAAGGCGCACACCAAGTCGCCCAGAAATCAAGAACCACGGTCTGTCCCCGCAAAGCCTCAAGCTGCACCCGCTCTCCGCCGCCGAGAGGCGCCAACTCGAAATCCGGCGCAGGCTCCGCCGCAGCCGATTCAATCGAGGCATGGCTGGCAACGGATTCGGGACCCATGGACCGGTTAGGCCCCTGCTCGGCAGGCGAACAGCTCAACTCTGCCAGCGCCCAGACAACCGACCACACAAGAATTCCCAATCGCTGACCAGGACAAAACCATCTCCTGAGGCTCATCGCCGGTCGGTTCACCGAAGAGCCTGCTCTGTTCTCGCCAACCAGTCGGTCAAAAAAGCAAACTGCCCGTTGAGCCGTGTCAATTGATTGGTGACCAGCAATAGCCCCACGCCCATCAGAAGGACACCAGAGGTGATCTCAATGGCGCGGAAGTGGTGACGAATGCGAGCAAAGGCGCGAAAGAAAAAATCGAGACTCCAACCAGCCAGGAGAAAAGGAACGGCCAAGCCCGCAGAGTAAATCGCCAACAGCAAGGTGCCCTCGAAGACTGTCTCGGTACTCCCCGCCAAGGCCAGAACCGTGCTCAGAATCGGACCAATGCATGGAGACCAGCCCAGCGCGAATCCTCCGCCGATCAAGAAGATCGACCCGAAACCCCGTTCGCCCGCTGAGGCCTGAAAACGGGCCTCCCGGTTGAGCAGCGGAATCGGAACAAGGCCCGTCATGTGGAGACCGAAAACAACGATCACAAGACCGGCAATCTGAGCCATCCCGACCGACCAGCCCAGCAAATCGACATGCCAGCTTCGAATCACATGGCCCACCGCAAAGGCCCCGATGCCCATCACGATAAAAACAAAGGAAAAGCCGAGCACGAAGCCCAAGCAGGCCTTCAAAACCCGGCCCCGAAACGCCGTCGGCTGGGCCTTGGTCATCTCCTCGACAGAGACGCCTGAAACCAAGGATAAATAAGCCGGCATCAGAGGCAGGACGCACGGCGACAAGACGGATAAAAGACCCGCCGCGAAAGCCAGAGGGACCTGTGAGGCGAATTCACTCATGCACGGGCCTCGACGTTAAGCGCACCGACCGGCCCCCGGAATTGGCGCCGGCCCGTTTCAGGCGGCTCCCCGTGGCTTATCGTACCGGAGAGCCGCTCAAAACGGGAAGACTACCAGCCGTCGGGCGCGTCGGGCGCCGACGCCACTTGTGCCGGCGGAGCCGACCGATACTGAGGCGAGCGGCCGACAAACTCGACCTCCCGTTGCCCCTTCAACGTGTCCGGCGTAATCACGTAAGTTCCCCGGACAGCCCGGGTCAGCACCGTCGAGGCGACTTCGCCGTCCCCCCCCGAGAAGGCCCAAGCCAAGCCGGCGATCACGATCCCGCAGGTTGCCCAGGCCACCTTCACCGGCCCGTAGACCAAGTTGCTCACCGCGGCCGCCGATCCGATTCCGGCCTCCTTGGCGGAGCCCAACGTCGACGGGTCATCGTTTGCAGAAGCCGAAAGTGGAGCCAATGCCAAACAGGCAGCCCCGAGCCAGACGCAGAACACACGTCTCGCGTTCACTCTTCGATTGAAGGCAAAATTGTCCATATTTCCTCTCACTTTTGGGCGATCATCGCCCGCGTTCCCCCGGGAGTAAGTATTCCGCTTTCCCTCGATTCGGCAAGACCCGACGTCCTTGCCCCCCCATGGGGGTGACGAAGTGCGTCTTAAAAGGCGTCGCGCGTATCCAGTAGCAGCGTCATGGGACCGGCGTTGACCAATTCCACCGACATTGAGGCCCCAAACTGACCTGTCACCACCGGCACACCCATCTCAACCGCGGCCGCCACAACCGCCTCGACCAAGGGCTCGGCTTCCTCGGCCGGGGCCGCTGAGCCGAAAGATGGCCTCCGTCCCCTCCGACAATCCGCCATCAAGGTGAACTGGGAGACGACCCCAAGCGGATACCCTCGATCGACGAGCGAGTGATTCAGCCTTCCCTCTGAATCGTCAAAAACCCGAAGGTTCACAATCTTTCGCGCCATGGACACGGCATCGGATCGGGTGTCTCCGGGCGCCACCCCGACTAAGGCGAGCAGCCCCGCTCGCATTTCGGCGACCCTCTCCCCCGCGACCCGAACCTCGGCCCGATCCACTCTCTGCACCACTGCACGCATCTCGCCCTCCCCGTCTAAGCCCCGCCGGCCCCACCAAGTTCCGCTCAACGACATCTCGTTTGCCGAGTTGGCCGGGCCGCGAACCTCGGCGTGATATGTTGATGGCATGCATCCGTACTTCGACCTCCCCAGCCCCACCATTCTCGGCCATCGAGGTGCGGCGGGGCCAGCCCCCGAAAACACGCTCGTCGCCTTCCGCCGAGGCCTCCAAGACGGCGCCCACGCCATCGAAACCGATGCCCACGTGACCCGGGATGGCGTGCCGGTCCTGCTTCACGATGCCCGCGTCGACCGGACGACCGATGGGGCGGGCCCTGTGGCTGAATTTGACTTCGACGCCGTGCAAAGACTCGATGCCGGATTCCGATACTCGGCGACTCCGAATTCAGCTCCAGAACAGCCCTACCGTGATCAAGGTCTGCAGATCCCATCGCTCAAAGAGGCTTTTGAAAACCTCCCCGACGCCCGATTCAACATTGAGTTAAAGGCTCACGATGAGGCGTTCATCCAGCAGGTGGTGGAGCTGATTTTAGAATTCGAACGAGAGAGCCGGACTCTGCTCGTGGCAGGTGAGGACAAGACTCAAGAGCTCTTGCGACAAATCCTCGTCCGGACCGGAGCTCAGCCAGCTCTGGGCGCCAGCCTGGCCGATGTTCTCGATGTTGTGAAATCCGCCGTCGACCAAAGGCCACCCGCCACAGACAGCATGGCGCTTCAGATCCCTCGATCTTTCGCGGGCCAGCCCCTCATCACATCCTCGCTGGTAGAGCACGCTCACCGCCATGGAATCGCGGTTCACGTTTGGACCATCAACGACCCAGAGGAAATGAAAGCGCTTCTCGACCTCGGCGTAGACGGGCTTGTCACCGACTGGCCTGGGCGGATGGCTGAATTGATCGAAACCGCGGATGACTAAACCACCCGCGCCCGACCAGCCGTCGCCTCTTTTCCTTTCGCAGATCGATCGCCTTCGGCGCGCCGGCCGCATGGGCCCTGTCATCGATGTCGCATGCGGTCGCGGTCGGCATGCGCTGCCCGCAGCTCGAGCCGGGCTGCCCATCTTGGGCGTTGATCGTTCATCCAACTTTTTGGCCGAACTCAAGAACAACGCCCTCGCTCTCGGAGAGGACATTCCGTGCCTTCGAACCGACTTAGAGTCCAGCCCCCACCTCCCTCTCCGCGAAGCCAGCTGTGGCGCCGTTCTCGTCTTTCGGTACCTCCACAGGCCTCTTTGTGGAGTGCTGGCCGACTTGCTGGCGCCCGGAGGATTACTCGTTTACGAAACCTTCACCGAGGCTCAACAGACGCGCGCCTACGGACCCAGCCGCCCCGAGTTTCTTTTAAAAAAGGGAGAGCTGCCGCTGTTGTTCCCCTCGCTTGAGGTGGAATCCTACGAGGAACTTGAGCACGGTCGACCCCGGCCAGATGCCATCGCTCGGCTGGTCGCCCGGAAGCCTCTGAGCTAGCGCGCGGCTTACGCTGAACCCTTCAATTCGAAGAACCCTGCGCTCCCTCGATTTGTCCCAGGGCCCATCGCGCATGCTCGGCCAGCAGGGAATCCGAACCCCTCGCGTGACGGACCACCGCGGATCTCAAGCTCGGGTCACGGCTGTTGCCCGCGGCGACCAGCGCATTGCGAATCAGGCCCTGATAGCGGGCTCGCTTTACGGCCGTCCCCCGAACCCGCTCCGACCAAGTCTCCTCGTCTAAAGCGAGCAGCTCGGCGAGGGCCGGCGCGGCCCATTCGGGCCGGGGCCCCAAGCGCTCGCGGAGCACGAGCGGATCGGGAAGGTCACCGACGCGTCGCTTTCGGTTCCACGGACAGACGTCCTGACAAACGTCACACCCAAATACCCAGTCGCCCTGATCCGACCTTTGTTCGAGGGGAATTTCTCCTCGTTTTTCAATCGTCGTATACGCGATGCAGCGCGTAGCATCGAGCACATAGGGCTCCGGGAATGCCTCCGAAGGGCAGGCATCAAGGCAGGCCCGGCAGGTTCCGCAATGGTCGTTCAGCGGGACACTGGGCTCGAGATCGAGATCGGTCAAGATCACCCCGAGCAGCATCTTCGAACCCAGGTCAGGGTCGATCACCAGCGTATTCTTTCCGACCCATCCGATCCCCGCCCGGGCCGCGAAGACACGCTCTTGAACCGGCCCGGTGTCGACATAGCAACGGGCCGCGACCCTTCGCCCGGCCAGAGCCGAGAGCCCCTCGGCCAAGGTCCGGAGGCGATCGATCAAGACCGTGTGATAGTCCTCCCCCCCCGCATAGGCGGCCACGCGGCCACGCGGCCTCGAGTTCGCATTGTCTGGTTCAGGAGATCCCTCCCGGGGCTCATAGAAAAGTCCCACCACGAGAATCGTTCGGACGCCGGGCATCAAAACACTGGGATCCAGACGTTCCGCGGATCGACGCTCCAGATATTCCATTTCGCCCGCATACCCGCGGTGAAGCCAATCTGCGAAGCGAGCCGTATCCGGTCCTGAGCTCGCGGCCGCTCGCCCCACCCGATCAAATCCGAGGGCTAAGGCCAAGGACTCGATCCGATCTGTCAGAGTCGGCGAGGAGTGCGACTGCGCCTGATCGCTCATGAAGCCGGAAGGGGCCCCGAATCGGGCCACCATCGACGCAGAACACGGCCGGTTCCGAGCAGAATGAAACACGCCACGACGTATGTGGCGAGACCCAGCCATTCATGAAGACTGCTCTCGGTAGCGACGCGCGCACCCACGCGTTCGGCGACCACAACGGTAATGAGAACGCGAACCAAGTTCGCGGCCAGGGCCACGGGAACCACGGTGGACACCAGCAGGGCTCTTCGCAGCAGGCCCAACTCTGTGAAATAGGCCAGAAAGACACCGATTGGGATCAAGGTGACGAGAGAAGTAATCCCGCTGCAGGCTTCCGCGACGAAGAGTTCCTCCCCTCCCGGCAGTTGAAGAACATTACCCGCACGCAGGACGGGCTCACCGAAAAACTGCAGCAGAGCGGCGCCAACCGTGCTGACGAAGAGCTGCAATCGAACGATCACCGGCGCTAGCCACGCATCGGGAATGGGCACCATGAAGAGCAAATAACCAATGGGAAAAGCGAGTTCCCGAAGCCAGACCCGCCCCTTCCAATACAAAACCCCGCCGGCCACGAAGCCGACGATTCCCAAACCGGCTAACCAGACCAGTTCGGCGGCCAGCCCGAGTCCGTAGACGGCCAAGACCCCAAGTAGAACCCCCAAGCCGAGTTGGTCTCGCTGGCCCGGTTCTCTTGCCAGAGTTCGACGCTTTGCGCTGGCCGCCCAGAGCGCCATCAAGGGGATCGCAAACCCATGTGAATAATGGTCGACCCCGCTCCAAACCCCCGCCATGGCCCGCCATCCCGGGATCGAAACGAAAACGAGAGCACCTAGAAGGGCCCAATCCCGGCCTAAAAAGCCTGGCCTCAAATCCGCCGGAGCGGTTTCCTCTTTGGCTGTCTCGTCAAAACCCACCATGGGGGACCCATATCATTGGAAGCATTTCGCCGCACCTGAACCCAGGCCCGGCCTCCCGGGCAGTGTATCGGTCAGTCTGACCGTTGGGTTCATCGTTCCGCTCGCGGTGGAACCCTACGGCCCGAGTGCAATCTCCCTCACCCCATGCTCGCTGGAAGATCCCCTCGCATTGGCCTCGACCATCAATCAGACCTCAACACCCAGCGTCTCGAGGACGATTGGTACACTGATCGTTCTCCGCCCTCAACGTGCTCTTGGAGTTTATTTCTGTGCAAGATCATCTCTTGTTTCTCATCGGCCCCCCCCGCTCGGGT
>NHEP01000021.1 GCA_002171515.1 bacterium TMED88 | reverse complement strand
GAAAAGGCGTAACTATAATCCCGAAGACCCACGCGAGGATGCTGTAATGCCTGGGAAACCCGGAGTCAATTGGGGTTGGGATATAATGATAAACGTTGCATTATCCGACGAGGATACCCCCACCTCTATTGGTAAAAAGATTGCCCAGCAATTCGAAAAGTTCACCGAGGAGCAGAAGGAGGCCTTTAGCAGCAAGCAGCCGTACAAGTTCGGTGCGGACGTCACACCCAAAGACGAGCTCCCACCCCTCTCCCACCTAATGCGGAATGAAGATATTGTTACTCTTTTCCTGTATTTGTTTGGAGACAAAGGGAAAGATGAGTTGTTTAAAAACGAACCACTCCTTGTTAGTTTCTTTGGGGATGCCGACGTGGCACGTGAATTGTTAAACTACCAGGTTTTTGCTTAGGTCGAATGGACGAGGGAACTTGCGGGGGGTGAAATGCCGGGGAATTTTTATTTGTATCTGTGTCTTAGTTTAGAATTGAACAGGAGGCGTTCTAGTGCTCTAAGTAAACGAAACAATCAAGTAGCAATGTAAGCTAAAAGTAATAGGGGAGTGTTTAGCCATAATTGCCATGTGGACAATACTGTACTCAAATTAATCCCTTATAATGCTTTGAGGACTATTTTCTACTAGTCAAATAACACTTATTCTATTGCTGAGTGGCTACTACATCATCTTATTCAGTTTAAACATCTCCTCCGACACCAACATCAAAGTCATCATCTCCATCTCATCTTCTCCTCCTTCTTCTTCATACCTCAATCATCCTCTTGCAAGGTTACACCTCTTACAACATCACCAAAATCAGGCAGATACCTTAACACATTCGAAGACGCTTGATGTGAACCATCATCGGGCAATAAGTCCTTTATAAAAACACCCCTTCTCAGGTACTTATCGAAGCGCTTGAACCACATTCTGACAATGGAATTGTGTTTTAGCCTTGGCTCGATTTCAGAAGAACACCACTCATCGATATAAACCGCAATCCCAAGCGGTTGCGACCTACACAATCCCATCTCCCTCACCCTCTCCAGTGCATTTCTGATCAAATGATTTCTTACGTCGATTACCAGACAAACAAAGTGAACATCAGGAGACCAACTTCTCGCCACGATGGGTTGGATGTTACAGCTAAACACATTACCAGCACTAACAAGTTTATCAACTAAGTTTTTCACCCCACTTGAATCATTGACCCCATAACGGCACTTGAAGCGATAAAGATCCATCTCATTTACAATGGATTCTATATCCCTCTGGGATTCACTGATGATACCAGCAAGGTATGTTCTCGCAACAATGTTTTCGACAACCCCGGTTAGTTCTGTACACCCTGCAAATGTCTGGAGCGGTTGAGGGATAGTCCATTCCCTCCCATCAAAACGACTTTTGCAAATATTGAGGTCGAATACATCCAGTGCATCGTACACACACCTCTCACGCCGGACTACAATCAAATCAATATTCACAACATCTTTCTTTGTCCCGAGATGATGATACGGTTGAAAGGGCATGGGGTCATCATCTTTCGTCCATACTTTGATAGATCTGTGATACAGCGGCAATGCATCGTGCCTCTTGAATCTCCTCCCTCTGTTGATTGCATCTGTATAACTATATTTACTATCATCCCGGTTGGTGTAATGTTCAACATGTGATACAATAGGATCTAATCCATCACTGTTGTAAGCAGCACAACAACCTGCAAGCACCTGGCATTCCTCAAGTAGCCACGTTCTTACTTTCGGAGCCTCTCTCTCGTGTACGAAGATGTCGATATCAGAATCCGGCCATGACTTCCCCAGGATAGCTTGGACAATTAAACCCCCACTTCAAGACAATCGAGTTAAAATGAATGAGAATTAATCGCTGCTAATGGATTTCACTACCAAACATACACAAACATACCTTAAAACAATTGAACCCTTCGGCGAGTAAGCTGTCATTCCTATAAATGAACGCAAAGGGTCAGAACTGTTGAACCTGGCACGGCCACTTCTCATAACTCTACTAAGATTCTCGTGAAGAGACCCGATCAACAGAGGTCTATACCTGTCCGCACAATTCGGGTAAGACATGCTCAGATTAAACACATCTCTAGGGAGCAGATACCCAACAACATGCTTTAATGCATCTCCGGGTAAAATGTTTAAATCCATACTATATAACGTTTTATGCAGTAACGATTGTGGTGACTCTCTTACATGTTTGTGATGAACATGTTCAACCAGCCAAAAAGCCCTCACTCAACGCATGGAACAAATATCCATTTTAAACTGGTGTCCTACATCATCAAGCAGATGATAATATTATTATTATATTACAATAATACTAGAGGATTCCTCACTCTCTCTCTAGAGTTACTGCTCCATCACACTGTTGGGTATTCGCTGCCTTGGGGCTCAAGACATCGTAAGGTTTGTGGGAGTAAGTACAAGTACACCCCTTCATACAAAGGAAATCAAAGAGAAGTCGACAGGAGTAGCTAATTTAGAATAGATACCAACGTACCTAAGTAAGAGTTAATACCAAAGGATTATTTACCTCAAATTTACATGTTTAAAGGTACAATATGTATGCTAGATATCATCTCTCTCTCTAGAGAGAGGTGGTGGAATAACACACTCCAAGATAAAGATTTGTAAACTCCAATTATTGCAATAGACCATCAATAGTCTTTCGTTCTTCTTCCATAACACGATCGAAATCATCGTTGTGCCAAATATCCTGATTGTGAAAAATAAAATGCGCACATGTTTGAAGATGGAACTCCCCAAACTCCTCCAACACCATCAGATAATCGTCAATACTTTGCTCCAAAGGGACCGTGAATCCTTTACCCCAAGCAAATTCCATGTATTTGTTATATTTAGTGTTGCTATATTCATTAAGGCTGACAATATCGCTAATGTGTTGGTTTGCTAAAGATTCTAGTTCTGCAGCGGATGAATCATGGTCGACACAAGACATGACAATATCAACAAGGGAATCGAGCGAGTCTGCTGGTAAATCATATCGATCAAACAACGCTTGTGTAAAGACACAGGCCACCAATTTACTCTGCTGATCTTCAATGTACTGTTCTCTCTGTAGATTACAACCTTCATGCATGATGTCAAAATTTTATGAGTTGACAATAAAACGATGTTAATATAATGTGGGTTAATACAGCATCAAACTACAGGCTAAAAAGGAAACTTCAGGTATCAGGAGAGGACACAACAACACGATATGAGATCAGGTTTATATTAACCACAGCTAGGGCTGTTATCATTTTGTAAAGCCCTTGTTTGTTGTTCCATAGGTACAGCCCTCATACAGCCCTCAACCCAACGCATGGTTATTCAAAGTATCACATGAGCGGACTATAATGTTATGAACAGCACATAAAGTATCATTACACTCATTTGTACAACAGAGCAGGATGAGTAGTTATTCGAAGACGAGTTGAAAACACATGACTCTCTTGTATATCCTGATCATCTTCCAGCTGCCAATAATGTTAGACATTGGTTCTAAAATCGAGTGTGGTGGAGGCGGTGTGTCGAAAACGCTAATGAAAGAGACAATGGTGCACGAGTCCAAGAATAAACACACCACTAAGCACAAAGTCGATACACCGAAAAAGAGGAAAAGCCGTGATATGAATCAAGATAACACGGGGAAAAAGAGGAACCAAGCTGCCGAGACCCATGATATGAGTAAACCCCCGAGATCATTTAGGGTAATTGCATATTCAATGTGTTGGTGTTCGGGAAGTGCTTTTGACAGGAAGGCTCTTGTTAGAGACAACGATACAAAGGAGGAGCCACTGGGTTTGTGGGCTGAAGGGTGTGTTGAACCTGAATGGTTAGATTCAATAACTGGATCGGATGTGATCGTTCCTGGCCACTGGGTAAATTCAACATCTGAAACTCAGAGAGGGTTTATCACAAACTATCGCGGTAACCTCTTTACAATTTACTTCCTATCACTAGACACCTGGTGCGCCATATCATACCACGACCTAAAGAAAGTATTGGATTACAGCCAGTTCAACATTACACCCCAACTTCTGCCATCTTACATCCCAGCGGTCCTCAGATTAGGGTAAAAGAATGAGAAGATTAAGCCATGGTAGAGGACGTGACATTACGTACACAAATTTTTGTTAGTCTCTCGGAAATCTTGTAGTAAATGATAATGTAGTGGGGATAAACATACACTTAACTACTTAACTATCTTCTCAACCAGGAGCTCACTTATTTTTATTTATATATCATTATCATAATATCTTCAATTCGTTGGTTTTTGATATTGTATTATGATATATAAGAGATTACATAGACAGCTGTGTATATTGTAGGGTATTCGCTCGCCAAATGGAATACCCCCTCAAAATCCACTAAGAAAAGTTCATTTTTCAGCGATAAGAGGAAGTGTTTTGATTTTATTCCACTTGTAAGCATTTTATGAATTCATTTTGTCCCAAAGAGCTCAATCATGGCGTTAAACTAGGTGGAGTAGACGGCTTATGGTAACCCATACCACGATGTTGTCCTTACCAGTGATATTCTAAACAATCGAATGTAACAACAACAACAACAACAACAACAACAAAAAAAGTTGATCCATTTTAATAAAGATCTTAACTTATAATGTTCCTCGGTATGACAACATCTTTATCATCCACACACTACCACCACGCCGAATTCTATCTTAACTATCAATTTTCCCACCATCCTTCATCTAGATCATCATTACAAACCCACCGAGAATAAGAACCGCCATTATCCTCTATTTACGAGCATTTTACGAGCATTTTCACGCCCAACAACACGCCATAACAACATTGCAATAACATTGCAACATTGCAACAATATCACCAATAATTATAATACAATTGTTATGAGCGCTCACCGCGGATACGACGGGCAAGCTGGATATCCTTGGGCATGATTGTAACCCTCTTGGCATGGATAGCACACAAGTTAGTATCCTCGAAAAGACCAATAAGGTACGCCTCGGCTGCCTGTTGTAATATATTAACAATAAATGAAGAAAGGGGCAATTTACAAGGTAACATTTTATTTCAAAATAAAAGGTGTTAGTACATAAAAATACCAAACACTAACCTCTTGCAGCGCTAACACGGCAGTACTCTGGAAACGTAGATCACTCTTAAAATCCTGGGCAATCTCACGCACCAAACGCTGGAAGGGAAGCTTGCGGAGTAATAGTTCAGTGCTCTTTTGGTAACGACGGATCTCACGAAGGGCGACAGTTCCAGGACGGTAACGATGGGGCTTCCTGACACCTCCTGCGGCGGGTGCGGCATTACGTGCTGCCTTGGTGGCAAGCTGCTTACGAGGGGCTTTACCTCCAGTGGACTTACGTGCGGTTTGCTTTGTTCTGGCCATTCCGACTATTGAGTTAGTGTATGTAAGGAAACAAAAAATTATGGGCTGAGGGCTGAATGTTGAACAAATGATAATAACCTGAGTTGAGGGCTGTACGGAGCATTGGGACTGAACGATCATTTCCACACAGATATTGAACAGCCCTTTTGAAGTACCAACCTCGTCCGTTCAAACTATCGTTAGGGCTGTTAGATGATTTGTTACAGCCCTTCTTCTATTGGGTGATCAAGAGGGGGGGGGGTACAAATCAAGAAATATTGTTAAGGACATTGCAATTAGGAGAGTGAAGTATCAAAATTCCAATCTCAAAGCTGTATGATAAGAGAAGATTAAAGTACTTAAAAAATATCAGAGAATGGCCACAGTAATCGGATTAAGTTTATATGAACTACAACAACAACTAACGGAAGCAATTTCCGCTGGGGCAGCAATTGTGTACTATGTGCATACACTACAAGCCTTCAACTATTTCCTCCCGGGAGATAGAGAGTTGTATGCAAATGAAATGAAGTCATTGCGTAAGCAATTGAGACGCGGGATTATTATCGATATTAAAGCTGGAGAAGATTTTCATATCTACGGGAAAACACTATACCCTTTGGACGTGAAGTTTGACGGCGTGAGTTGCCATGCCTATATGCTACTCCACCAACAAGGTGACATTTCTGATAGTATCTTCACGCCATATTTTTTTAGTAACAGGGATAAGAGAGATGCATTCCTAAGGTGGTTATTGAGGTAATCTGAAGAATGGTATGGTATTGTGAGGGATTGGGATTCATCAAGCTAAGATGATTTGTCCAATTGATAGTTTAAAGTAAATTAATCCCTAGACTGGTTCACACAAAGCGTGTATTGATATAAGATGACACCAGCTCAATATCAGATAATCCATAAAAGCCTACTACAACAAATCCCACGATGAGTAGCATTGGTAATCTTTTTTTTCTGTCAATACCAGATCCAGATACCACAAGCGTCAAGTGATTCTAGTTTGGTCGATAGATCACGTCAGAGAACACGTTGCCAATCACTTTCAACGCTTCACGAAACTCTAAATCACATTCATTGGCGTTGTCGGTAGCAGCAATACTTAGCCTTTTTTTAAAGTACTGCTTTGCAACTGCTCTATATATTGCTTTATCGGTTCTTTTAAGTTCTCTGTATCTTTCTCGTGCTTTCTCCTGTACTCCGGTTGAACCTCGCTCTTTTTGTCCATTCGAGTCTTTCCTATACATTGCTTCTAATTTACTATCCTCTTGAAGACCGTGACACGTATAAAACCAATGGTCCAAGAACTCATTTAAAGTGTTAAATCTTCGATTGATACGATGCTCCTCAGTAACCATAATTCTAATAACATCCCAGGCATCTGCTCTATCAACTTCTTTGAGTTTCTTCTCGTATTGTTTTACAACTTTCTTGTGTTTTCTAATCTTTTCTTCTACGGCTATCTGTAGCTTTTCTAATTCACGTACAACCTCACTAATGTCAAGTAGATGACATCGCAACTGCACTGGCCCCGACCCAGACGTTTCATTTGTATATATTTTATCATTAGACGATGCCGCCACACTACCACTACAGACCATCACTGGTGGTAATACACGCGCCATTTGTGTACGATCAATACTAGCCGAAGATTGTACAATATTAGGCACTTTTCCACTTTCTTGATCCTCGTCGCCACCAGACTGTTGCATATACTCAGGAACAACAGTTTTTGACTGTTGCATGTTGTTCTCATAATAATAATAATACCGCTGCCGCTGACTATTGTTAGTGTAGTAACCGCCGTATGGATGAAAAAATGACATAGTATATAGATTCATTGATCACCTTTTCACTATTCACTTTCTTTGCCGACACTGAGATGATACTACCCACCGTTTCAAACAACTGCTATGTACATTATCATTGACACCATAGGAATTACGTAGCCAGTTTCGTTTTTTCCCTGCGTGCCTGCCCGCGGGCATCACTTCAGGGCAGACATAATGCTTACAAGTGGAATTTTTAAGGATACATATCCTTTTCTTCCCAGTAGGTAATCAATGCCAATCAAAAGCACATAAGATACTATCTATCGTAAATAGAAAGAAGCAGAAGACGGGGATAAAGTAAAGGAGGACCTCCATCATATAAACATAGTCCTTTAACAGCGTTATTTATACTACAGTTGTAAAAACTCACAAAACGAACAACTACAGCTTCAAGCGACGTTTCTTCCTCTGGTTCCAGACATCTTGCATCATCTTTCTAGTTCTGGTCTTCTTGACCTGTGATTTCCCCACGCCCACACTCATTTTCTCTTCTTTTAGCTTATCGAAGCCAGCCGCCTTCCATGCTGCTTTACGATTCCATACCATCACTTGACTTTCGTCTGCTCCAATTGGTTTGAATCCGCGGAAGTACCAGTCGGTATACTTGTTCTTCTGCAGCTTCACCATATACTCCATTGCCTTCTTTTCACCCTCGAGGGTGCTTCTATCGACAGCCAAACGTATATGATCTCGATACTTTACACGCGACAGGGCAACATATAGACCCTCCCAAGACATCCTCAATAGCGGAACCGGGTGCTGTGCAACAAATATGATCAACCTCCGTATTGTCCTCCCCTGTGCCTTGTATATGGTTACAGCGAACGCCGGCTCGATGGGAAAGTGATCCTTCATTGGCATCGTCGACGCACTAAAACCATGCTCCCATGACCCCGCAATAGATTCATCCTTCCATTTTCTATTGATCTGACCCCACCGGGAAGGGAGTTGTATGACAACACGACCGTCGTTCACTAGTGAGCCATGAGTCCATTCATTCCTCTTCCTCTTATTCTCATCCTTCTTGTCTTCAGAGTCACCATCGAAGTCAGCAAATAGTTCTACATTAAGGGCAGCCGGAGGAGTATTAAGATCCAACACAGGAGAGTCATGTGTTTTCAACTCGTCTTTGAACAACTTATCCTGCTCTGTTGTACCAAACGACAGCGAATGGTACTTTATCTCAACACCATTGGCGAGACCAATATCAGTATTAATATTCTCGGTTATATATCCAGCGGCACCCGGGACAAACATCTCATAGCAACAATCGTTTTGCATGGCAATTTCTCGATGTGATTTATCTTTGGGTCGACCTTTCCATGAGTTGAGTTTATACTGCCTGGGCCACCGTACAACTGTTGTATTATGCTGCAACGACCAGCGTTTGGCTTGCAATGCATTCAACTCGTGTCTCTCCGCATTTCCAGTTACAACCATTGTTGCAAACGAAAACTCGCCATCGACATCCTCCGGAGACAAGTCTTTATACAACTCCAAATGCATCGGATGAAGCCTCCCCTCGGAGCTCATCTTCTGTAGCAATGCCGTGTGTTCAGGATCCTTCGAGCGGTGTTGCTCAGTCAGTTTAATAAACCTTGCTTTCTCAAACAAGAGAACACCAGCCGTTTTAAGATCAAGACCGTTAGCCGCCGATTGAGCACCAGAAAGAGCGGCTTCGATATTTTCATCATCAGCAACCAGACCACCCCTCCTCCTCATACACTCAGTTTCTTCGTACTTCATGGCCGCACCTGCCAATGAATCACCTCCCACGGGAGGCAGCTGATCAAAATCACCGAGTAACACGACTGCACGACCACCGAACGGCTTGCCTTTACAGTCTGGATATAATTCCATCAACCTCTCGTTCAAATACGCGAGCACATACGGCTTGACTGTAGATATCTCATCTACAATGATGCATGATATCCTATCAAGGGGGAATCTGTCAATGAACGCCCTGCGCTTGTCTTCATTCCACGATGTTATACGACTCTTTTTTATATCCTCGGTGCCATCCTTATCAATGACTGGGATGTCAAACAATCCAATTAAAGAGGAGCCGTCGATATTAACTGCGGCACCACCAACAAAGGCCGTCTTCACTATCTTCCCCACACCCATTCTCGACGCTATCCCATCGAACGTCTCAACTAGCTTCGACTTCCCATTCCCAGGCCCACCGCATATCAACAGGTATGGTGCTTTATAATCGTCGTCTTCCACCCTACCCTCATGCATTGCAGTGAAATGGTCACGAACAAGTTTTACTGCCTGATCTTTGTCCTTGGATAGGTCTTGCTTCTTCAAATACTTATCAACATTCCTTGTAATAACTTGAGGCACTGGGCAGCACTTCGCAGCGGGTTTAGTATCAAGAACTGGCATAGCTTCCTTCAAGTTTATATACGAATCTTCATTCAATGGTAATGTCATTGCTGGATGTTTGATATTCATAGACGACCCCTGTTCTTCCACAGTATCATCAGTTATACATCGTCGAATGATAGATACACATTCACTTTTGTGCTTATTGATACGATTGATCTTATCTTCTTGCTTCTTGCTCATATCCGTTTGCACTCGTGTCTCATAATCGAATACATCAGAATGGGTTTCCATTGCCATCATCCTGTTCATAAGAGCAAGATCTTTCTTTAAACGAGCATGTTCCTTCCGCTCTTCATCCCATATTGTTTTTTTTCTACCACGATAATTTGCCAACATCATGCGCTTAGAAGTATCCACCTTCCAGCCATGTACATATCGATCAATCTGCTCCAATCTGGAGTGGTCGATTGCTCGATCACTACACCTCAACTTAGATTCAAACTCGAGGTAATCCTCCCACTTGTATTTGTATTTACAATCCTGGCCACTCTCATACAAATCCTCTTCGGCTCGGAACATAGTCAAGTAGTGAAAGGCAAATGTATCGGCTTGCTTCCTCCAACGTCCCAATCTCTTTTTAAAGGAACTGACATCTTCAAAACTCGAGGCTTCAGGTTTCTTGCCTGGGGGTGTTGGCATTTTACAGAAGAGCTTAGGCGTACGCTGTCTAGGTTCGAGAATCTGGTAATACACGGGGCCACTTCCATTCTTCTTCGGCAAACCAATCTTTTCTTTGAGACCGTGACCGAATTCAAACTTTTTATTCCGTTTCCTTCCTCGCGTGGAGTTGTCTCCTCCATCTTTCTCTGAGCTAGATGTCACACCCACAAGAGCACAATACTCCAACCGATTTAGATTTTTCAACTCTGGTCCTCGGTAGCGATACAGTTCTGGATATGATACGACATGAAACTTCCCTTCTCCCATGTTGAATATTTTAGAGCTCCCATATGCTCCCTTCTCGTGTAGCATATCAGTCTCTTCACAGCATTCATCTTCAAGTGTCCCCCATGCATCTTCCACCACATCTTCCCCACCAGTACTCCCTGTAATCACATCCCCACCATCAGATGACTCGTCGGCATCAAACTCAGCCTCGTCTTCTGCTGTAATCATATCTCCTACATCAGATGACTCGTCGACACCAAACTCAACCTCGTCATTGCTTTCACATGCCTCAAGGTCTATAACATTACCCATTGGCTCTAAATTTTGATATAAACCAAGCTTTGTAGTATCCAATACAAAGTTCTTATACCCCGTGGCATCATAGTAAGAGAAAATCTCTGAAGTCATTCGTGCATCTAAGCCAAACAAGGCACCAGCAGCTTGGGTATCTGATATCTCCATCTTCGAGTTCATCCTGTTGATCGTCTTCTGTAATGTGTGCTGGACAGTTCGTTTTTCTGTACCAGAGTCTTCAGCAACGCTGCGATGTGTCATAGCGTCGTCCTGGGCCTTGACGATCACAGGAAGTGCATCTATTATCTCAACTCCATTCTTATTGATGTATGGTCCAATGTAGAATAAGGCACCCCTACTCTGTTCCTTTGACCCAAGAAACAGCAAGTTTGTGTTGCAACCAAGCAATGCAGTAAGGAGGGGATTATAATCAACTACGAGCCCATTTCTATCCTTAACTTCATCTGATATTTTTTTGTATATCTTCTGCAGCCTATCGGTCTCCTCCACCGTCATTAAAACCTTCATGACAGAGTATAGTTTTGGCATGAACAAAGTAAAGCATGCGTCCTGACTTGACATACTACCAGCGACATTCTCACTCGAATCATTGCCACCAGTGAGTTCCTGATTTGAACCTTCAAACGCGTTATTGACACCAACAGTCTTATGATAAAGTAGATGTATCGTCTCCGAGTTGGAAGAATGAGCATCAAACTTATGCCTTTTCACAAAGGTATTTCTAACCTGGTCATACAAGATCACATTAACATTCTTTGCCTTGGCAAACAAATGTATTTCCAATTCATCGCCCCCAAGTCTGTCGTGTTGAATAAGATTGGCATAATGCTCAATCGCAGATTGGGAATCAACACTTTGCTGAAACGTCCTATCACCAACAGTACTCAAACGTCGAGTGACTTCATTCTCCAATGTTGAAACACCATTTTTATTGGATGACATGAATGATTGGTGCGGATTTTGTTTTAGATAGTTCATCAAGTCGCGCTTTAAACCTCGGAGGGTAAGCTGAGAAGATATGATTGGATTGGACGGTTTATTACTACGTACGATCACCAATCCTTGCATGAGGTTATGGAATAGGTTATTCTTGTCACGCACAAAGTCGTATGAATCAACTTGACTATCCACCCATGTTGTGTGGTCCTCTCTAAACTCATCAAAATTCGTTTGCGCATCAATCTGTCCCCCCCAAGGCCAATCGTATCGAAGTAGTTTATAGTGCTTGCCATCATAAGACAAGTGTACAGTGGGTCTATCATCACCGATGAAAACACCATATTGGAGGGCAATGTCATTCTTTCCCCCATCAGCGTCTGTATCAAACGATCTGTCACCGGTAGCAGAAGCTTTCCGCCTTGATCTCATCTCTTGTACAACGGCATCATAATCGCCAATCCTCATTATCAACAAGTCGATTTCATCCGACGACCACAACCTACAAATATCTTCATTTTCAATTTCAATTTTATTTTTGATGATTTGTACTTGTGAAAGAAAGTCGCTGTGTATTGCTACATTCACACCATACTTCTTGGCAAACAGATAATACTCTAAACACCCTCCTTCCTTACATTTGAACGGGGTATCATCACGCATCTCTTTATAATATCCTCGGATGTCAAACTCTTTATCCTTCGGTATATTCTTCTTCTTCTTCTTCTTATCAGGTTTGGTTGCAATTTCCCTTGCATTCCTCTGATCTTGTGCTAGATCTTTCAAGGTGATAACACCCGCTTTTGCTAGATGTTTAGCATTGGGATCAGCCGATTTAACTTTTGCCTTGACAACTTCGTCTTTGTGTATTTCAAGTTGCCTCATCAGCTGACTACGCAATGTTTTTGTTGTCATTCCCTCGGCTACATCAGGCATCACCCTTTCCAAGCCCTTCAGTAATGCACGAAAGAGGCAATTCCCATCCTTGGGTGGATCATAAAGTACCCTATCATCGACTGATTGAGACATCATTTGTTGGTACAACTTTTGAAGGATGTCTTCTCTCGTCACATCGTCTGTTGAAAGAGAGTCTAGTTTATCATCTTCGGGTCTTTTCATCTCCCAAACAATAGTTCGTGGATCTGATGATGATATAGGAAACAGATTATTACTTGGATGCCTTTCTCCATCCAAATCGTGAAGTGAAGTAACATTGTCTGATGCTTTACAGGCATATTTATCGTCTTCGTTGTCTTCATCTGCTTCTAGAATAACAGGAAGTGTCGCCTTCCTCAACCCACTTGGCTTACAGAGCCTACAACCGTGCTTTCCCACTCCACCTTTAAGACACGTGAATGTATGCTGATGAATACCGTTACGCTGACAAACTGTTGTGCATACATGACACATGAACCTTGATTTGTCTAAAGGATCGGGCGATATCTGCATAGCCTGTGGAGTCGTTGTTCTTCTGGTAGGCTTGGTGTCATCTTGATATGAACAGAGCTTGTCTGCCTCCTTTTTTGCCAAGTCAACCACGTGCTGCTCTTTGCTAAGAGAGGCGGAATACATGGACTCCAAAATTGATCCAACTCGTTTGCAAAGCTCAGGTATGTCCGAAATCAGCTCGAGGAAGTCCGGTGAGATACCTCCCCACAACACAACATGGAAGTGAAGAGAACCCCTGCCAGTTGTTTCGGTCTTTCCGAAGTAAGCTATATTGTTGCCAGTGATTCCAATATCATCACTGTCGCATGACACAAATGATGTTCTACGAAAGGATTGACTCTTTCCACCAACGAGTATTGTCATCACATCATTAACGAAACTCTTGTAAATCAATGCCGCCCCAACCGGATTCTCTGTAAGCCGCGCGAGCCTTTCAAGGTAAGTCTTGGGTATAGGGATACTCCCCTCTACATTATAGCCATTCCTCAACGCCTCGTATATCTCACCAGACACTTGGCTTGGGAATTTAGTGTTACCTGAACCGGGGGTAGTGAGTCGAATCGAAGATATATTATTCACATCATCGATAGCAAATGTGAGGAATGTTGGAGCACAACCAAATCTTAGACCCAGAGCCATGATTTCACCTTTGCTCCGGTCCCTCTCTATCGCACCAAATGTCACAGACTTGCCAGCACCCGCAAGCATTGGAGTTAGCACCCTCATCACCTCCCTTCCCACTGAACT
>NHEP01000020.1 GCA_002171515.1 bacterium TMED88 | reverse complement strand
GTGGTGGCCGCAACGGCTTCCGACCCGGCGCCGCTCCAATACCTGGCGCCTTACGGCGGCTGCTCGATGGCGGAGCACTTCCTTCATACCGGCCGCCATGCCCTGATCATCTATGATGATCTTTCCAAGCAGGCCGTGGCTTACCGGCAGCTTTCACTCTTGCTTCGCCGGCCGCCGGGACGCGAGGCTTATCCCGGTGATATTTTTTACTGTCACTCCCGGCTGCTCGAGCGGGCCTGCAAGCTCGATGATTCGGAAGGAGGCGGTAGCCTCACGGCGCTGCCCATCATCGAAACCCAAGCTGGCGATGTGTCGGCTTACATCCCGACCAACGTCATCTCGATCACCGACGGCCAGATCTTCCTTGAGACGGATCTGTTCAACTCGGGCATTCGTCCCGCCATTAACGTCGGCATTTCCGTGTCTCGTGTGGGCGGGGCCGCCCAGACCAAGGCGACGAAGGCTGTGGCTGGGCAGTTGAAGCTGAACTTGGCCCAGTATCGCGAGATGGCGGCTTTCTCACAGTTCGGCTCCGATCTCGATAAGGCCACTCAGGAACAGCTGGCCAACGGCGAACGTCAGACCGAAATGCTCAAGCAGCCCCAGTACGCACCGCTCGCCATGGAGGAGCAAGTCGTTGTGATCTACGCCGCAACTCCGCCTTCGGACCGCGACTCCTGGGTTCGGCAGTATGAGGTCGATGACATCGGTCGTTACGAGGAGGAGCTGCTTGATTGGATGCGGTCGAGTCAGGCCGACATTCTCGAGGAAATTCGCAGCAGCGGAAAATTTGAGGACGCGACAGAGCAGAAGCTTCGCGCGGCCCTCGATGAATTTGCCAAGGTCTTCCAGCCCACCAAGGGTGGGAGTAGCGTAGAGGCGGCCTAAGCGTGGCTGGACTGAGAGACATCAAGCGCCGCATCGTCAGTGTCGAATCGACGCAGAAGATTACCAGCGCCATGAAGATGGTTTCGGCGGCGAAGCTCCGACGCGCCCAAGATGCGATCGAATCCGCCCGTCCCTATGCGGAGCGGATGAAGTCGACTCTGGAGGAAGTTGCGGGTGCCGGCGGCGATGCAAGTCACCCGCTCCTCGAGCAGCGGGAAGACCGAAAAACTCTTGAGGTCGTGGTCGTCACGTCCGATCGGGGTCTGGCCGGAGCCTTCAACGGCAATGTCATCAAAGCCGCCAATGCCATGATGGAAGAACGTTCAGGCGAGTTTGCGAACTCTCGACTCACGTTGATCGGAAAGAAGGCCGTGGATCACTACCGGCGGCGGCGGGCGGCGGACATCACGCACGCGAGTGATGTCGGCTCCGACGTCAACTACCCAGAGGCCCAGGAAATTGCACGGGGTCTGATGGACCGTTTTGAGAAGGGAGAGGTCGACGAGGTCGTTCTCGTATTCAGCGAATTCGTTTCGACGATGACCCAAACCCCAGTAGTGGTTCCTTTGTTGCCCTTCGTTCCGCCGGAAGTGCCCGAAGGGGAAAAGGACTCCGAAGAAGAGGAAAAATTGGCCTACGAGATCGAGCCAGATCCGGCCAAGCTCTTGGCGGTCTTGGTGCCGAAGGCCGTCGAGGTCGGTGTCTACCGGGCCTTGCTAGAAAACCAGGCCGGCGAACACGCGGCTCGCATGACCGCCATGGAGAACGCGACGCGAAACAGTGAGGAACTGATCGAGACATTGACCCTTCAGTACAACCGCGCGCGTCAAGCGGCCATTACGACTGAATTGGTTGAAATCGTTACGGGTGCTCAAGCCCTGGAATAAAACACAAAGGATGCATCGCGACGCCTCAAGGACAGGCGGGGCGGATCGTAGAACACTGCGAGGCGCGGAATAGTTGAGCAACTGCTCTCACCGCGGGAAAGACTCAAGAGGTTAAGGAGAACAAAGATGGAAGCCGGAAAGATCGTGCAGGTGATGGGGCCGGTCGTTGATGTGGAGTTTCCGCCGGGAGAAATTCCGGAGATTATGGCGGCGCTGGTAACAAGCAATGCTGGCATCGACGATCGCGAGGATAACCTCATCATTGAAGTGGCCCTCCACCTCGGCGAGAACACCGTCCGCTGTATCGCGATGGACACGACCGACGGTCTGCGCCGCGGCCAGGATGTTCGCAATACGGGCAAGCCCATTTCGATTCCGGTTGGCCCGGAGACACTGGGTCGCATCATGAATGTGGTCGGTGAGCCCGTTGATGAGAAGGGCCCGATCACTACGAAAATGACCTACCCGATTCACCGTCCAGCCCCGAACTTCGTCGACCAATCGACGGCGGTCGAGATCCTTGAAACTGGAATTAAGGTGGTCGACCTCATCGCACCGTATCCGAAGGGCGGAAAGGTGGGCCTTTTCGGGGGCGCCGGCGTCGGGAAGACCGTCGTGATCCTGGAGCTCATCAACAATATTGCCAAGCAACACTCGGGAACGTCAGTTTTTGGCGGCGTTGGAGAGCGAACGCGTGAGGGCAACGACCTCTGGAACGAAATGGCCGATGCAAAATTGTCCGATGGCACCACGGTGCTCGACAAGGCAGCGCTCATCTTCGGTCAGATGAACGAGCCCCCGGGAGCGCGTGCGCGGGTTGGACTGACCGCGTTGACGGCAGCTGAGTACTTCCGCGACGAGGAAGGCAAGGACGTCCTTCTCTTCATTGACAACATCTTCCGTTTTACCCAAGCGGGCTCCGAGGTTTCGGCGCTGCTGGGTCGGATCCCGTCCGCGGTGGGCTATCAGCCTACCTTGGCGACCGACATGGGCGCGTTGCAAGAGCGCATTACGTCCACCAAGAAGGGTTCGATTACCTCTGTCCAAGCGATCTACGTGCCGGCGGATGACATGACTGATCCGGCGCCTGCGACGGCGTTTACCCACCTCGACGCGACCACGGTTCTCAATCGTGCGTTGACCGAAATCGGCATCTACCCGGCGGTGGACCCCCTGGATTCCAACTCGCGGATTTTGGATCCGCAGGTCGTTGGTGAAGATCACTACGGCGTGGCTCGGGGCGTTCAGCAGATTTTGCAGAAGTACAAGGATCTCCAAGACATCATTGCGATCCTCGGAATGGATGAGCTTTCTGAAGAGGATAAGCTGACGGTTGCTCGAGCGCGTAAGGTTCAGCGCTTTCTGTCACAACCCTTCTCGGTGGCCGAGCAGTTCACTGGGACCCCGGGCGTTTATGTTCCGCTTGAGGACACGATTCGCGGGTTCGGGGAGGTGCTCGACGGGAAGTACGATGACTTGCCCGAACAGGCTTTCTATATGGTGGGCGGAATCGAAGAAGCGGTCGAGAAGGCGAAGACACTCGCCTAGGCGGAGACGGGAGCTCGAACACTATGTCGATTGATCTCGTGGTCGTGACGCCCCACGGTGAAGCATTTTCGGAGCCGGTTGAGCAGGTGGTTTTGCCTGGAGCCGAAGGGGACTTCGGCGTCTTGGAAAACCACGAACGCTTCTTGGCCCCGCTGAAGCCTGGACCTATGGAGATTCACTTGGTCAGTGGTCAGACCGAGTGGGCCGCCATCTCCTCAGGATTTGCCGATGTGTCGGCCCATCAAGTCGTCGTGCTTGTTGATGAGTGCTTCAAGGCACACGAAATCGATATCGACCACGCTCGCATGACCAGAGAGGAAGTCGAGCAGGGCTTGAAGGAAATCATGCACGACGCCGAAGAGGCGGACCACCGGGCGCGCTTGGAAACAGCGGCGGTGAGAGCGGCGGTGCACATTGACGTCTATACCCGGCACCACGGCTGATCCGAGATCATCCGGATTTCCGGAAGCGCCCTTCTCGGAGGCCCATCGGGCAGTGGGTGTGTTGGGTCGCTTGGCGGGATACTCTCCATGGGTGAACTCGTCCAAGCTTCTGCTGACTCTCGGGATCCTTTTTACCTTTTGGGCAGGGGCTCGCCCGGTACAAGCCGAAGAGTATTTCAAGGTCCGATCTTTTGAGAACAAGGGTCGCGCAGTGGCCGGTCAAATGGCCGACCTGAACGGCGACGGTCGGACTGATTTCTTCGTTGTGAATCTGACTGGAATTCCTCCGGAGGATCAACGAACAGCGCGGGTCTTCCTGCAAGACGAAAACGGCCAGTTTCCGGCCTCGCCCAACTTCGAACGTTTACTGCCGGTATGGAGTGCGGTCTACGACGTTGAAGATGTTCGGCCAGAAACTCCGGGTGCCGAGCTTTTGATTCTCCTGCCCGATGGCGTTGAGGTCATTTCCTTAGCGGGGCCAGACGGCCCACATTGGAACTTTGTGACTCCGGGCCCGACTACGATGGGTCCGGCTGCAGATGAGCGTGGGCTCGAGGTGTTTCAATTGGTGCATCGCCATCTCGGCGACGCACCCTGGATGCTTATTCCCCAGATCGGTCAACTCACGGCTTTGGACGGTGAAGGGAATGTTCTGTCTGCGCTCGCGCAGCCGCGGCGAGCGAACTTCTTCATTCTTCCGCCGACGACTCTGGTGTCCCTTGAGAGCGATTTCCAAATCTTCCTCGACGCGCCGAAGCTCCTCTTGGGAGACATCAACGGAGATGGTCGAAACGACATCGCATCGGCCACCCGTCATGAGATTTGGGTCTCTTACCAGAAAGAAGATGGCCGATTCGCCTTCGAGCCCGATGAAAAGCTGCCGCTCCGAATGGTGACGCCTCGGGACCAAGTTCGAGGTTCAGGGGGCGTGGCGAGCTCTGTTGGGGATATTGACGGAGACGGACGCCTCGATCTTGTGGTCTCCCACGTGCAGGGTGGGTTCTCCGACGCCATTACGCGGGTTCATGTTTATCTCAATCGAGAAGGCCGGTGGCAAATCGACCAACCGAACCAGACCCTCGTGGAGGAGGGAAGCATTTCGTCCAATGCGCTCGTCGATATGGACCGCGATGGCACCATGGAATTGGTTCAGCTGCAGTTTAAATTTAGCTTGTTCGAGGTCATCGAGATTCTGGTCAGCCGAGAAATAGACCTAGAATTCTCGATCTATCGCTACGACGGAGAAAACGGATTTGCCAAGAAGCCCTGGGTTCGTCGTCAAATCAGCCTCCCAATTAGCTTCAAAACTTTTCGCACCCGGGGCTTTATCCCGACCGCCCGCTACGACGTGAATGGAGACGGCTACCTCGACTACGTCTCCTCGGGCGATGGTGACAAGTTGACTGTGAATCCCGGAGGGCCCAAGGGCCTGTTTAAAGAACGGTCGGCTAGCCAGAAGGTTCGCACGGCAGGCATGATCGATTTCAGCGATTGGAACGGGGACCGTCTCCCGGACTTCCTCATCTTCGACCCTCACAATTTCGACGTACCCATCCAACTCGGTCGAAATCTGGGCCGCCTCCCCGGGACACCCGCGGCCCTTCAAGGAAATCCCTAGCGACTTCGGCGAGGGGCGCTTTCGGAGGCCGCCGAGGCTTTGACTTTGACTCGGCCTGCTTCCACCACGACCCGAAAATCCACTCGGCCGCCTCCGAGCTTGGCCCGGATGGCTTTTTCTTGTTGTTCAACCGCCTGCCGGAGCTTTTCGGCGGTGAGGTCGCCCAAGCTTTGTCCGCATTGCTCGGCGGCGGTCTGGTAGTCGTTGAAAAGGTCGGCGCTGCGGCGCTTGGGCTCGAGAGGGCCGTTTCGCCCAGGGCATTGGCTTTTTTCACGCAGGCCAATCTTGAAAAGATGGCGCTTATAGGTTCCCGCTTCGATTTCTCGGAGCGTGGCATCCCAGCGGCGGCGAAAGGATTGAAATCGTGCGTGGAGGCTGTGTAAACGGAATCGCTCAGCGGTATTTTGGATGGGCTGTCCGGACAGGCGGGCCAATTCAGCTTGGACCAGAGATCTCAAGGATTGGGGCTCGGTGGGCCGGATTCCTAGAAAATACTGCTCGTAGTCCTGTTTGAGCTGTCCGATATTCGAGTCGAGTTTGATTAGCTGGTCTTCAAGGCTCAAGGCGGGGGGCTCCTCTCCGCCGATATCGGCCTGCCGTCGCCTGGGCTTGAGGGCCCCGTTTGACCTCGGTCACCCCAAGGGACGCCCAAATACGCGCTCTACCGAAGGATTAAATTGACGCGACCAAGGAGTGCGTCATGACGCACCTCACGGGCCAAAGGAAATTCGCGTCAAACGCACCGAGGATCGCTATGCGCCCACCAGACGAAATAGGAGCTCCTAGGGGCGATTTGGTGGCAGCCGATGCGGTCAAGCCATCTGAAATGACGCGAAAAAATGACGCGTCCCTGTCTTTAATCAAGGCCCACTATGACGCAACATCATTCTTTGCGTCAAACTGTTTTATCCGGTCGAACAGTGCTGCCGGATCAATCACCCCTTTAGGCAGTTCGGCTGGGCCTTCTAGGAATGGCACTTCACCCAGAACAGTATTCCCGAGGGAATCTTTCAGTGCGTCAAAGTTCTTCTGATCCGCGGCGCTGAGATTCCGTTCTGCATGGGAAAAAATCACCCCGAGGAGGCCGAGCCCCCTTCGCTCGGCTTCTCGGATTGTCAGCAAGGTGTGATTGATGGTCCCCAGGGCGGGCCGGGCGACGACAACGAGGGGCAGGCGCATTTCCAAAGCCAGGTCCCCCATATCGAAATTTGCCATCAACGGAACAAGAAGGCCCCCGGCACCTTCCACGACCACGAATTCGTGTCGGCTTTGCAGGGCCTGCCAAGCGCTTCGAACCGTCTCAAGGTGCAACGGAGATTGGGCATCCGCCGCCGCGACGCTCGGTGCGGCAGGCAGTTCGAACTGAAGCGGGCAAATCAGCTCTAGGGGCTCTGAATGATCGGTTGCATTCGCCAGGGCCAAAGCATCCGCCGGGCCATCCCGGCCCACGCCCGTCTCCACGGGTTTCATGGCCGCGACGTCGAGCCCTTGGGCGCGGAGCGCCTGAATGAGGCCGCGAGCCACGATGGTTTTACCCACCCCTGTGTCGGTTCCGGTGACGAAAAGGCCGGGTGTTCTCGGCATTGCGGGCTTCAGACCGCCGCTGCCCGCTCTGGGGTTGAGAGCGCTGTGGCCACCGCCTCGACCAGGGCATCGACCTCCGCTGCCCGGTGGGTCGCCATTGGGGTGAGTCGCAGCCGGGCGGTGCCTTCTGGAACCGAAGGATGGCGGATTCCCTGGGCATGAAAGCCCTCGTGGAGGAGCGTTTCGCAGACTGCCATCGTTGCGGCGTTTTCCCCGACGATCACCGGCACGATATGGGTCGAGGAGGGGTCAGTCGAGATGCCGTGGCGAGCGAGTCCTTCTCGCAGTCGGAGTGCATTGGCCTGGAGGGCTTCGCGTCGCTCGGATTCCTTGTCCATCACTCGGAAGGCTGCTTGAGCGGCCGCCACCGCCGGCGGCGCCAAGGCGCATGAAAAGATGAAACTTCGCGCTGTATTGATCAGAAGGTCTCGTAAGGTAAGGCCCCCGGCCACAAAGGCGCCGAAGGAGCCAACGGATTTGCCCAGAGTCCCCATCAGGATATCGACGTGTTCGAGAGCGTTCTGTTGCTCGGCGCTGCCGCGACCTCGCGGACCGAGGGTGCCCGTGCCATGGGCATCGTCCACAAGGGAGATTGCCCCATAGCGGCGACAGAGGGGCAGGATTTCCGACAGGGGCGCGACGTCCCCGTCCATGCTGTAGATCCCATCCACCGCCACGAGGATTTCTCGACGTCGAGAAGACTCCCTTTTGAGAATGCGTTCGAGTTCATCGACATCGCCGTGAGGAAAGATCGCAACGTCCGCTTTTGCAAGGCGCGCACCATCCACAATGGAAGCGTGATTCAGCGCGTCGGAGACCAACAGGTCTCCGCTTCCCACAATGGCAGGAATGACACCGACGTTCGCCATATAGCCCGTGGCAAAAACTAACGCTGAATCAAGACCGAAAAATTTGGCGATGTCCTCTTCCAGCGCTTCGTGGATGTCCATGTTGCCGTTGATCAAGCGGGATCCCGCCGCCGCGCAGCCATGACTTTCCGCCGCTTCTTGGGCGGCTTGGATGACGGTTGGGTGAGCGGCCAGATCCAGATAGTTGCTGCCCGCAAAGGCCAGCACCTCCCGGCCATCCACCCGCATTCGAGGCCCCTGGGTCCCGTCGAAGCGGCGCATCCGGCGATAGGTCCCCCGCTGCTGGATCTCGCCCAGCACCCGGTCGGCAATCGTCTGGATTGACATCTTTCAGCCCACGGTCGGTTCGGGTTGGGGGTTCAAGCAAGCCATCGGATTCCTTGCAATCCCGTCAGTGTGATTCGGGTTGCGGTGCGGCGACGTCTGGGCGCAAAAGTGCTTCCGACCCGGGCAGCCGAAAACCCCGACGGGTTTTGGCTTCCGTTGTCGGCCGTTCTTCACCCCGAGCCGATTCCGCGACCTCGAAGCCAGCGTCTTCGATCAGTCCAAACGTTTCAGACCAGGCATCGCCCCGGGTGGTCAAGTAGCCGCCAACGAAAAGTGAATTGGCTGCATAGAGGGCTAGGGATTGAAGTCCACGCAGGTGCCCTTCGCGCCCGCCCGCGATCCGAATTTCGGCGCGAGGGTTGGCCAGTCGAACGAGGCAGAGAACGCGCACGCAGCGCTCGGGTGAAAGCGATCCATCATCTTGAACCGCGTTGCCCTCAATCGGGATCAGAAAATTCACCGGGATCGATGGAGCGCCCAGGCTGTGAAGTTTGAAAACGACTTCGATGATGTCTTCGGAAACCTCGCCCATTCCGATGATCAAACCGCTGCATAACTCAATCCCGGCCCGTCGGGCGGCCTCAAGTGTCTCGACTCGGTCCGCATAGGTATGCGTCGAGCAAATTTTGTTGTAATGGGCTTCGCTGGTATTGAGGTTGTGATTCATGCGGTCTAGGCCGGCAGCCTTCAACACGGCGACGTGTTCGTCTCCCATTAGCCCTGCCGACAAACACACTTCAATGTCATGCTCGGCTTTGATCTGACGAATCAGCTTGGCGAAACGTTCCGCTCGGTGCAGCGAAGGCCCTCGGCCCGACATGGCCATGCAGTAGCGAACCGCCCCACCGGCGGCGGCCTCTGCCGCCCCTTTCAAAATTTCCTCGTCGCTCTTCATGGGATACTCGCGGACTGGCGCCTCGGTGGTTTTACTTTGAGCGCAATAGCCGCAGTCTTCAGGACACAGCCCATTCTGAACATTGTTCAGAACCTGAACGCCCACCCGCCGCCCGAAGTGAGCTCGGCGTGGAATGAAGGCAGCTTGGACGAGGGACAGCAGTTCGACGTCTTCGCCATCGAGGATCCAGCGTGCATCCGCTTCGGAGAGCGGCACATCGTCGAGGGCATTCTGGGCCAGCTGGGCATAGCGGTCAGTCATCGGAAAGGCCTCTTCTTGTATAAAGGAGGCGTCAGACTAGGAAGCGAGGCCCGGGCCTGTCAACCGAGTTCCTCAGAGGGGTTGACGGCCCAACGGGCTATCTTGGGGGCCATGGCCAAACGCCGATCGATCTATGCGTGCTCGGAATGCGGTGCCCAGCAGCCGCGCTGGCTCGGCCGTTGTCCTGACTGTGGAGCTTGGGATAGCCTGGTGGAGGAACCCCTTGGGGGAAAAACCTCTGACGGTACTCTCGGTGGGGTTGGACCGGGCCTCAGCGGTGAACCCACGCCCCTCTCAGAGATTAAGCCGGATGCCTCGCCCCGGATTCAGACCGGCGAACCGGAGCTCGACCGGGTACTCGGGGGCGGGCTTGTCCCGGGTTCTGTCAGTCTGTTGGGGGGCGAGCCCGGGGTGGGGAAATCAACTCTGGCCCTCCAGGTGTGCGGGCGCCTTGCCGAGAGCGGTCGTCCGGTCCTGTATGTGACCGGCGAGGAGAGCGCGGAGCAGATTCGTTTGCGGGCCGACCGCTTGGGAAAGGTGCCCGGCGGTTTGCAGGTGATGTCAGAAACCCAAGTCGAGCGGATTCTCGCTCAATGGGACGCCTTGGGGCCTGATTTCGTTCTGATCGATTCGATCCAGACCATGCGCTGCGAACGCGTTGAGTCGGCGGCGGGCAGTGTTGCCCAGGTGCGAGAATCCGCCGCCCTCCTCTCCGCCAAGGCAAAGGCCCAGGGTGCGGCGGTGGTCCTGGTCGGCCACGTCACGAAAGAAGGCAGTCTGGCGGGCCCCCGGGTCCTCGAACATCTCGTCGACGTCGTGCTGGGTTTCGAGGGCGATCGTGACCACGCCTTCCGTCTACTCCGGGCCAGCAAGAATCGCTTTGGATCCACTCAGGAAGTCGGCGTCTTTACGATGGGCGCCTCGGGTCTCGCGCCCGTGGGCAACCCCAGCGAACTTTTCCTTTCGGAGCGCAGCAGCGGCTCGCCGGGGTCATGCATCGTTCCGGTTCTTGAGGGCACGCGCCCGATGCTGGTCGAAGTGCAGGCCTTGATCGCTTCGTCGACCTACGGCGTTCCGCGCCGGACCTGCATGGGGATCGAAGACGGACGGGCCGCCCTCTTGCTCGCAGTCCTCGACCGGCGCAGCGATGTCGACCTCTTGTCTCGCGATGTCTACGTCAACGTCGCCGGAGGCGTCCGCATCGGTGAGACCGCGGCGGACCTCGCGCTCTGTCTCGCGATTGCTTCGAGTCGACTTGATCTGCCCATACCATCCGACGCGGCCGCGTGCGGTGAGGTCGGGTTGGGGGGCGAAGTGCGTCGCGTGGCGCGCCTCGACCTGCGAGTCGCCGAGGCGGCCCGGCTTGGGTTCCGCCGAGTACTGGTTCCGCCGATTGCCGGGGACCGGCCCCCGTCTTCCCATGAATGCGAACACGTTCCCATTAAGAACGTTTCTGAGGCGGTTGCCTGGTTGCGCACGAGCACACCGAGTCACGCGAACGAGAACAGACGTTAAAGGTTTGAAATTAAAAGACTTTCCTATACTTGATGTTTTGACACCCCCAGAGCCGGTCGCTACGATTTTATCATGAAGCCCCCCCCTCAAGCGGAGCCCTTAGCCGTTCTAGCCGCTCGAACTTTCGACCGCATCGCCGAGCCGATTGCGCTGATTGAGCGTGTGCTCCACGACCAAGTCGCCTCCGATGTGCAATTGATCGGCGCAGTCGGCGACCACGTTCTGAGCGCCGGCGGCAAACGGCTCCGGCCGGCCCTCGTCCTTTTGGCCGCTGAGCTCTGTGGCTACACGGGCCCCCGTCGTCTTCAAATTGGCGCGGCGGTCGAGTTACTCCACACGGCGACCCTGCTCCACGATGACGTCGTCGACTTGTCGTCCCTTCGCCGCGGTCGCCCGTCAGCGAATGCGGTTTGGGGAAATCGACGTGCGGTCTTGGCCGGCGACTTCCTCTATGCCCGGGCTTCGGCCATGATGGCTGAAGACGGCGACCCTCACCTGATCGAAATTTTCGCGGCCACCATCGGCCGGATGGCGGAAGGTGAGTTGCTTCAGCTTGAAGGCAGTTTTGATCTCGATATCACCGAGGCCAACTACTTCGACGTGATTGACCGCAAGAGTGCTGCGTTGCTGGCCGCTGCGTGCGAGGCGGGGGCCATTCTCGGGGGTGTAACCCGAGCCGAGCGCCGCCGGTTGGCTGCCTTCGGCCGGGATCTCGGTCTGGCCTTCCAGCTTAAGGATGATGCGCTGGATTACGACACCCAAGCTGCGACTCTGGGCAAACGGCAGTACGCCGATCTCCACGAGGGCAAAGTCACGCTGCCGTTACTTCTCACCCTCAAGCGGTGTTCCTCGAGCGAGCGAGAGGAGATCGCCGGTCTCCTGAAAGCGGCTGCGCGACGCAGCGAAGAGAACCCGTCGGCTGACGACATTGATTTTTCACCGGTTGCGGAGCTGGTGGCCGCCCATCATGGGGTCGAAGACACCCTGCGCCGCGCCGCTGACCATATCGACCGCTGCCAGGAGGCTTTGGCGGCTTTCCCCGAGGGGGAGGCCCGAGAGGCTCTCCTCGGCGCCGCCACTTTTGCAGTGGCCCGGGATCGTTGAGTCCAAAAGGCGGGACGCGGCGGTTGGCCCCGATCGGCTTCCGACCCGTCCCTGGCTTGAGATAGACCGCCGGATTCCCCTCCGTCGCAGGATCACCTGGTCCCGATGGAGTGACGTCGTCATGCAAGCCAAACGAATCAAGAACCAAAGTCGAATCGGGGCCGTGTTGTTGTCCCTGGTTCTCTCGCTGTTCAGTGCCAGCGCGGCCCTTGCGGTGGGGGCTCCAGCCCCGAATTCACCGCTGATCGGTGTTGTGAATGTCAATCGAGCCTCGGCGGTCGAGCTGCAGCGGCTTCCGGGGGTCGGCCCAGCCCGGGCCCGGGCCATCATCGAGGCCCGGAAAAGTCGGGGCGAATTTCGGTCTTTGGATGAATTGACCGGCATTGAAGGCATCGGCCCGGCGAGCCTGCGCGCCCTGCGACCGCACCTCGTTCTGAAGGGCGAGACAACGGCACGTCGCCGTGTCGCTCCGCAATCGCCTCGTCCTTAACAGGGGCTCGGAAATGATGGCCTGTCGGGAGGTTCGCCTCCCGGCATGGCAGGCCCTGTCCTCAAGCAAGGGAAACGGTGGAACTCTAGACTCCGCCCATGGCCCCGCCCGTCCACTCTTTGCAGCACCGCCTACGCCGCGTTCTTGTTGCGGTCGCCCTCGTCTGGGTGGCGGCTTATTCGATGTCTGCCGGCATAGCCCAGGCGGAGGCCGCGCCCGAATTTCGAATTATTTCCCTGAACCCTTCTCTGACCCAGATTCTTCTTGCCCTCGACGCCGGCGACAGCCTCGTGGGTGTGGACGACTACTCGGCCAAGCATGTAGCGGGTGTCGAAGCCAGGCCCCGGGTCGGGGGTCTCTACAGCCCGAGCCTCGAGTCGGTGGTTGCGTTAGAGCCCGATGTGGTGGTTCTGGTCCCGAGTGCGGAACAGCGAGATTTCCAGCGTCGCTTGGAACAAATGGGCATTCGCGTCGAGTCATTTGAAAACATTCGCTTCAAAGATGTTCTTGAAAACATCCATCGATTGGGTGTCCTGATGAACCGCGAGGGTCAAGCGGACCAGAGGATCGACGCGGTGCAAAGGACTCGAGCGGCGGCGCGCAGAGTGCTCAAAGACCAACGCGCACCGCGGGTTCTCATTGTTCTGCAACGCGACCCCGTTTTTGTTGTCGGGGGCGGCAGTTTTCTGGATGAAATGCTTGAGGCCGTGGGGGCGGAAAACGTGGCGGGGAACTTTAGCGATCCCTATCCCAGGGTCGGCGTAGAATGGGTGGTCGCGCAGAGTCCCGAAGTTTTGCTGGACCTGAGCCCAGATGCCGACGGCGCGCTGGCGTATTGGTCGCGCTGGCCCAGTCTTCGAGCGGTCGCTGACCAACGCGTCCTGGCCTTCGACT
The DNA here is from genome assembly GCA_002171515.1 of bacterium TMED88. Lineage (GTDB taxonomy): Bacteria > Myxococcota_A > UBA9160 > UBA9160 > UBA4427 > TMED88. Next base: position 11,512 of record NHEP01000020.1, on the reverse strand, counting down.
CGTCTTTGATCAGCATGCCGGGTCCTGATCTCGATCGCACCATCGAGCGACTCGCTGACCTTCTTTACGGCCCGTCAGTCGGCGCGGCGATCACGCAAGAGGCGAGTCCGTGAAGCATCTCGATCGGCCTCGCTTCTATGGCATCCTGGCGGGCCTGGCACTGGCCTTGCTGGGCGTTGCAATGTTCTCGTTGGCCGTTGGTCCCACCCTGCTGTCGCCTTTTCAGGTTTCCGACGCATTATTGAACCCTGAAACGTCGGGCTCGACCGCCGATATCGTGCGACGCATCCGCTTGCCCCGAATCGCCTTGGCGGGTCTCGTGGGCGCTTGTCTCTCGACCTCGGGGGTGATCTTTCAGGCGCTGCTCCGCAACCCGTTGGCCGATCCCTATGTGCTCGGCGTCTCGGGCGGGGCGGCTCTGGGCGGGATCCTCGTTCTGTCCCTTGGGGCTTCTTTGGGATTTGGATTCGGTGCGGTTCCGATCGCGGCCTTTGCGGGCTGCCTGATTACAACCTTCCTCCTCTACCTGATTGCGGGACGAAGTCAGAGAGTCTCGGCGACGGGCCTGCTGCTGACCGGGGTTGTTTTCAACGCATTCGCGTCAGCGGCCATTGTCTTCATGGCTTCGCTGGCCGGCATGTTGGAGAGTGGTCGGATCTTCGTTTGGTTGATTGGGAATCTTTCCTCGGCCCGGATTGATTTGTGGCCTTGGTTGCTGACGTTTTTGGTTTTGGGTCTCGGCTGTGCGATGCCCCTGGCCCGGGGTCTCAATGCACTGGCGCTTGGAGAGGAAACCGCTGAGCAGCTTGGAGTGGCGACTGAACGCGCACGCCGGATCTTGGTGTTGGCGACATCCTTGATGGTGGGCGCGGCCGTCTCCGTGGCTGGCTTGGTGGGATTTGTCGGTCTCATCATTCCGCATTTGCTTCGCCTTCTCTTCGGACCCGACCATCGGTTGTTGCTTCCCGCGGCGGCCTTAGGGGGGGCCGCGTTTCTGATCCTCTGTGACACCATCGCGCGGACTCTGCTGGGCGGCCGAGAACTCCCGGTCGGCGCCGTCACAGCTTTGTTAGGGGGCCCGCTTTTTCTCTATCTGCTCCGGAGTGACCGAGGTCGAATGCTGGGCGCGTCATCGCCCTCGGAGGTCCGAGGCCGATGACGGCGAAACCGCTGCTGGCCTTCGAGGACGTCGCGCTGAGTCTCGGCGGCCAAGAGATTCTGCGCGGAGTTTCGCTGGCGGTGAAGCCTGGAGAAGTGCTGGGTTTGTTGGGTCGAAATGGGGCCGGCAAAACGAGCTTGATCCGAATGGCCACTCGTCAATGGACGCCTCGGAATGGGCAGATCCGTTTAGACGGCCGCCCCATCGACGAGGTTTCGCGTCGCGAACTGGCGCGATGCCTAGCCACGGTCCCCCAAGACGTTCACATACCTTTTCCCTTTCGCGCGGGAGAGGTCGTTTTGATGGGGCGCATTCCTCATCAACGTGCCCTCGGCTTTGAAACCGATGAAGACCTTGAGATTGCGCGCTCTGCCATGGCGGAAGTCGGGGTGTCTTCCCTGGCCGATCGACCCATCGATGAGCTCTCGGGCGGCGAACGTCAACTCGTTCTTTTTGCCCGGGCTCTTGCACAGCGTCCGGCCTGCCTTCTGTTGGATGAGCCGACGGCTTTTCTGGACCTTCGCCATCGAATGGATGTGCTGGAAGTCGTTCGCCGATTCGCGGCGAACGGAGGAGCCGCCATTGTGGTCTCCCATGATTTTGCCTTGGCGTCTCGGGTTTGCGACCGGATCGCGGTTTTGGCCGATGGCCGAGTGATCGCGGATGGTTTGCCCCGGGACGTGCTTTCTCGAGAGGGCGTGGCCGCTGGCTTTGGCGTTGACGTGCACGTTCTTGAGGCGCCTGATGGGAGCCCAGTGGTGGTTCCTCGTTTTGATCGTTGATCCTGCTGTGGCTCCGGCTTCGTGATCTTCCTCTGCTAGTTTCCAGCGCCCCGCGATTAACCAAACCGGAGAGGCAAGCAGTGGGCGATATCGTGATCGACCGCGTCCTGGGACGCGAAATTTTGGATTCTCGAGGTAACCCGACCGTCGAGGTCGACCTTTGGACACGCCAAGGCATGATGGGACGGGCCGCGGTGCCCTCCGGTGCCTCAACGGGATCTCGCGAGGCCCTCGAGCTCCGCGATGGCGATCCCCAGCGTTATCGGGGAAAAGGGGTCTCGCAGGCGGTGGCGTTCGTGAACGGCGAGATTGCCCAAGCCGTGGTGGGCCTGCCCTTGGGCGGGCTCGACAAGCAGGCCGAACTCGACCGCCGTTTGCTTGATCTCGACGGGACAGAGACGAAAGCACGACTGGGTGCCAATGCGCTGCTCGGGGTTTCGATGGCCGCCGCTCACGCCGCGGCCCAAGCCCAAGGTCGACCGCTCTATCGGTTTCTGGGAGGAGATGAAGCCCACCTATTGCCTGCGCCCATGATGAACGTCCTCAATGGCGGCGCGCATGCGGACAACAATGTCGACCTTCAGGAGTTCATGCTCTATCCGCTTGGGGCGCCGACTTTCGCCGATGCCCTGCGCTGGGGCGCCGAGATTTTTCATACCCTCCGAGGGGTTCTCTCCGACAAGGGATATGCCACGTCGGTTGGAGATGAGGGCGGCTTTGCTCCGGACCTCAAGAGCAACGATGAGGCCGTGGAGCTGTTGCTCTTCGCCATCGAGAAGGCAGGCTACGCCCCGGGCGAACAGATTTCGATTGCCCTCGATCCCGCCGCCAGCGAAATCTATCGAGACGGGCGCTATCACCTTGAGGGTGAGGGGCGCGTGCTCGACACGGAAGAGATGGTGGGCTTCTGGAAAGACTGGTCCGATCGGTACCCCATCGTTTCGATTGAAGATGGTTTGGCAGAAGGCGATTGGGCGGGCTGGAGCCAGTTGACCGAAGCCATCGGAGATCGCGTCCAAATCGTGGGGGACGACCTCTTTGTCACGAACCCGGCGATTTTGAAGCGAGGAATCGATGAGCATGCGGCCAACGCCATTTTGGTGAAGGTCAATCAGATTGGGACTTTGACGGAAACCCTCGAAGCCATTTCGATGGCCCGGGACGCGGGTTTTGGCACCGTGATCTCGCATCGTTCGGGTGAGACCGAGGACACCACCATTGCCGATTTGGCGGTGGGCACTGGGGCGGGTCAAATCAAGACGGGTTCCTTGTGTCGGACGGACCGGGTCTGTAAGTACAATCAGCTGTTGCGTATCGAGTCTGAACTGGGCGACCGCGCGCTGTATGCCGGCGGGACGCGGCTGGCGGGCCAGCGGGGATGAACGTTCGGAGGAGAGCATGAGAGCGCACGCTTTGCCGCGGCCGATGGTTTTTAGCGTTCTCTTATTTTGCCTCTTCTTCGCGGCGGGCTCGGCTTGGGCCTACTTGCCCAGCCCGGAACGGATCTATCGCGCGATGGCGGCGGCCAACAAGGCCGATGGCCGAGACGGCGCGATCCAATTGAAGCTCAAGCTTCAGATCGGCGATCGGCCCGGCGTGGCGACCGCTGAATTGATTAGCCATCCGTCGGGTTTGGCCCGGATTGAACTCCGCGCTGCGGGGGGGTTGGTGGAGCGTCACCTTCTGCAGGGCGATACGGTGACGGTCTCCCGCAACGGCCAGCTCGTCGAGAACCCGCGCACTTTTCTCCCGCCGCTTTTTCTTCTTCAGGCCCAGAGTGGGCCCTTGGTGTTGAGCATTTTGGAGAGCCTCTCGGTGGACGTTGAGTCCTGGGGGTTGACGCCCTGCGGAGAGACGGATTGTCTGCTGATTGGTGATCCCGATCAGGCGATTGCTCGCCCGGACCCGCCGCCGCTTCGGGGTCTCGATGCCTGGGCGGCCCGCCGCGCGGAGCCACCGACATCCGCCCCGGAAGAGGACGCGGCTGAGAACGACGCCGGCCTCCGTGCTCAGGACCTAGAGGGGGAGCCGGCCGCCTCCGCCCGAGTCTGGGTGGAGAGAGGCCGTTATGAGGTCCGTGGCTATGCGGATGGCTACGGGGTTGAGATTCGTCTGGGCCCCCTGGCCCAGTTCGGCCCGCTGCAGGTGCCGGCCTGGATCCAGATCGAGGAAAAGGACCGCGCTCCGGCCCGTCTTGAGGTCGTGGCCGCTGAGCGCGTGAATGCCCCCGGAGCGGCCTTTACCCAGGAATGGCTCTTCGCCCCGGCCCCCGGCCCTGCTGTCCAAAACCCCTAGCCGCAGAGGCTTCTTTTTAGGGCTTGATTTGGGCTAGACCGGGATTCGCCCCCGTAGTGGCGATCCCACAGGACTGCACAAATCCCGAATTGGGCGAATTCAGTCCTCATGGACAGCCGCACAAATACCGAAGAACCCCTCATGGACACGCAAGTCCGGCTTGAGGTCGTGGACTCCAAGGGGAGCCCGCAGGCCCCAGGCAGGAAATGCGTCATCGGAACATGGGGCCCAAATCGGGCTTGGCGGTCGCTGGGGTGGCCGTCGCATGAAGGGGACCAAACATGAGCAACCATCAGCGTTTGAACATTCTGGTGATCGACCGGGACGAATCGACGATTGCCCAACTCAAAGAGGTTCTGATTCAGGACGGCTACGAAGTCGACGCCACGACCGAGACGACTCGAGCCGGGGATCTGGTCAGAACCAATCGATATCAGCTCGTCATTCTCGATGTCTCGCCTGGCCACCAGGGGGGAATCGACGCGCTGCAGACGATTCGCTCTATCGATAACGACCTCTGTGTCATCGCGACAACGGAACTCGCGTCGGTGGAAATGGCCGTCACGACCATGAAGCACCAAGCGTTTCATTATCTTCAGAAACCTTTGGACGAAGAGGAATTGCGGGCCGTTTTGCAAGAGGCCGTCCGGACCAAGGGTCTCATGATCGACTTGGAAACTCGGCTGAACCTCGAAGTCGGAAAGCGAATTCGAGAGCGCCGTCACGCCGAGCCGTTAACCCTCAAGCAGTTGGCCAACCGCACCGGACTCTCGGTTAGCCTGATCTCTCAGATTGAACTCGGCAAGAGCGCCGCTTCGATGTCGACGCTTCACAAGCTGGCGACGGCTCTCGGTGTTCGGATGACCCACTTCTTCGAGACCGTCTAGCTCGAACTCTCACACAAGGCGTCCGCAACAGATGATGTTGCGGGCGCCTCAGTGAGTGACACAAATTTGTTTTCTTTCAGGAGGCGCGCGCGATGCGCGCGACGGATCAGTCTTCGTGGGCCTTGACGGTGAGCACAGGGCACGGAGCCTTCTGAACAACTCGCTCCGCGATGCTGCCCAAGAGCATATGTTTTAGCCCTGTCCGGCCGCGGGAGCCGATCACGATCATATCGGCTTGGCGCCGTTCGACTTCCTCTTCGATCACGGTGGCGGGATAGCCTTCACGCGTAATCTCCGTCACGCTGAGTCCCCGGGCTCGGAGTTGGTCGCCCAGGCTTTCGAGCTGTTGCTTGGCATCGTCTTTGACGGAGTTCCAGAAATCACCTGGGAGGTAGGCCCCTTCCATCTGCTGGAATTCAACCGGGAGGTGGTAGACGTGGAGCAGGACGATCTCGCTGCCGTGCTCTTCAGCCAGGTGGGCCGCCCAGGCGACGACGGCCTCCGCGTGCTTGGAAAAGTCTACGGGGACAAGAATGCGTCGAACGTCGATATCCATCCTCTCCAAGCGTGCGTCGCTCGAGCCTCGAAGTAAACCCCGAAAGGTCAGTTTTCCAGGCGGTGCCGATGGCCTTCCTTGACGGTCGCAGAGGGCCGTCGTACCGTTTCTGGACGTTAAGAGCGACGCGGGAAATGACCCAGACACCGCGCGCGAGCTTTTGTGGGGCCGTAGCTCAGCTGGGAGAGCGTCGCGTTCGCAACGCGAAGGTCGGCGGTTCGATCCCGCTCGGCTCCACCACTCCACTCCACCCGGGGCGAAATCCCGCGGCGCCCGCTCACCCATTCATCGAGGCCGCCGCGAGGAGCGCCCCAACCAGCAGCGCACCGTCGAGCACGATGAGACCGTAACGCTCAGTGGGTCTAAAAAAGGCAACGGCCAGCCACATTGTTGCGCCGAGGGCAGCCATCCCCGCCGGACCGGGCATCACCAACGGGACCACCGTAGCGGCGGCGGCCCAGCGCCGAGACCGGCGGAGGGTCGAAGCCGCCTGGGCGTCATAGACGAGGCCCCGCTGTTCGGAGGCGAGGGCGTTGGATCCGAGGGCCAAAAAGAGGCCGAGGCCGAGGGTCGCTAAGCGGATCGGAACACCTGCGTGGCTGATCAGAAGCAGCGCGGGCAAGCCCGCTGTCACGCCGGTCCACGCCAGGGCCACGTACAGCCAGGCTCGCCCCGAGCGACCTTTGAGTCGTCGGTGCAGTAGACCGGCGGCTCCCACTGCGGCGCAGAGAAACCAGGCTCCGGGCGGCAGCGCCCATGCGGTCCACAGGCCGAGGGCCAGGCCGCCCCCCGAGAGGCCGAGCAGGAACGCCCGGCGCTCGTCCACGAAGGTGCTTCGCCGGGGCGAGGTTTCATGATCCCGGTCGATGTCGCGGAGCCGATCCACGCAGTAGACCGCCAGCGTGCCCGCGAAGGCCAGCCCGCAGGCGATCGTCAACCGCGGAGGCCCTGATGGTGGAAGCAGAAAGACCCCCCCAGCCCAAGTGAGGGCTCCCGCCGCCAGGGCGGTCCAGAGGCCAGAAAAGGCCAGTCTCTCGAGAAGAGAGCGGATCGTTTTGAGGCCGGAGGAGAACACGAATGGGTGGAGGCTCCCTTCGAGGCGTTGCAGGTAAATCGCTCGTCGTCAGGGCGAGGAGCCTACCCCGACTCGTGGGTGGGAGCCGCAGGGGGTCGCGCTATGGTGACCGGCAAGTCGAGAAGCCTTCCCACTGAACCCCTCGCCGAGGCAGGCGTGCCAGGGGATGCGGGGGTCAAGGAGGAGCCCATCGGATGTGGGTCAGTAAGGTCAGCGAACTCATCGGTTCTTCGACCGAGAGTTTTGAGCGGGCGGCCAGTTCTGTGGTGTCGAGGGCCCATACGACCTTGCGGGGGATCACGGGGATCGAAGTGTTGGAAAAATCCTGCCAGGTTCAGGATGACCGAATTGTCGAGTATCGTGTTCGCCTTCGCTTGGTTTTCGACGTCGCGCCCCGGCTGGAACAGCGCTGGTAGGGCTTTTAAGGAGTTGCGAAGAGATGGCGATCGCATCGGTTTCGACGATCACCTCCGCTTCCACGGAGAGCTGGCAGCACGCAGCTGAGTTGGGGTTCGAGCGCGCCCGCCAGACCCTCCGTGGCATCACGGGCCTCAAGGTGATTGAGGAGAAAGCGAAGGTCGAGGAGGGGCGCATCACCGAGTTTCTGGTGACCCTCCAGGTGATTTTTCTGCTTGAGGAAGAGAGCGGTTAGCCGGGTGGCTGTTCCTGCGATTGTGACAGCCGGCGACGGCCGCGCCGCCAAAGCAGTGTACGGAGAGAACAAAGTGTTTCTCCCCGTGGCGGGAACTCCGATGGTGGCCCGGCTGGTGACGACCCTCCAGGCTGTCCCTGAAGTCTCGGAAGTGTGGGTTGTGGGTCGCCGGGCTCGGCTTGAAGAAATTTTCGATCAGAAGTTTCGGCAGACCCTGAGCAAGCCGCTGTTCTTGGTCGAGCAGGGTCGCAATCTGCTGGAAAACGCGTGGGAGACCTATCGGCGCACCCTCTCCCGGGACCCTGATCAAGGTCGCGATCCGGTGGGCGACGAGGTGGATCAAGCCATTCTTTACCTTTCGGGCGATCTCCCGTTTGCGACCCCCCAAGAGATTTCGGCGTTCGTCCGCCAGGGACTCTCACTCCCGGGCTGCGACTACGCGCTGGGCCTTGCGCCGGCGGCGGCGCTGGAGGATTTCAAACCTCAGGCTCCCGGATCGCCCGGAATCGAAGTGGCGTTCTTCAATCTGCGAGAAGGCCGACTGCGTCAGAACAATCTTCATCTGGCCCGCCCCGCGCGTTTAGGCAAACGCGATCGCGTTGAGGATATGTATGAGCATCGCCACCAGAAGAAATTCTGGAACATGGCGGTTTTGGCCTGGAAACTTTTCTTCTCCAGGGCCGCTGGCCCCTGGATCGTCTTTCTCTATCTCTTGATGCATGGGGCGGGCTGGGCGGATCGTTGGAGACTCAAAGGGCTCGCCAATTGGCTTCGGTCGGGGGTGACGATCGCCCGCAACGAAAGTGTGATTAGCCGGGTGCTCGATACCCACTTTCGTTTTGTGGTCACCGAAGCCGGCGGCTGTGCGATCGACGTCGACACCGATGCGGAGTACGACGCCGTCCAAGCGCGTTTTGACGAGTGGAAGCGCCTTCAGGACGCCCGATCCGAGGCGCTTTACGGCCCTCCGGCCCTGCCCGCGCCTCAAAACAGCACGGACTCATCCCAGAAAAAGGAGGCCTGAGTTCGCCATGGCTCCGGCCTCGACCTGGGCTGAGGGCCCCCGCGACATCGTGGCCGTTTTGGCCAAGTCCCCCCATCCCGGTCGGGTCAAAACACGCATGTGTCCGCCCTTGGACCCCCACCAGGCGGCTGAGCTCTACGGGGCCATGCTGGCCGATGTGCTGGCTGCCACGGAGAGCTTTGCCGTGGAATCGGGGCTGGATCCGGTGCTCTGCGTGGATCCGCCTCGCGCCGTCAGCGAGTTAGCCAGGCAGGCGCCGCCGAGCTTCCGGGTGGTCGCCCAACGCGGCGCCGGGCTGGCTGAACGGATGGCCTGGGCCCTCGACGAGGCGCGCGCGACCGGGGCCGCGAAAGTCCTGCTTCGTGGCAGCGATAATCCCGCCCTCTCCCGAGCGATTCTCGATTCGGCCCTCGAAGCCCTCGAGGAGGCGGACATTGTGGTCTCCCCCGACCTCGATGGCGGTTACGGACTGATTGGAATGAGGGGACCGTGGTCAGCGGTTTTCGATCATCCGATGAGTCGCCCTTCGGTTTTGGATGAAACCTTGGAACATGCCGCCCGCCTTGGACTGCGTGTTCAACAGCTCCAAGGCAGCTTCGATCTTGACCGCGGGAGCGACCTCGATCGACTTGTGGAAGCCTCGGAAAGAGACGAATTGGACTTTTGCCAACATACAGTCCAATGGATTCACAACTACCAAATGGACACATAAAGCCGGGGCTCCACGCCCCCGATGCGCCGTCATCGGCACAGCTTGTGGGCTGTGCGGCTTTTTTCTCAATGTCGCGGCATTGAAAACAGCTTTGCTCTCTAATCCCCCGACAACGCGAAGCAATTCTGTATTCATCCATTGCGCGGATCACGACACAGTGTGTATTGAGCCACACAGTTTGAGCGCCATTCAACCGATGTGTGTGCGATCAAGATTCCATCTCAGCGTGCCGCTGACTTAAAGTGCGAACACATTCGCAATCGTTAAACGGCCCTTTTGCCCTTTTCAGCCTTGCCGGGATGCGCAAAGGTAATGGGCGACAGAGGTTCGGTCGGTCCTTCCAGGAAACCCGACCGGCATCACGGAAAAGGAACACGCAGTTCAAAAACAGCTCGACCCCCTGTGTCCCTTTGAAGTGTCATGTCCCTTGTGGAGAAAGTGAATCGTTGTCCAGCCAACATCAAGACTCGATGAGCCCTTGCGAAAGCGAAGCCACCCAGGCCGAACGCCCGGGTCTCGTTTTCGATTCTCCCCATGGTTCTGCTCGGTTCCGATCGGGCATCCCTCGCACCACCCCCTGCAGCAGCACGGGGACCGTCCTGAGCGCATTCTGCGCCCCCCTGGATGGACCCTTCTGGACCCCCAAAGACAATGTTTTGTTCCCTTCAACCGAAATCGGATCGATGGATCCGACGAGGGCGGCGGGAATCTAGGCGGTCTCCAGCGCGTTCCTCAACGGTGAGGAGCAAGCCGGCGGCCAACAGTCTGGGCTTTTCCAGAAGAAACCTGCTCTTGAATGGAGCAGTTCACCCAGGGAGAACCAAAATGCGATCCATTTGTACTTCCGTTGTGATCGCGGCCGCGAGCATGTTGCTCGTCGTGCCGTTCGCGACCGCCGCCGATCTCGAAGCCGAGATCGCCGACATGAAGCAGCGCATGGAGGCCATGGAGGATCAGCTCCAGGCCCAGAACGACGAACTCACCGAAGCCCAAGCCACCGTCAAAGAGCAGACCGCTCTGATCGAGAACTCCGGTCTCGAAGAACGCGAAGATGTCTCCGCCCTGTCGAAATTCATCGAAGGCGTGGACATGAGCGCCTGGGTGGCGGCTTCCTACAACTACAACTTCGCGGGCAGCGGCGGAGCCTATGCGCCGGCGAACTTGAACTATGGCTACAACTGGAGCAGCAATACCTTCCAGCTCGACCAGGCCTGGATCTCGATCGACAAGGCCCCGACGGAAGAGAGCCGCGGTGGCTTCCACATCGACCTGCAAGCCGGTCAGCTGACACAGACCAGTGGGTATAACGAAGTATTTCGTCGAAATGCCGACGGATCGATCGTGGTTGATGCCAATGGGGACGCGGTAGTAGATCCCGCATCCCTTTCGATCGCGCCTGGTGTGGGTATCTACTCCGCCTATGTGAGCTACTTGGCGCCGCTCTTTAACGGCGTTCAGATCGATGCCGGTATCATGCCGACCATCATCGGCTGGGAAGTCGAGCAGCAGAACGCCAACTGGAACATCACCCGCGGCGCGACCTGGAGCATGCAGCCGGTAACCAATACCGGTGTGCTTGTCACGGTTCCGATCGGCAACTTCACGGTCCAGATGGGTGCCCTCAATGAGCCGGTTGCGGGAGTAGGCACCGATGTGAACAGCGGCAAGGGCGTCACCTCCAAGGTCTCGTATGGGGCCGAAAAATGGGGTGCATCCTTTGGCGTGAACTGGGGGGGCCCGTCGGGTGATCCCACGGACCAAAGCAAGAACCGGGGTATCGCGGACGTGATCCTGTGGATCGATCCTCTCGAAAACCTTTCCGCGTATATCAACTATGACTACGTCTGGTCGGAAGACTACGCGGGCAATACGGGCGGTGCGCACGCTTTGGCCGTCGGTGCTCGGCTGGGGATTATTGACTCCACGGGCATTGCCGCTCGCGTTGAATACATCAACGACCAAGACGACCAGTTTGTTTTCCGACCCACCGAATCGGCTGTTATCAATGGGAACATTGTGACGGTGACGGGGACTGTCGATCACCAGCTGACCGACGGCCTGACCCTGAAGGCCGAAGTGCGCTGGGATCACGAGGACAGCGCGGCCTTCCCGATTCGGGAATTGGGCAGCAGCACCCTCCAGAAGTAACCCCACACACCACCGCACGGGTGTTGGGGACTGCTGTACAGAGTCCTGAGCCACGCCAAGCACGCGCTCGGGAGCTTCCCAACGCGCCATACGGCCAGTGATGACTATTTACCGGTATTGGAGTGGTATTTACCACTTTTTTGATTCTTTTGAGAGGTGGTATGGTATTGGAAAAAGTGGTAATGGTATTGGTTTTTGATTGTTTTGATTGTTTGGGAAGAT